>JACSRH010000122.1 GCA_014879855.1 Caldilineaceae bacterium | reverse complement strand
TGTTGTTCCTCTGCGAGCCTCTGCTCCTTTGCGCCTCTCTGCGTCAAATTTGTCCCTGTTCAAACAGTTTCTAAACAAGGATCCACTAGTGGAGCACGCGCGCGCCTTGCTTCACCTGCGCAACTTCGCTGAGCATATCTTCCACCGAGCGCTGGCCCGCCTCACTGAGCGCGCCGAGCATCTGCATTAGCTCCTGCACGCGCGCCTCGCTGGCAAGTGTGCGCACGATCGTGTGGGTGCGCTCTTCCTTTCCTTGCACCAGGATCTGCTTATCGACGGTGTAGTGATGGTCGCCAAACGCCGCAAGTTGCGGCAGGTGGGTAATGCAGAGCACCTGATGCGCGGCAGACATGGCGCCGTTGATGCTGTCTGCGCCTGCGCCAGTGAGCCGCCACAGCTTTTGCCCGACGATGGCGCCGATGCGCCCGCCGATGCCCTGGTCGATCTCGTCGAAGATCAGCGTGGGGGTGGCGTCGGCGTGGGCAAGCGTGCTTTTGAGCGCGAGCATCAGCCGCGCGGTCTCGCCGCCTGAGGCCACGCGCGCCATGGGCTTGAGTGGCTCGCCCGGATTGGCGCTGATCAAGAATTCAACCTGATCGACGCCAGTGCTGTCGAAGGCGACGCGGCGTTCATCAGGCAAATAGGCGCCGTCTGCTCGCTCGGTTTGCGCGATGGAAACGCCAAAACGCGCGCGCACCATCTTCAAATCAGCCAGCTCCTGTTCGACCTGACGCGCAAGCGCCTCGCCCGCCTCCTGGCGTTTGCGGCTCAACTCAGCGCCCAGCTTTCCTACGCGGTGCAGCAGATCATCCTCCTGGCGCTCCAGATCCGCGGTCTTGGCTTCCCAGTTGCTGAGATCTTCCAGTTCGCGGCGCGCTTTCTCACCATAAGCGTTGATCTGCTCGATCGTGTCGCCGTACTTGCGCTTCAGCCCCGCAATCGACTCCAGCCGCTCTTCGACTTCGGCCAGGCGCCCTGGGTTGAACTCCAGCGAATCCGCGTAATCTTGCAGCGTGCGGGCGAGATCGCTCAATTGCTCGATCAACGCCTGCCCTTCGTTGGCCTGCTGCGTCATGTCGGGGTCGATACGCGCCAGTTTCTCCAGCCGGCCAACTGCCTCGCTGACCATGTCGATGGCGCCGGGCAGCTCGCCGTCGCCCTGGCTGAGCATACCAGACGCGGCCTGCGCCAGACTGGTCAGCGCTTCGGCGTTGCCTAGCCTGCGTCGCTCCGATTCCAACTCGGCGTCCTCGCCAGGCCGGAGTTGGGCCACGAAAATCTCGTCCACCTGAAAGCTCAACAGATCCAGACGCTGGGCAATCATGCGCGCGTCCTGGCGCAGACGCTGCAATTCGCTGCGGATGCGCCGCAGTTCGGCGGTGCGCTCGGCAATCTGTGCCCGCAAGGCCAGCAGGCCGCCATAGTGATCCAGGAGGTGGATATGCGTTTTTGGGCGCAGCAGGCCGAGGTGCTCGCCCTGACCATGCACATCCACCAGTAACCCGGCGATGTCGCTGAGCAATTGCAGACTCACACTACGCCCGTTGATGCGGCAGACGTTGCGTCCGTTCAGCCGCACTTCACGGCTCAACATGACCCATTGTGGGCTCTCCGTATCCTCCAGCCCTTCCGCTTCCAGCAGCGTCTGAATGGCGGCGGCGCGCTCGGCGTCGGCAGGCAGCCTAAATGTCGCTTCTATGCTGGCCAGCTCCGCGCCGGTGCGCACCCATTCCGTAGCCGCGCGGTCGCCCAACAACAGCCCGACGGCGTCGATAATAATCGACTTGCCAGCCCCCGTTTCACCGGTGAGGATGTTGAGGCCAGGGCCGAATTCGAGCCGCAACTCGTCGATAATCGCGAAATTTTGAATGCGTAATTCCGTCAACATAGAATCGTATTTTAGCACAAGCGGTCGTTTTTACGACGACTTTGCAACGCGGGCTCGCGCGCATTGTTTCTTACTTGCACAGATCGCCTGGCGTGCTATAATGGACGCCAGACACAGATCAGCGCCAAGCTAGAGCGCACCACGTGTTAGATTTCAAGGAGAACGAACATGCTGCCATTTAATTTTGGCCCTGTAGAATTGATCTTGATCCTGGTGATCGTCACCATGCTCTTTGGCGTCGGCAAGCTGCCAGAAGTATTTGGTGCAGTGGGCAAAGGCATTCGCGAGTTTCGCAAAGAATCGGGCGTCGATGCTCAAAAGAAGCCACAGTCCGACGTTGCTGAGCAGCCAGTCATTACCAGCGATACTTCCGCCCCTCACGCCTAGTTTCTGGTGGATTGGCTTGCGCCTGTGTTTCCGCAGTACAGCGGAGTTTCCGCAGTGCTGCGAAGCTTCCGCAGTACAGCGAAGCATCTTGCCCCAGGCGCTTTGATTAGCGCACAGCTATCGGCTAACGCTGCTCCGTTGGGATTCCTTTAGGGTCTGTCTGGCTCAAGTTTTTTGACCCGGCAAGGTAAATGCCTGCCGGGTTCTGTTTGTTCAAACGCCCCAAAGCTTGTCGCAGCCCCGCGCTTGTGCTGGCTTCAATCAGCATGGAATTTGGCGTCATGTCTGGGGCTTGATATACTTTGCGACGGCGCGTCTTGTGGCCCCGCTATTTGTTAGCCGATCTGATGAGGTAGGATTCCATGAATATTACGACTTTTATGATGATCGCCATGAATATCGTCGCGATCGCCCTGATTTCTGTGGTGATTATCCAGGGGCAAACTGGCGCAGGGCTTGGTGCAGTGTTTGGCGGCAGCGATATCTATCGCACACGCCGAGGCATTGAGAAAACTTTGTGGCAATTGACCTTTGTGCTGACAAGCGTCTTCCTCCTGCTCTGCCTCGTCACCGTGATGATTGGCTAGGCAAAGCTTCGCTGACCTGAACAGGGAACGGGAGAACTCCTGTTCCCTCCTTATCGCCACCTTATTCGCCTCATGCAAATGCCACCCACGATCCAGTCAACAACGACTGGCGCGGCTTCGCCGGCTGCATCTTTAGCCCAGCACATGCGCTGGCTCGTCTTGATTGCACTGGCCGCGATTGCCGTGCTCGTCGTCATTTTGAGCTTTGCCACCTACACCGTGCCGACCGTGCTTGTCCCTGACCGCGGCGGTGTTTTCCGCGAAGGCGTCGCCGGGGCGCCGCAGTATCTGCACCCGGTTTGGTGCCAGAATAGCAACAACATCGACAGCGATCTCTGCAACCTGGTCTACCGCGGGCTGATGCGTCTGGGGCAAAATGGGCGCATCGTGCCTGACTTGGCTGAAAGTTGGAGTGTGGTCGACGGCCGCATCTATCAATTTCGCCTGAAGCCAAATCTTTTCTGGCATGACGGCCAGGCGCTTACGGTGGACGACGTCATGTTTTCCTATTCGATTCTGCAAGACCCCTCCCTGGCCGAGATTCCGGGGTTGCCGCGGTTATGGCGCAGCGTAACCGTCGAAAAACTGGATAACCGCACGATTCAGATCACATTGCCACAGCCATTTGCCCCGTTCATCGATCTGACCACCGTTGGCCTCCTGCCGCGCCACATTTATGGCGATACACCGGCCAAAGATCTGGTGACCAAATCACTGACGGAGACGCCAATTGGGGCAGGCCCGATGCGCATCGTCGAAACCACACCGGAGCATGTGCGTCTCGAACCCAACCCGTTCAACACCGGATTCTCCCCCTATATCTCGGCGCTGGAGTTTGATTTCTACCCTGATTATGGCACCATGGTTGCCGCTTTCGATGCACAGCAGATTGATGGGCTTAGCACGCTCTTGCCTTCTGAGGTCAACAGCGCCGCGGCGCACGATGACGTGCAGACCTTTTCGTCGATTGAATTCGGTTATGAAAATATTCTGTTGAATGTCAATAACCCCAATGCGCCGTTCTTTCAGAACATTGCCGTGCGGCAAGCCTTGCTCTACGCTCTTGATCGCAAACAATTGATCGACGAAGTGCTGTCGGGACAGGGCATTGTGGCGGAAGGTTTGATCTCGCCTAATCACTGGGCTTACACCGCGGATGTAAAACAGTATGGTTTTGACCGCGACCTCGCGCGCTCCTTGCTGGACCAAGCGGGCTGGATTGACAGCGATGGAGATGGCGTGCGCGACAAAGATGGCAAACCTTTCTCGTTCATCTTGCTTGTCAAGGATGACGCTCTCCATCAACAGATCGGCACGCGGTTAGCGGCGGACTGGGCGGAAATCGGGGTGCGCGCTGATATGCAAGCGATTCCTTTTAGCGGACTTGTAGCGGATTTTCTGGCGCCGCGCGCGTTTGAAGCCGCGCTGACGGACTGGAACCAGGTCGGTGATCCCGATCCTTTTCCGCAATGGCACAGCAGCCAGATCGAGGGCAATGGCCAGAATTATGCCGGCTGGCAAAGCGCCGAAGCCGATCAATTGATGGATGCAGCGCGCCAGACCATCGATGAAGACGAACGGCGCGCGCTGTACGCCCAATTCCAGGCCATTTTTGCAGAGGAGCTGCCGTCCTTACCCTTGTTTCACCCTTTGTACACCTACGGCGTCAGCACGCGCGTACACAATGTAGAGGTAGGCGCGCTCAACACCCCTGCTGAACGGTTCGACAACTTTGACATCTGGTACATTGATTCGCGGCGTGTTCCTACGAATCAGGTTCCATCTAAATGAATTTGACACGATTCTGAACCCGTGTTATTCTCCGCTCCGGACGTGAAATTGATAGGCCGCAGTGGCGGAATCGGCAGACGCGCTACGTTCAGGGCGTAGTGAGCATTAGCTCGTGGGGGTTCAAGTCCCTTCTGCGGCACAGGGAGGCTCGAAAGAGCCTCCTGTTTTTTTGTTCAACATCTGCATCTTTCATTGCACATAAATTTTTTGTTTGTATAAGGATTGATTTTTCCCGGCAAGGCGTGATACACTACGCTTACTTATGACTACACCACCCTTGCCGTTTGGCCAACCTTCCGAGCGAGAGCGCCGCCGCAACCCGCGATTGTTGATCTTGCTGCTCGTTGCACTTTGCATGGTCTTTGTGGCGGGATATTTTGAGCGCCTCTCCAGACTGGATGCAACGCGTGAGGCGGTGGACGAGATGCGCCAGCAAGTCGCCGCCAGCCAGCAGCGCAATGCCAACCTTCAAGAAGAACTCAAACGCGTGCAAGACCCCTATTATTTGGCGCTCATGGCGCGTGATGGCATGGGGCTGGTGCAGGAAGGAGATCTGCCGGTCGTTGTGTATGAGGGCCAGCCTGAGCCTGAGTCTATCCCAGCGACCGAACAAACAACGCTGCCAGGGCTGGCGGTGAAACCTCCCTGGCAGCAATGGGTTGAGCTTATTTTCCCTCCAGGCGCCCCTCGCTAAAAATACATCCTCTTATGGAATTGCCGCTTGAAGCGCGGCTAACGCCTCGCAAGCGGCAGATAGAGCATGTTATCCACGCGGAACAGTCCAAATGCTGATGGTTGAGAAATCGACGCCGTCACCTGATGGGCGTCGCCCTCCTGCGCTTCGTGTTCGTATGGCAGCGCTTCCCACCGCTCGCCACTGTCATCTACTGCCAGCAGCCGGAGCGACGCGTCAGAGCGAGCTTGAAAGACCGCGCTGCGATAGATGACAGTCAATGTTACTGGAATTTCAAAAAAATCGGTCGTCTGAGTCATACCTGTTGGTTCGAGATAGACGCGGAAATAGCCCAGCAGCGGGTAGTGATGGGCAGGTGGCGTCGGCGCCAGGGCCGTGTGCTCAATAGCGACGAGGGTGTCTGTGACGACGGCGTTTGGCGGCGCCACCAGGCTGATATGGCTGCCCGGGGCAGGGTCATATTCCAGCACGCCGCCATTGGCGCGTGTGATGGTTTGCGCTACACGCGTTGGGGTCGCGGTGGGCGTAGTCGTCACCGTCGGTGTTGATGTCGGCGTTGATGTCGGCGTTGGGCTAGGTGTGAACGTGGGCGTCGCAGTAACGGTGGATACTGGGTTGCATTCCTGGCCGATGGCGCAGGGATAGATAAATTCAATGCCACGCCGATCGTTGTCGAAAATCGCTCGCTTGAGCGTGCCGGCTGTAATGGCGTAATACATGACGGCCCGGCTGTCGGGGTCGTGGCCAAGCGCCAGCCAATGGCCGAGTTCGTGCAGCACGACGCTTTCCAGATCGATTTCAGTTCGTCCAGGCGTTCCTGTCGCGTCCCAAGCATAGGCATCATTGATGCCAATATCGGCATCCAGAATAATGCCATTGCTGAACCAGACGGTGGCGACCGCCAGGGGCTGCCGTACGCCGTTGCTGTCAGTCAACCCTTTGTCAGCAAAGAAAATGTGATTTGCACCATCATAGGCAGCGACAGCCGCCGTTGCAAGCCCTGTATATTCCAGCGTGAAATCGGCGCTTGTCACCATACTCCATGTCGTAGCCGCATTCAAGATCGCCTCTAGAAAGTCGTCCTCTGTCCCATTATCGCTATTCATCCGTGCTGAGTTCGGGTTGACAGAAAACGGGACGGTTTTCGTTGCCCATTTCATGTCCTTATAGACATAATCAAGCCCGCCCACAGATGGAGTCTGGTGCAGGCTTGCCTCTTGGGTTTCCCAATCGCCCGGTGCAACAATGCGCGCGTCAAGGCGGGCCAGGCGCGCATAGAATGCTTGCAGTGATTCGACAAACAGCGAGCCGTCGTAGTGCACCATCCCATCCCGCACCCCATATTTGCCATTGTGGTCGCCAACGATCTCATATCCTCCTGATCCTGGCGCGAGAAAAAGGATTACCTCTTCCCCTTCGCTGAGGGTGGGTTTTTCAGAATCCACCATCATAAGCTCTTCGTAGGGCAGATGGCCGCCCACAGTGCGCACATAGAGCGGCGTTGCGACGCTTCCTTGCAGCGTGTAATGAAGGGTCATGCTGCTCAGGCTCTGGAGATGAGAACGATCCTCAGCCCAGGTGCTCGTCACCTGCGCCACGCGTGCACGTACAATCAGCGACGCCCCTTGTTGCGCCGCTTGCAGGGCCGCGTCCGGTGCACCAGCACCCGAAAGCATCGACGGACTTTCTTGTAGCGGAGCTGCCAACAGACCTGGTCCTAATTGTGACATCGACGCCACCGCTGCCAGCCATGCCAGCGCGATGATAAGTGCAACTTGATGGCGTTTCATCTATTCACCGATCCTTTGACAAATCAGAATAAGGCCTACACACCTTTACTATGCACCACGCCTGACGTAATTGTAAAGCGTCAGATGTTTGAAACTTTGCGTTGAAATTAAAGCATCCCGGGATTTGGTTGATTCGCTGCGGCGGATCGGCTACAATGCTGGTAGTCGTTGCCCATTCAGGAGTTGAGATGGAAACTAGTGGCCTGATCAGCGAACTTGAACGTTGCTTTCCCCCTGATCGCCTGCTTCAACGCCCGGCGCAGATGGCGCCCTATGAATCGGACGCGCTGACCGCGTTTCGCGCGCGTCCGGCCGCAGTGATTCTGGCCGAAACGCAGGCGGAAGTGATCCAGGCAGTGCGGCTGTGTCACCGCCATGCTATCCCTTTCGTGGCCCGCGGCAGCGGCACCAGTCTGTCCGGTGGCTCGTTGCCGGTGGAGGAAGGCATCGTCATCGCGCTCAACCGGTTGAACCGCGTCCTGCGCTTGGACCCCGCGCAACGCATCGCTGTCGTCGAACCGGGCGTGATCAACCTGGATGTTTCACGCGCCGCAGCGCCCCATGGCCTTTACTACGCGCCGGATCCTTCAAGTCAATTGATCTGCACCATCGGCGGCAACGTTGCGTTTAATTCCGGTGGCGCGCACTGCCTGAAATATGGCATGACCGCTAATCACGTCCTGGGCCTCAAGGCGGTGCTGCCCGACGGCGAGGTCGTCCAACTTGGCGGCGAAAGCCTGGAGAGCGTCGGCCCGGACTTGACTGGCTTTTTCGTCGGCTCGGAGGGTCTCTTTGGCGTGGCGCTGGAAATTATCTTGCGGCTGCTGCCCAAGCCGGAGTGCTACCGCACCGTGCTCGCCGCGTATGATTCCTTGGCGGGCGCCGGCGATGCTGTGGCGCAAGTCGTGGCCTCGGGCTTGCTGCCGGGCGCCATGGAGATCATGGACGCGCTCGCCATCGAAGCTGCGGAGGCGGCTGTGCACGCCGGCTATCCGCGCGATGCCGCGGCCCTGCTGATCGTAGAGTTGGAAGGCGAGCGCGTGCAGGTCGAGGCTGAATTTGCCCATCTGCTGCGGGTGATCGAAGGGTCGGGGCCAAAGACCGTCACCGTCGCCAAAGATGACGCCGACCGGGCGCGCATCTGGAAGGGGCGCAAGAGCGCCTTTTCGGCGGTTGGAAGGCTCAGCCCGGATTATCTGGTGCAGGATGGCGTTGTGCCGCGCAGCCGGCTCGGTGAGGCGCTGGCGACCATCGAGCGCCTGAGCCGCACCCACAACCTGCGCGTGGCCAATGTCTTTCACGCCGGCGACGGCAACCTGCATCCATTGATCCTCTTCAACGGACGCGTTGCCGGGGAATTAGAACGCGCCGAGGCGCTGGCCGGTGAGATCATTCAAATGTGCATCGCGTTGGGCGGCTCAGTCACTGGCGAGCACGGGATCGGCATGGAGAAGCGGCAACATATGCGCGCTATGTTCACAACGACCGACCTGGAGGTAATGGCCGAACTGCGCCGCGCGCTCGATCCTGGCGAAATCTCTAACCGGGGGAAGATGTTCCCCGACGGCGAGGCGCCTGCGCTCAGCAGCCACGGTGTGCATCCGCTCGAACGTCAAGGCGTCATTTCACGCGAATAGGCAGCCAAATCATGTCAGCGACTCTGTCAACAACTATGTCAGCGGTGACGGTAATTTCACCGGAAACCAATGAAGATGTGCAGACGGTCGTCTGTGCGTATGAGCAGATCGTTGTGCGCGGCGGCGGCACAAAACCGGCATTGTGCACGGCGGGCGACGGCGCGACTGTGCTCGACACGCGTCGCTTGACCGGCATCGTCGAGTACGAGCCAGGCGAGTTTGTGTTCACCGCGCGCGCGGGCACGCCGCTGCGCGAGATTGCGGATGCGCTGGCCGCGTACGGCCAGTATCTCCCCTTCGACCCGCCCCTGGTCCAAGAAGGCGCCACGCTGGGTGGAACGGTTGCCGCCGGGCTGAGCGGGTCGGGACGCCACCGCTATGGCGGCGTGCGTGACTTTTTGATCGGTGTGCGCTTCGTGGACGGACAGGGGCGACTGGTGCGCGGTGGTGGCAAAGTCGTCAAAAATGCCGCGGGTTTCGACCTGCCCAAACTGCTGGTCGGGAGCATTGGCCGGCTGGGCGTCATTGTCGAGGCGAGCTTCAAGGTCTTCCCACAGCCGCCCCGCTACGCCACTCTGCGCGTGTCTCAACCCTCGCTCGATGCTGCACTTGCCGCCATTACCCGGCTGAACGGTTCAACCTTTGACATCGAGGCGCTTGATCTGCTTATTGAAGCTGGCGCTCCGGTGCTTTACGTGCGACAGGGCGGCCTCGCCACGACGCTGGAAGAGCGCCAGCAAAGCCTGCGCATCTGGCTCGGCGTTGGGACTCCTTTGCGAGAAACCGACGAAGCCGAATTCTGGGCCGCGGCGCGGGCATTTTCCTGGGCGCCGGCCGACTGGTCGCTGGTGAAGACGCCCATCACGCTGAATACGATTCCTGTGCTAGAACAGATCTTGCAGGCTAGTGGCGCACAGCGCCGCTACCTTGCCGGCGGCGCGCTGGTCTGGATCGCATGGCCGGGCGAGCTTGCGCAACTACATGTTTATCTGACTCAATTACAACTGAGCGGGCTGGTGCTGCGAGGGGAAACGCAGTGGCCTTTTGTGGGTGCGCGCACTGGTGCATCGCTGGCCGCGCGCGTCAAACGTGTGCTTGACCCAACCAACCGCTTCCCAATTCTGTGAGCGACTCATGCTACATACAATTCCTGTCGAAACTCTCGGCCCGCAAGGCAAAGCCATGGCGCAAGCTGTCGAAAGCTGTGTCCATTGTGGCTTCTGCCTCGCCACCTGCCCCACCTATAAGGTGCTTGGCGAGGAGATGGACTCGCCGCGCGGCCGCATTTTCCTGATGAAGGAAGTGTTGGAGGGGCAGATGAGCACAGCCGACGCGCTGCCCTTTATCGACCGCTGTCTGGGCTGCATGGCCTGCGTCACAGCCTGTCCCTCTGGCGTCGAGTACGGTGATCTGCTGGCGCCCTTCCGCGCTCGCGCCGAACAGGCGCGCCGCCGCCCCCCACTCGACCGCACCGTGCGCACGCTGGTGAAGGAGACGCTGCCCTACCCTGGTCGCTTCCGGCTTGCCGTACAGAGTGGACGCGTCGGGCGTTGGCTGCGCCCGCTGTTGCCGGCCGAGCTCGGCGCCATGCTCGATCTGCTGCCGTCCGAGCTGCCGGAGGCGCCGCCTTTGCCGGAAATCCACCCGGCGCAAGGCGTGCGGCGCGCGCGCGTGGCCCTGCTCGCCGGCTGTGTGCAACAAGTGCTGGCGCCGCAGATTACCTGGGCCACTTTGCGCGTACTGGCGCGCAATGGCGTCGAGACGCTCATCCCGCGTGGGCAGGGCTGTTGCGGCTCGCTCTCCCTGCATATCGGTGAAGCGGAGCAGGCGCGCGATCTGGCGCGCAAAAACCTGGCGGCCTTCCCGGCGGATGTTGACGCCATCATCACCAACGCCGCGGGCTGCGGTTCTGGAATGCACGAATATGGACTGCTCTTCGCCGGCGAGGAAGACGCGGCCACGGCCAGCGCGTTTGGCGCACGCGTACGCGACATCAGCGTCTTTCTGGACGAACTGGGCATCGCATCGCCGCCACCACTGGCGCAACCGCTGGCCATCGCCTATCACGACGCCTGCCATCTGGCGCACGCCCAACGCGTCGTTGCACCGCCGCGTCGCCTGCTCAGCGCGATCCCCAACGTGCGCATTGTGGAAATCCCTGAAGGCGAGCTTTGCTGTGGGTCGGCCGGCGCGTATAATCTGGAGCAGCCCGAACTGGCGCGTGCGATCGGCGAACGCAAGGCGCGTGCGATCCTGACTACGGGCGCAGACGCCGTCGTTACTGGCAATATCGGCTGTATAAATCAAATCAGGGCGCATCTGGAATTGCTGGGCAGGCCGCTTCCCCTCTGGCATACCGTTGAGTTGTTGGACTGGGCGTATCAAGGGGCAAACGTAGGCGAGTAGAGAGTAAGAGATTGGAGATCAAGAGAAACTATGTCGAAATTTGTGCGCATCAAAACTGAACTGCGAGAATTTTCACTCATCAAGCGGGCGTTAGATGATTTGGCGCTGAATTATCAGGAAAACCAGCGTTACACGCATGTGTGGAGTGGTTTTGCCGGCCAGGTTCCATTGGTCGTGCAGGCCAAAGGCGTCAAGTTCGCCTTCCGCGTCACGGACGAGGGGCTGTATGAAGCCATCGGCGATGACATGCAGATGGCGGTCGTCAGAACTCATCTGGATGCGATCCAGCAGCGCTACGCCTACCACAAGGTCGTCGATGAGGTGGAAGCCGCGGGTTTTGCGCTGGTTGAGGAGCAGGTTGGCGGCGACCGCGTCATCCGCATGACCGTGCGGCGTTGGACGTAGAGACTGACTGGAAAGAGCAACACCGGTAAAGAGCAACACCGGAAAGAGCAACACCGGAAAGGGGAAATCATGCAAAGCCAGGAAATCGAAATTTCGATCCTGCCCGACGGCCGCGTGGAGTACACCATCAAAGGCGTCAAGGGCGCTGCGTGCGAAAACATCAGCGCGTTGCTCGAACAGATGGGAAAAGTGGAAAAGGCGGAGCGCACCGGCGAATACTTTGAAGATGATACCCATGTCGATATCACCGTCACTGGCGTCTGAAACAGCTTCGCCCGCGGGGACGCCCTTTCCGGTGGAAACCGACATCTACATTTTGCCGGACGGCCGCATCATCGTCGCCGATCTGCCTGCAGAATTGGCTGACCGGTTAGCGCAACTTGGTCACGTAGAGCCTTGCGAGATAACCAGCCATGACACCACTCATCCCGTTACTGGAACCACCTAGCCAGAAGCACCCGCAGATTCTGCAACTTTATCAGAATCTTGAATTGTTCAGCGAGGGAACACCGGCGCGCAACAGCTTGTTTGTGCTGGGTCAAGGCGTCGACGCCGCGGGCAACCCCCACACGCACCTGTTGATTGTCGACCCACCCACCGATGCTCCCGACCGCTTCCAACTGGAAGACAATGTCGCCGCGCTCTATACGGGAGATGGCCCCCATGCCGCGGTGCCTCAGGTGGAACTGATTGCGGGGGGCGTTGCGCATCTGCGCGTGGGCGAGCACTTCCTGGATGTATACGTGCAGCAGGCGGGCGTCATCGCATACCTGCCCGCGGTGGGCGTGCTTTTGAGCGGTGACTACGGCAGCGACGCTTTGCCGCCGCGCATTGTGCCCGGCTCGGACGGCAGCGACGAACTGGAAACGCTGCGTCTGCTGGCGCGGCTGATCAAGCACGAGAACTTCCAGTTGTGTGTGCCACACGTCGGTTCCCCAGTGAAGGAAAAGCCGGCCGTCATGGAACGGTTGGCTACAGATGTCGCCTATCTGCACGGACTGCGCCGCGTTGTGCCGGGGCTGCTCCAGCGCGGCGAGCCGCTGGAAACCATCGAACGCATCGCTGAATCCTTATTGCCCGAGAATCGGCAATCGGAGGAAGCGCTGACGATTCATGCCGCAAACCTGAGCGTGCTGACGGGCATTGCTGAGGAAGACCAGCTCATGTGAGCGTAGAAAAGATTAGAAGCTTGGAGATTGGCTCTCCCTGTCTCCCTGCTATCCAAACAGCCCGCTCTGCTCTGGTCGTTCTGGATAGTCGATCTGCATGTGAGCGTATGCGGCACGCGTGGCGACGCGGCCGCGTGGGGTGCGGTCCAGAAAGCCAAGCTGCAACAAATAAGGTTCGACCACATCCATGATCGTGTCGGCTTCCTCACTGATGCTGGCGGCCATTGTGTCCAAACCCACCGGGCCGCCGTTGAACTTTACGATGATGGCATCGAGCACGCGGCGATCTAAATCATCCAGCCCCAACTCGTCGATTTCCAGCAGGCTAAGCGCTTCGTGAGCCACCGCGCCGTTGATGACGCCGTCGGCGCGCACCTGCGCATAGTCACGCAGGCGGCGCAGCAGACGCAATGCAACGCGCGGCGTTCCGCGCGAGCGGCGTGCAATGGCCCACGACCCCTCGCCCTCGATCGGCGTTTCCAGCAGGCGCGCGGCGCGGATTACGATCTCCTGGATGGCAGCGGGTTCGTAAAAGTCGAAGCGTTCGACCACGCCAAAGCGCGCGCGCAGCGGCGACGTCATCAAAGCCAGTCGCGTTGTGGCGCCGACTACGGTAAACTTGGGCAGACTGAGTTGGATGTTGCGTGCGCCCGGCCCGCTGCCCACGACGATATTGAGCGAGAAGTCCTCCATTGCCGGGTAGAGAATTTCTTCCACCGCGCGTCCCAGCCGATGGATTTCATCGATGAAGAGCACGTCGCCTTTGCGCAGGTTGGTGAGGATGGCGGCCAGGTCGCCCGCCTTTTCGATGGCGGGCCCCGCGGTCACTTTGAGGTTGGCGCCCATTTCGTAGGCAAGGATGTGCGAAAGCGTGGTCTTGCCCAGCCCAGGTGGCCCGTAAAGCAGCACATGGTCGATGGCGTCCCCGCGCTTGCGCGCCGCCTCGACCAGAATCTGCATCTTGTCGCGCAGCCGCGCCTGTCCGATCATCTCGCGCAGTGAGCGGGGGCGCAGTGCGTGATCGACCTGCTGCTCTCCCAGCTGGGGTGCGCCGCTGGCGGCGCGGCGGGCGGGGTCGGCTTTGGCAATAGGTGGGCGGCCTGTGGCGCTGCGTTCGTCGGTCATGGGTAATCCGTTCATTTGTTCTATAAACTTTGCTGCATTATACCAGAAACAAGGGTGGACAAGAAGCAGAGTTGAGCGGGCTTACATGTTCATCTTTTGATCCCATGCTACGATAAGTGCAACGCAATCAAAAGCAAGTGTTACAGCAAAGGATGATCATGAGCGATCACAAATACACCAACCGGCTGAGTCAGGAGACTTCGCCCTATCTGCTTCAGCACGCGCACAACCCGGTGGATTGGTATGCCTGGGGCGAGGAAGCATTGCAACGCGCGCGCGCTGAGGACAAACCGATCTTTCTTTCTATTGGCTACAGTGCCTGCCACTGGTGCCACGTCATGGAGCACGAGAGCTTCGAGGACGAGGAAACCGCGGCGCTGATGAATGAGCTTTTCGTCAGCATCAAAGTCGACCGCGAGGAGCGCCCTGATCTCGATGCGATCTACATGGATGCGGTGCAGGCGATGACGGGACAGGGTGGCTGGCCGATGAGCGTCTGGCTGATGCCGGACGGCAAGCCATTTCATGGCGGAACTTATTATCCCAAGGAGCCGCGCTACGGGATGCCCAGCTTTCAGCAGGTGCTGCGCGCGGTGGCTGAGGCCTATCGCGCGCGCCGGGAGCAGGTGGACGACCAGGCGGAGCGGTTGACTGCAATGCTCCGTCGCAGCGCCTCGCTGAGAGCCGACGGCGGCGAGCTGGGCGCGGATATTTTAGAGGAAGCGCTTGGGCAGATGCGCCAGTATTTCGACGATGAAGATGGCGGCTTTGGCAGCCAACCCAAGTTCCCACAGCCGATGTCGCTCGATTTTGCATTGATGCAATACGTGCGCACCGGCGATCTCGACGCGCTCTACATGGCAGAATTGACATTGGAAAAGATGGCCCACGGCGGCATCTACGACCAACTGGGCGGCGGCTTTCATCGCTACAGCGTCGACGCCATCTGGCTCACGCCCCACTTCGAGAAGATGCTTTACGACAACGCGCAACTACTGCGCGCCTATCTGCACGCCTGGCAGGTGACGGGGCGGCCGCTTTTCCGTCGCGTGGTCGAGGAGACCATCGATTATGTGCTGCGCGAAATGACTGCATCCTCCGGCGGCTTCTACAGCACGCAGGATGCCGACAGCGAAGGGCAGGAGGGCAAATTTTTTGTGTGGACGCCGCAGGAGATCGAGGCGCTGCTCGACCCGCACGCTGCGGCGATTTTCGGGGATTACTATGGCGTCTCCGCACGCGGCAACTTTGAGGGTAAGTCCATCCTCAGCGTCGTGCGCAGTGTGGAAGCGGTGGCGCAGCGCTTCAGGGTAAGTGAATCCGAAGTCGAGACGGTCTTGGCAAAGGGGCGCGCCGCGCTCTTTGCGCAGCGCGAGTCGCGTATCAAGCCGGGTCGTGACGAGAAAATCCTCACTGAGTGGAACGGGCTGATGATCCACGCGCTGGCCGAGTGTGCGGTGGGGCTCGACCGCCCCGACGCGCTGGCCGCCGCGGTGCGCGCAGCAGATTTTATCCTCGCCGCCATGAGCCAGCCGGACGGAAGGCTCTATCGTGCGTACAAGGATGGGCAGGCGCGCTTCAACGCCTATCTGGAAGATTACGCCGCCTTCACCCGCGCGCTGATCGCCCTCTACGAAGCCACCTTTGATCTGCGTTGGCTGGGTGAGGCGACGCGGCTGGCGCAGCTGATGTTTGCACAATTTCACGACGCCGAGGGCGGCTTCTTCCAGACTGGCGTTGATCATGAAGCGTTGGTCGCCCGGCGCAAGGATTTTGTCGACAACGCCATCCCGTCGGGCAACGCGTTGGCCGCGGAAGCGTTGTTGCGGCTGGCGATCCTGCTGGACAAGCCGGACTATCGCACCGAAACGGGGCGTATTCTGCTGATGATGAAGGACGCGATGGGGCGCCAGCCCACCGGCTTTGGCCGGCTGCTCGGCGTGCTTGACGCGTATCTTGGTCCCTCGCAGGAGATCGCCCTCGTGGGCACGCTGGGGGCCATCGACACGCAGGCGTTGCTTGCTGAGCTGCGCCGCTACTTTTTGCCCCATGCCGTCGTCGCATTGAAGGAGCCGGCTCAGGAGAGTATGTTGCCCCTGCTGCAAGGGCGCACCCTCGTGGACGGCAAAGCCGCGGCGTATGTGTGCGAGAATTACGCGTGCAAGCTGCCGGTGACCTCGGCGGAGGCGCTGGCAGAGGTGCTGGCAGAGGTGCTGGACAATGGCATAGCATCATGAGTCAAAAGCGTGTGCGACGCGCTGTGAAACCGTGTTGTACAATCTGTGTGACCCTGTGCTAGAATATCGCAAGGATTGGCTGTCGTGGTGCAGACATCCTCCCCAACATGCCCATTGCGGGGACAGAACAGGGCGCCTATCCAAAATTCATATTTAAACCGAAACGGAATTGCAACAAGGAGGCTTCCTCATGCGGAACAGACGGCTGGCGCTTTTGCTATCCATGCTGTTGATTCTGTCCGTCTCGCTCGCGGGTTGTATGCCGCGGCCGGGCCAAGGCGAGTTGGCTGCCTCGGCAGCGGCCGACAGTGTCGTTGTCGACATCCCTGCCATCGCCATCACCTACGATGATCAGGGCCAGGCTTCCCTCAAGGGGCTGGATCTGTCGGCGCTGGGTGTTGATCTGGGCGCGCTGGCGCGGGCGCCTGAGCAGATGGCGCTGGTGCAGGCGGCCGGCATCGAGAGCGCGCTTGTCAACTTGACGCCGGACGGCGTGAATCTTTACGCTAACGGCAGCCCAATGTTGACGATGGATTGGGACGCCGATTCGATCCAGTCGCTCGGCGCAGTGCTTGGCATTGCCGGCATCGACAATGCAGATACGTTGGTCAAGGTGCTGCCGCTGCTGAGCAACATGAGCCTTGGTGTGGCGATGACCTTCCCCGGTGCAGGCGACAGCCCGACGCTGATCGGTAAGGCGCCGGACGCCGCCGCGTTGCTGGCTGCCAACCAGACCGCCGCCGCGCAGGCGCTGGGCGAGCTGGGCGTGCCGCCTTTTGCAACCGGTTTGTTGGGTAGTCTTGGCCCGCTGACCATTCGTTATGATGCGAGCGGCACGGCCACGCTGGAAGGGCTGGGCATGTTGGCCGGTTTTCTCCCAGCGGACGCGCTGTCCGGGCTGAATCTGCCGGCTGATCAATTGGCGCAGGTCAAAGATCTCGGCATTCAGACGCTCAACGTTGTTACCCAGCCAGAAGGTCTGGCGATTACATTGAACGGCAATGCGCTTCCGCTGATCCGTTGGGACAGCGGGCAGATGCAAAATCTGGTCGAACTTGGGCTGGATGGCGGCGCCTTGACTGCTCTGACCGGCGCTGATGCGGAGTCGCTTGATGCGTTGCATCAACTCGGCAAATACGCGCCGATTTTGCAGACTACGCCGCTGAACATTACGGTCGTTTTCCCGGAATAACTCAGCGCACGCATAACTCACCAAAGCAAAAAAGCAAGGCAAGATACAATTATCTTGCCTTGCTTTTTTTGCTTTGGGAGGAGAAGCCAGGACCCACCATTTCGCGACTTTGTCACGCACGAAGGTGAGAATTGGTAGTAAATTTCCTTGATGAGTCAGGCGCGTGACAGAAAGTTCTGGAGTGACGCAAGGAGCGCCGATCAGACAAGCAAATTCCAGAGACGCGGGCCAAAAATTGCCGCGCCTACACATAGGCTGCCGAGCACGGCGAAGACCAGGCCGCCGGCTGCCGCATCTTTGGCTACGGCGGCCATCGGGTGATAGGTGGGCGACACCAGATCGACCACTGCTTCCACCGCCGTATTCACACATTCAAGCGCCAGCACGATGAAGATAGTAAAGGCAAGGATGCCCCATTCCAGCGCTGAAACGCGGAAATAAAGCGCCGCGGCCGCAACAAAAACCAGCGCGAACACTTCGATCCATGCGTTGGGTTGGGTGCGCACTGTGT
>JACSRH010000162.1 GCA_014879855.1 Caldilineaceae bacterium | reverse complement strand
TATTGACGCACATCCGCCCTGGGCGCTGGCGCTACGAAACTAGCCGAAGCATTGCTTCGTTCGATCAATATCAACATCTCGCCTATCTCACCAAAGCGTTAAATCATGATAAGGTATTGAAGACAATGTTGGGAGCCAACAGTGATTACATTGTGGCGCCTGATATTGTTGTGTCGCGCTTGCCCATAACAGACGAAGAGATCAATCAAAATACCGTTGTGCTTGACGACAACCAGTCGATTGCGGCCAATACCAGATTGCGTATACAAAACAACCCAGATCGCCCGCTCCTCCACGCCAGCATCTCCTGCAAATGGACCATTCGCAGCGACCGGACGCAAAACACCCGCACGGAAGCACTTAACCTGATTCGCAACCGCAAAGGCAACTTGCCGCATATTGTCGCGGTCACGGCGGAGCCTCTGCCGACACGGATCGCCGCTATCGCCCTGGGCACCGGCGATCTGGACTGTGTCTACCATTTCGCGCTCCCCGAGTTGCGTCAGAGTCTGATCGACCTCGAAAACGAAGATCAATTGGATATGCTCGATTTGATGGTTGGCGGAATGCGGTTGCGCGACATCAGCGATTTGCCGTTCGATCTTGCTGTTTGACGAATGGGATATGCATACCATCAGCGAAAACGGTAGTCATTTCTGAACCGTTGCGATGCGGCAAGCTCAGATGAAATTGTCGAGCACATGGTGGGCATAAAACGTCGTTATCAAAACTCTAAACAGACGCCAATAAACCGATCCAACCGAAGGAGAGACCCCTATGTCGCGCAGGATGTCTTCAATGGTGGCGGTCGTGATCGCCGCGGGTCTGTTCGCTGCTCTGCTCTGCTTGTTCACTGCACCCGCGCTGGCGCAATCCACACCTAACACACCCGCCGCGCCCGAGGCGCCCGGCAGCATCGCCGGCGTCGTTACCGATGCTGGGGGAACGCCGCTGGCGGATATTCAGGTCGAGCTTTATCGCAGCTACCCCGGCGCCTCATTTCCTGAGCGCACGCTGACAACCGACGCGGCCGGCGCTTACCGAGCCGGTGTATTGGGAACGGGCGCGTATCGGGTCCTTTTCTGGGATCCGGCGGGCGTCTATGGACAGTCCTATTACAGCGATGCGTTCACCCTGGAAAGCGCCGCCTCCATCGCGGTCGTCGGCAATGATATCACCGGGATCGATGGCGTGCTTCATCGCGCCGGCGCCATCACCGGCGTCTACAGCCAGGCGGTTGATCTCCTCCCCACCTCTGTGGAGATCGCCGCGCTCGTGGCGAGCGACACCGGCTGGCAAAGCGCCAAATCGACTTATGTGTTGACAACCGGCGGCTACAGCCTGACCGGCCTTGCACCGGGCGTCTACCGGGTGTGCGCCACCCATCCCTATCTCTATCCAGCCGGCGGCGAACCGCTGCCGGCGCCCTCAGTGTGCTACGACAACGTGATCTCATCCATCGACAACGCCCAGCCAGTGACAGTGAGTGCAGGCGTCACCACGACCAACATCAACCTGACGGCAGGCGTCGAGGGCGACGGGGCGATGATCGGGGGAAGCGTGCGCACGTTGGCAGGTGATGCTTTAGAGAATGTCGAAGTCACGCTGATCCGGCGCACCGCCGAGCAGGATGACGCCTACTTACAAACCATCAACACAGACGCTGCCGGGATCTATACATTTCGCAGGGTGCGCCCCGGTGTTTATTTCGTGAAATTCGACGACAGAAGCGGGCCCTATCTACCAACATATTACGGGAGTGCGCAAGATATCGACGCCGCGACGCCGATCGTCGTCGATCGCTTCGAGGCGCGGCTTGACATCGACGCTGCCCTGGAGATGGGCGCCGCGCTGCGTGGCAGTCTCCGCATTCTAGGCACGGAAAAACCCGCTTGGGCATCTCCGTATAGTGTACGCGTCGACATCGGCAGTGGCGGCACGAATGAGCAGTTATGGCGTTATGGCATTTATGACCCAGCAACCGGCATGTACTCGATTGGCGGCCTACGTCCCGGCCGTTATGTGATCGAAGTTACGGCTTACCTGGGCAGCAACAGGTTCTACGGCTACTACGGCGGCGAGACGTTCGAGACAGCAACCGTGCTCAGTGTAACGACCGGCGACATCCTGACTGGCCTCGATATCAACCTGGGTGAAGGGATGTTTGACGGCGCCATCACTGGACAGGTCACCAGCGGCGGCGTGGCGCTGCCAGGCATCAAGGTTTCGCTCTTTCCGTCTAGCAGCAATCAGCCGGAACTTGTGCATGTCTTTACCGATGCGGACGGACGCTACGCGTTTAACGGCTTACAGCAAAACGGTTATCGCGTGGGCTTCAGCGATCCGGCGCAGATGTACGCCACCACCTATTACTCCAACAGCATCCACCTTGGTGGGGCTCAGGACATCTATATTGGGACGGACGAACCAAGGAGTGGGATCGATGCCAGATTAGAGCCGGGCGGCTTCATCCGCGGCAATGTGCGGCTGGATCAGGATACACCGGCGGCGGGTTACACAGTGCGCGTCTGGTGCAAAGCACCGCAGGACGAACAAAACTCTCAGATGGCGCAGAGCGCCACAACCGATGCGCAAGGCAATTACCAGGTGGCGGCGCTCCCAGCCGGCGTCTATCGCGTCTGCGTCAGCAGTTCACCCCTCTATGCCGGCTGGCGATCTGGTTGTTATGGTGGGCCACTGCTTGTCTACGATTACCACCGGGCGCAGGATGTGCCGGTGCGCGCCGGAGAAGAGACGGCGGGCATTAACATTTATTTAGCGCAGAAGTTGCCAAACAGATCTTTTTTGCCGATGGTGGCGCAATCACCCGGCAATTACTGAGCAAGCTGCCTTGAAAATAGTTTCTTAACGCAAAGGCGCAGAGAAGCAAAGGCGCAGAGAAGCAAAGGCGCAAAGGCATTTCATGTTCGATTGCGCCCCGCGGGGGCAGGGACATTCTGATGAAAATCTGCGTTTCTCTGCCAACCGCTGTCTCTCTGCGCCTCCGCATCAACGCTGTTTTGAGAGCAAACTAGGCGGCCAGCCACAGCACCTGATACGGCTCAAGCACGATCGGTTCGTCGCCCAGCGCGACCTCGCGCGCGGTGATGAGTTCCTGGAAGCGATAGCCCAGACCGTAGAGCCGCACTTCATTGGCGGCGATCGGCTGAGTGTGTTCGGTGAAGTTGGCCAGCACCAGCACGCGCTCGCCCTGACGCCCGGTGCGCACGTAGGCAAAAACATGGTCGTTGCCCAGGTTGATCACCTTCATGTCGTTGCCGCCAAACGCCGGGGTCGCCTTGCGCAGCTCGATCAGATGGTGCAGTCCGCCGTAGATGCGCCCTTCGAGCGTAGATGGGTCGCTGCGCCGCGCCATCTGCGCCCAGTCGATGCGTGGGCGGTGCACCCAGCGGCTGTCGCCGCTCTTGGCCGCATCTTCGACATAGCTGTAATCGTTCAGGATGCCGATCTCGTCGCCCAGATAGATCAGCGGAATGCCGCCGATGCTCAGGATAATGGCGTTGAGCAGCAGAATGCGCCGCACTGCCAGCTCGATCTCAGCAGCATCACCGACGCGCACGGCAGCTTCTAACCCAGCCAGCGATGCCTGCGTGCCAGAGATGCGGGCGTCACCAGTGCGTGGATTTTCCTGGAAGGGCAGCCCGCGGCCAAAGCTGCCAGGAAAGCGTCCGGTGTAGAAGCTGTTGAGAAAGCGGCGATGGTCGTAGCCGTTGATGCCCAGCGCGCTGGCGTCGCCGTCGTCAAAAGTCCAGCCGATGTCGTCGTGGCAGCGAATATAATTGACCCACGCACAGCCGTCCGGGATGGCAAAACGATAGCCCACCGAGTGGCGCAGCAGCCGCACCTCGCGCGTCGCCAGGCTGTTCCAGAGCAGCGCCATCAGCAGCGGATTATACGAAAGCTGGCATTCTCGCGTGCTGATGTAGCGCGCCACCTCGTCGGGATGTACGATCGCTTCGGATTTGAAGAGCAGGCCAGGCGCGGCGATGCGCAACACAGCATTGAAGGCGCGCACCAGCGTGTGCGCCTTGGGCAGATTCTCGCAGTTTGTGCCCAGCTCCTTCCACGTGAAGGCCAGCGCGTCCAGGCGCAGCACCTCGGCGCCGGCATTCGCCAGAAAAAGCATCTCCGCGGCCATGTCGCGAAACACTTCGGGGTTGCGATAATTCAGATCCCATTGAAAGGAGTTAAAGGTTGTCCACACCCAGCGCTGCATGGCGGGGCGAAACGTAAAGCTGCCGGCATGTTGTTCGGGGAAGATCTCACGCAGCGTGCGGTCGTAGGCATCGGGCAGCGTGCGGTCGGGAAAAATAAAATAGTAATCGGCGTGATCTTCATCACCCGCCTGCGCGGCCAGCGCCCAGCGATGTTCGTCCGACGTGTGGTTGAAGACAAAATCCAGCACCAGGCTGATGCCACATGCGCGCAAATCCGCCGCCAGCGCGCGCAGATCGTCCATGACGCCGAGCCGCGCATCCACCTCGCGATAATCGCTGACCGCGTAGCCGCCGTCGTTGTCGCCCTGCGGCGCTTTGAAAAGCGGCATCAAGTGCAGATAGGTCAACCCAAGTTCTTGAAAGTAAGGAAGCTTGGCGCGCATCCCCTGTAAATCACCTGCAAAAAGATCGACGTAATAGACCCCGCCGACCATTTGCTCGGACTGATACCAACGCGGGTTGCGCTCGCGTGCCGCGTCCAGCGTCTTGAGCGGCTGCGGTCGCTCCAGCCAGGAATGCGCGGCTTCGGCCAGCAGGCGTTCGAGGTGAAAGAGGAAATCGTAACGCTCGCCGTAAAGCGTGAAAAACAGCTCAAACAAATCATCGAAATGTGCTTCCAGGCGTTGACGAAAGAGCGCCCAGACATCCGTAGTAAGAACAGCGACGAATTCGGTCTCCAAGCGCGGCAAAATACGCGTAAACGTGCGCTGCGCTTCTCTCTGCAAGCTATTTTGTTCAAACATCGCAATCCTCGGCTCAGTCAATGGTAACTCGCTTACTTGATCAGCGCCACATCGAGCGCTTCATAGAGGGTGCGCACGCCGATGACTTCGATGCCTTGGGGCAGGCTGTCGCCGCCGCGCCGCTGCAAGGTGCTGCGCGGGGTGAGTGCGCGCGTAAAACCGAGTTTGGTCGCTTCATGCAGCCGGCGGGCAAGCTGGCCAACGCTGCGCAGTTCGCCGCTCAACCCGACCTCGCCCATGATGGCAAGGCCGGCGTGCACCGGGCGGTTGCGCACGCTGCTGGCGATCGCAATCGCAACCGACAGGTCCGCCGCGGGTTCGTCCACGCGCATGCCGCCGACGACGTTGACGAAGATGTCCTGGTCGCTTAAATCAATGCCGACGCGCTTGGAAAGCACCGCGGTCAGTAAGAGCAGCCGATTGGTGTCGACGCCGTTGGCTGTGCGCCGCGGCATGCTGAACGCGGTCGCACTGCACAGCGCCTGCACTTCCACCAGCAGCGGACGCGTCCCTTCCATCGAGACCGCGATGGCGCTGCCCGTGGCGTTGGGCAGGCGCTCCGCCAGGAAAAGCTCGGACGGGTTGCGCACTTCCTGCATTCCCTGCTCGTTCATCTCAAAGACGCCGACTTCGTTGGTGCTGCCAAAGCGATTCTTGATCGAACGCAAGAGACGGAAGGCGTGAAAGCGCTCGCCCTCCAGCTGCAACACCGCGTCCACCATGTGCTCCAGCACGCGCGGCCCCGCGATGTTGCCTTCTTTGGTGACGTGTCCGACAAGGAAGATCGGAATGTTTTGCGCTTTGCCCACGCGCAGCAGCGCGGCCGCACAATCGCGCACCTGGCTCACCGTGCCGGCCGCGCTGGCGCCGTTGCCCGAATAGATCGCCTGCACCGAATCGACGATGACCAGCACGGGTTTGACTGCCTCGATGTGTTCGATGATGGTCTCAACGACGATTTCGGAGAGCACCATCAAGCGTTCGTCGCGGATGCCGAGGCGCGTCGCGCGCCGGCCGATTTGATGCGCGCTCTCCTCCGCGGAGACATAGAGCACGACGCCCGCGTTCTGCGCGACGTCCGCGGCCATTTGCAGCAGCAATGTGCTCTTGCCGATGCCTGGATCGCCGCCGACGAGCACGCACGACCCCGGCACGATGCCGCCGCCCAACACGCGCCCCAACTCAATCATACGCAGCGTCAACCGGGGCGCATCGTCCTTGACTACGTTGGGCAATGACACCGGCTTGTTCATCGTATTGACTGGCGCCATGCTCGACCGGCTTTTCTCCGGCTCGCGCACCGCCACTTCTTCGAGCGTGTTCCACTCGCCACATTCAGGGCATTTTCCCGCCCACCGCAACTGCATCGCACCGCACGCCGAGCACAGATATTGCTTCTTTTCTTTGACAGCCGGCATGGAACGTTCCTCTCCCCGAATTACTGATGGCTAGATAATAAATTGATGCTAGTCTGTAACCTTCCCGGAAACTTTGGAGCTTCCGGGAAGGTGTTCCGCAAAAATACTTAACCTAGCGGTCAGTAGAACATCTGTGCGTAAATTATAGCAACAATTTCATGGAGTGACAAACAGCAGGAACAGGCCGCGGATGACGCGGATTGCCTGATCCGCCGTCTATTTTATACTTGACTTGTAGTGGATGCGCCGGTTATGTTTGACTGGTCATCAGCATCTTGTGAATTGCCCACACCGGCTCCCAGACGCCCTCTTCCAGGTTCGACAGCAGAATGACGTTGATGTCCCGGTCGGGAAAGTGACGGATCACGGCGCTGACGCCCACATTGACGCCTTCCTTCTCGCCAAAGAGGACGCGCCCGGATGGTTCGACATAGAACCATAAGCCGTAGCCATGCGCCTTGCTCCAGCCGTCGCGCATTGGGCGGCAGTCCACCTGCGGTGTGAAGAACGCGGCGGTCAACGCCGGTGAGAGCAGCTTGCCCGCCTTGAGGCTGCGCAGAAAACGGTCGAGATCGCTGGCCGTGACATACGCGCCGCCGTCAGGAGAGCCAACGGGCGGGTAGGAATAGATATTCTTTTTCCAGCCCACGGTGCGCTCGTTATCCTGAGCGTCGGCAATGGGCGCATAGCCCTCGGCCACATTGGGGGCAACCTCATCCATGCGCAGGAAGTCCGAAGCGGTCATGCCGGCCGGTGCGAAAATATGCTGGCGCACATAGTCGCGATAGCGCAGCCCGCTGGCGCGTTCGACCATCAAACCAAGCAGCACATACGCGCAGTTGTTGTAGCGGCAGCCTGCACCCGGCGCAAAGTTGGCGGGTTTGTAGGCAAACTGGGGCAGGAAATCGGCAGTTTCGGCAATCGCATAGTTGGGCTTGGCGCGCCACAGATCTTCATAGCGCTCACCCGCTTCTTCGTCGGCGTCGTCGGCAATGCCGGAGGTGTGCGTCAGCAGGTGGAAAACCGTGGCATCCGGCGCGATCGCAGTGCCGTGCAAATCCAGGTAGCTGACGGCTGAAGTGTCAAACGCAAACTGGCCACGGTCGATCATCTGCAACGTCGCCACCGCAGTGAAGAGTTTAGTGACAGAGGCCGTGTCAAAGCGCACGTCGAGCGAGTTGCGCACCTGCCAGCCTCGATGCGCGTAGCCGTACGCGCCGGCAAAGTGCGTCTCCCCCGCCTGGGTGATCAGCACCACGCCAGAGAAGCATTCTTGTGCTTCCCGCGCGCGGAGATAGGTTTCCAACTGTTCAGCATCGATGATCACGTGTTTGCTCCAGCATGAAATCCATGCGCCTTACACCAACAACGGAATTTCCCGATACCCCGGCGGCACGAACAGACTGCCCTCGGTGACGCCTTGGGGGGCAATGCGCTGCAATTGCCGCTTCAGCTCCGCGGCCGCCAGCTTGCCCGCCAACGCCGCGCGGAACGCGTCGGCCACCTGGCGCACCTGTTCGCCGCTTTCGTGGACAAATTCCAGGCGGTAATGGCGAATCCCCGTCTCCTGCCACGCGTCGAGGTGTGCGCTGGCGTTCTGCGCCTCGGCGCCAAAGACGGTGTTGCGGCAGCCGACGTCGGCCAGCACGGGATGTTCACGACCGGCGCTGTCGCGCAGCGCCACCTTGTGCTGCTCGCACGGATGGCCGCAATCCTTGTAACTCGTGCCAGCGGAGAGAAAGCGGCAGAAGACGCAGTGCTCGGTATGGAAGACCGGCAGGTGCTGATAGGCGATCACTTCCAGCGCTTCCGGCCCGATGCGCTGCGCCAGGTCGGCCACCTGCGCGGCGTTGAGATCGTGCGTGGGTGTAAGTCGCATCAACCCCAGCGCCAGGAAAGTGTGCGCTGTCAACTCATTGGCGACGTTGAGGCTGAAGTCGCCGATCAGGCCTGACGCGCCGGACGCCTCGCGCAACGCGTGCAGCAGTCCAGCGGAACGCACCAAGATGGTGCAGTCAAGCCGCAGCAGAAAGTTGACAATGCGCTGCTCGTTGGGCTTGAGCACGCGCGGGCTGGCGACGCGCGCCTCGATGCCCGCGGCCTGCACCCGCGCCACCGCCGGTCGCAAGCCATAGAGTTCCAGGTAGTCCAGCGTGATGCTTGCCGGATGTACGGTCAGCGCAGCGTCAAGCTGCACTGGCGTGCGCACGAGGAGATGGAGAGAAGAGGAATGGGAGATTGGAGATCGGGGGATTGGAGATTGGGAAATTGGAGATGGAAGCGCTGCCATTTTCCCTGTCTCCCAATCTCCCTGTCTCTCCCTCTCCACCATCTCACGCAGCACGGTCAGCGGTTCGCTCACGGTGATGTCACGCGCCTCTTGCAGCGCCTGAAGTTGTTCCACCGCCTGGCGGCGCAGGTGATTGAGTAACGAAGCCGGCGCAAAGGGGTGACCCTGCACGTCGAGAGTTAACTTGGCCAGGATGTAGGGCGCGCGCCCCAGCCGTCCCAGTTGCTCGCGCAGATAGGCGGCATCGATTGAGCGTTGTGTTGCCGTGGGCAGCGGCTCGTCCGACGCAACCGTTGCCTGCGCGTTAGGTCGATCCGCCAGCGTCCATGTGATGCGCAGCGGCGCACCCTCACGCGCCGCCACCGCCACGTTGACCGGCTGCTTGCGAACAGGCGATGTCGCAGTGGTGTAGGGTCGCGCCGCCTTATCCAGCTCCGGGTCGTGCGAGCGCCACAGCAGGTCGCCGGCGCGGATGCGGGCAAAGTTGAGCGCGCGGTTGCCAAAGGTCACTTCGAGGAGGCCATCGCGCCGCGATGTGACGTGATAGACGCGTCCGCCTTCTTCGGGTTCCTCTGGGCTGCGCCAGTCCGCGGCATCAAAGAAGACGCCGTCGCCGGGCTTGAGCGGCGCGACGGCCGCGGCTGCGTCGGGCGTCACCCAGACCCGATCGGCCAGGACGCGGCTGACGCGACCCATCAGCACGCCACGATGGCGGGGGGAGCGACCATCGACGACAGTCTGATGGTTGACGCCGGCGATAAAATGTGGCCCCAGCCCGCGCGAGTAGACTTGCTCCAACTGAAGCTCTTCCAGGGTGGTGATGCTGAGCGGCAACCCGGCCCACGCCTCATCGACCGCCTGACGATAGGCCGCAGTGGTCAGCGCCACGTAATCGGCATCCTTATAGCGCCCCTCGATCTTGAGCGCGTGCACGCCGATGCGCACGATCTCTGGCATCTGCTGCAAAGCGTAAAGATCGCCGGGCGAGAGCAGATATCGCGCGTCGCCCAGCGGGGTAAGTTGATTATCCACAATCAGCTCGTAGGGGAGCCGGCACGCCTGCGCGCACTGCCCGCGGTTGGCGCTGCGCCCGCCCCACGCTTCCGACGAGAAGCATTGGCCCGAATAGGAGACGCAGAGCGCCCCGTGCACAAACATCTCCAGTTCACAGTCGGTGGCGGCGCGGATGGCGCGCACATCGTCCAGCGCAAGTTCGCGGGCTAGCACCACGCGCGTGACGCCAAATTGCTGCGCCAGCGCGATGCCTTCTGCGCTGGTGATGCTCATCTGCGTGCTGCCGTGCACCTCGGTGTCCGGCGCAATGCGCTGCACAAGCTGGGCAATGCCCACATCCTGCACAATCAGCGCGTCGGCGCCGGCCGCGGCAATTGCGGCAATCGAGCGCGCCGCCTCCTGCAGCTCATGGTTGAAGACCAGCGTGTTAAAGGTGACGTAACCTTTCACCCCGCGACGGTGCAGCGTGCGCATGACAGCGGGCAGCTCTTCCAGCGAGAAGCCGACCTTGGCGCGCGCGCTGAAGTGCTTCAGTCCAAAGTAGACAGCGTCGGCGCCCGCTTCGACCGCGGCGTTGAGTTGCGGCCAGTAGCCAGCGGGGCTCATGATTTCGGGTTTGTTCGGCTGATCTGGGTTCGGCTGATCTGTGTTCGACTGGTCTGTGTGATGCATAGGGGAGATATTCGCACATTGCGCGCAGAAAGGCAAGCGATTCGGTGAACGCAGGGGCATTCCAGGCGTGGGCGCACTCTGTGGATGCAAGCTGTGGCGCAGCAACCAGGTGAAAACCAATTGACGACTTCATGGCGCTATCGTAGAGAGGACGGCGGCGCACCAGCGGGCGCCAGCGTTCCAAAACGACGCCAACCTATGACCAGACCCATCCGCGTGATCATTGCTGACGGCCATGCCCTTGTGCTTGAAGGGCTGCGCAGCCTGTTGCAGCAGCACGACGATATACGCGTGCTGGCGACGGCGCCGATGGTGAGCGCCTGCTGGACGCCATGCAGCGCTTTGCGCGGGATGGCGTTGTCGTCGATGTGCGGATGCCGTACCTGGATGGCCTGGCCTGCCTCGAACGCATTCGCCAGAAGTTTGCGGAGGCGTGCGTGCTGCTCATCACGGGCCTATGACGATCCTGCTTCGCTGCGCATGGTAAAGCGACTGTCACCTCCAGCCAAGGAGCAACTCCATGAACCGACCGAACCGACCGATCGTGCTGGGCATTGTCGGCGACAGCGCGGCAGGCAAGACCACCATCAGCCGTGGACTAACGCAAATTCTCGGACCGGAGCGGGTGACGCACATCTGCACCGACGATTATCACAAGTTCGACCGCCGTGAGCGCGCCGCGCTCGATATTTCGGCGTTGCACCCGGACTGCAACTATCTTGACATCATGCAATTGCACCTGGAGCGGATGCACTACAGCCAGCCGATCCTCAAGCCGGTCTACGATCACGCCACCGGCTCTCTGGTGCGGCCAGAATATGTGCAGCCGGCCGAGTTCGTGATCGTGGATGGGTTGCTGAGCTTTTTCACGCCGGTGATGCGCCAGTTTTTCGATGTCAAGGTCTTTCTGGCGCCGCGCGAAGATTTGCGCCAGGTGTGGAAGGTGCGGCGCGACACGTCGAAACGCGGCTACACGCGTGCGCAGGTCATCGATTCGTTGCGCAAACGCGAGGCTGATTCAGAAAGTTTCATCCGCCCGCAACAACATCATGCCGACGTCGTGGTGAGCTTTGCTCCGCCCGCAGGTGTGGGCGCTGAAGAGAGCGATGCGCACCTGGATGTCCGCCTCGTGCTGCGGCCGACCATTCCGCATCCCGATCTCAGCTACTTGTTTGAAGACCGCACGATGGGTGAAGGCATCCGGCTCAAGCTGGGGCGCGACCGCGGCCTGCCGGTGGATTTTCTGGAGATCGATGGCAACGCTTCTACACGCCAGGCGCGACGCATGGCACACGCCATCTGGCAGCATATGCCGGAGATGGAGCCGGTGGATGATTCCTATTTCGGCGCTTACGAGGATGCGCGCGGCGCGCATCACAGTCACCCGCTCGCATTGACGCAACTGCTCATCGCCTATCATCTGCTGCGCAAATACAAGGATCTGGCGCATCTGCCCTTTGCCGCCCCCGTCGCCGCTCTTTCACGCCTGAAAGTCACGCAAGAGGCCATTCAAGAGCTGGCGCCGGCGTAGGCTCTCCGCTTTTCTGGATAAAGACCGAGCACGCCTGCTTCTGATGCGGCGCAAACCCCGCGTTCGGTGATCAATCCGGTCACCAGGCGCGCCGGGGTCACATCGAACGCGTAGTTGGCGGCGCGGCTCGACTCCGGCATGATCAGGATCTCACGGATGCCGTCGTCGCTGCGGCCATCCATCCTGCGCACCTCGGCCGCGTCGCGTTCCTCGATCGGAATCTCAGCCAGCCCGTCGCGCATCTCCCAGTCGAGGGTGCTCGATGGCAACGCCACGTAAAAAGGCACGTTGTTGTCATGCGCGGCCAGCGCCTTGAGATAGGTGCCGATCTTGTTGGCGACATCGCCGGTGTAGGTCGTGCGATCCGAGCCGACGATCACCAGATCGACCAAGCCGTGCTGCATCAGATGGCCGCCGGCGTTGTCGACGATCACCGTGTGGGGCACGCCGTGCTGCCCCAATTCCCACGCCGTGAGCCGGGCGCCCTGGTTGCGGGGTCGCGTCTCGTCCACCCAGACATGCACGTTGACGCCGCGGTCGTGCGCCGCGTAGATCGGCGCGGTGGCCGTGCCATAATCGACGAAGGCCAGCCAGCCGGCGTTGCAATGCGTCAGCACGTTAACGGGTGCGCCTGCCTTGCGTTTGGCGATCTCTTCGATCAGCGCCACGCCATGTTCGCCAATGCGCCGGCAGAAATCGGCGTCTTCGTCGGCGATGGTCTGCGCCGTAGCAATGGCTGCCTCGATTTGCGCCGCGATGTCGTTGCCCGCCGCGCGCATCGCCGCCAACTGGCGGTCCACCGCCCACGCCAGATTGACCGCGGTGGGCCGCGTCGCCTTGAGTTGGGCAGCATCGGCCTCGACTGCCGCACGAAAGACCCTCAAAGAGGCGCGCGGCGCGTGTAAGGCGGCAAGCATCATGCCGTACCCCGCGGTCGCGCCGATCAACCCGGCGCCGCGCACGTGCATCTCCTGGATGGCGGCGGCAACGGCCTCGACCGTGGTCAGCTCTTCGACGACAAAATGAAAGGGAAGCTGGCGCTGGTCGATGATCTGCACGACGGTGGGGTTGTCGGCCTTCAGCCAGATCGTGCGATAGTGTTGGCCGTGAACGTTCATGCTGGTTATCCTCTCGGCGTTTGGTCAGAAAAAGCCACTTTTCCAGGCATCTTCTGTGATCTGAAAGGGCTTGTCAAACCTCACGCGCCAATGTAGCCGCGGCCACCATGACCTGGCCCACGCTGACGCCGCCATCGTTGGGCGGAAGCTGGCGATGGAGCAGCACGTCAAAGCCATCTGTACGCAGCCGCCGCGCCAGTTGCTCAGTCAGGCGCCGATTTTGAAAGCAACCGCCGCTCAGCGCCACCTGGGACCAGCCGACGCGCTGCGCCACAGCCGCGCCCAGGTCGACCAGTGCGTTGTGAAAGCGTGCGGCGATCACGGCGACATCCTTGTTGCGGCGCAGGTCGGCGAGGATGCTTGCCACCAACGGCGCCCAGTCGAGCAGAGCTGGCGCGCGGCCCGCGCCTTGCTGGATGGAAATTGTGTAGGCTGGCGAGGTTTCGGCGGCGGCGCAATGCTCCAGCGCCATTGCCGCCTGTCCCTCAAAGGAAACCGTTTGCCGCAAGTTGATCAGCGCGGCCACGCCGTCGAACAGACGCCCCATGCTGGTGGTGAGCGGGGCATTGACGCGCCTGGCCAACATCCCGGCCAGCACGCGTCGCTCCTGCTCGGCAAAGCTGCGCACCGGCGCCAGCCAATCCCACGCAAAGATGGCGTCGCCGTAGAGTTCCCACAACAGCGCCAACGCCACGCGCCGCGGCTCGCGAATGGCGGCGTCGCCTCCTGGCAGGCGAAATGGCCGCAAGTGCGCGGCGCGCGTAAAACTTGCCGCGTCGCCCAGCAGACACTCGCCGCCCCAGATCGTTCCATCCAGCCCATACCCTGTCCCATCCCAGATCAGCCCCAGCGCCGGCGCGGTCACGCGGTTGTCGGCCAGACACGCGGCAAGATGGGCGTGATGGTGCTGCACGGGAATGAGGAGAGGGGGAGATCGAGAGATTGGAGAATTGGAGATTGGGGAATTGGAGATTGGAGATGGAGACGCCGCAATTCTCTCTGTCTCCCCTGCTCTGCTCTGCTCAATTGCCCATTTTGTCGACAGGTACTCTGGATGCATGTCATGCGCGATGGCGAGCGGCGTCGCATCGTAAAGGTGCAGAAAATCGGCGATAACGCGCTCGAAAGCTGCCAGCGCGGGCGCGCTTTGCAGATCGCCGATATGCTGGCTCACAAACACCTGCGCGTCGATGCTCAGCGCCACGGTGTTCTTGAGCTGCGCGCCGACGCCCAAAATGGCCGGCTGTGGCCGCGGCGCGCTCACAGGCAACGGGGCATAACCGCGCGCCCGACGCAAAAATTGCGGCGCGCCGTCCACGATCCACAGCACGCTGTCATCGGCATGGCGGGCGAGCGGGCGATCGTGCACCAGGAAGCAGTCGGCAATCTCGCCCAGCCGTGTGAACGCCTCTCCCTCATCGGTGCAGATCGGCTCGTCCGTCAGGTTGCCGCTGGTGGCAACGACGGGAAAGCCGAGATGCGCCAGCAACAGGTGATGCAGCGGTGTGTATGGCAACATTACACCCACATCGGGGTTGCCGGGCGCGACCGCGTCGGCGAGCAGAGCACCGGCGTTCCGCGGCAGCAGCACGATCGGCGCCGCAACGGAACGCAGCAAAGCGGCCGCCGGCGGCGAGATCTCGCAGAGTCTTTCTGCTTGCGCCAGCGTAGGGGCCATGACCGCCAGCGGCTTGTCAGACCGTTGCTTGCGGGCGCGCAGTCGTTGAACAGCCGCCTCACTGCGCGCGTCCACTATCAGATGAAAGCCGCCCAGCCCCTTGACGGCCGCGATCCCGCCGCGACGAATTGCCTCCGCAGCAGCGTGCAAAGCTGCGTCGCCCACCGCACGCAACGACCAGCCTTCCACAGTTAAAGCCCAACGCGCTTCCCTCTCCGCCTGTCTCCCTACGCCCTTGCCGCCTTTCTCATAAAAAGCCAACTCAGGGCCACACACCGGGCACGCGTTTGGCTGCGCGTGAAAGCGGCGGTCGCGCGGATCGTGATATTCGGCCTGGCACGCGGGGCACAGGGTAAAGCCGCGCATCGTCGTGTTGGGCCGGTCGTAGGGCAGCGCCTCGACAATGGTGAAGCGTGGCCCGCAGTTAGTGCAGTTGGTGAATGGGTAGCGATAGCGGCGATTGGCGGGGTCGCAGAGTTCGGCGAGACAGTCGGGACAAGTCGCCAGGTCAGGCAACACGATCACATGCGGCGCGCCGGCGGCGTCGGAGTGGCGAATTTCGAAGCAAGTGTAGCCAATCGCCTCCTGCCAGTCGTGCGTCATGTGGAGGATGCGCGCGTTGGGCGGCGCTTCGGTGGAGAGCCGGTCGAGAAAAGCCGTCAGGGGCGCGACATCGCCTTCGACCTCGATCAGAACGCCCTGCGTATCGTTAATCACCCAGCCGCGCAGCGCCAGCAATGTCGCCAGCCGGTAGACAAAGGGGCGAAACCCAACACCCTGCACCGCGCCGCTGATCGCAATACGTAGGCGACGCGGTCTGGCGTTATCCACGCCTATTTCCGCCATGCTTTGCATGATGAAATCCTTGATTCTCCTTGTGGATTTACCCCGCGGAAAAGGAGGCGCGTTGTATCGAGCCGCGTTGTATCGAGCCGCCTCATCAGCCAATGGCTTCCGTAGCGCTCTCACGCAGCCGCTGGACATCACGCATGGGTGGGAAGCCGAAGAGTCCCTTGTACTCACGGCTGAAGTGGGACGCGTCCTGGTAGCCGACGCGAAACGCGGCGCTGGCGGCGTCGAAGTTTTCGTTCAGCATCAGACGGCGCGCTTCTTGCAGCCGGATCTGCTTCTGATACTGCAACGGGCTCATGGCTGTCACGTCCTTGAAGCGGTGGTGGAAGCTGGAGACGCTCATGCCGAGGTCGCCGGCAAGCTGCTCCATGCGCAGCGGCTGGTCAAAATCGCGACGCAGACGCTCGATGGCGCGGGCGATGGGCGGGGTGTGACCTTCGGCCGCCACCATGTGACGCAACCGGGCGCCCTGCTCGCCCCGCAGCAGCCGGTAGACGATCTCGCGCGTGATGAGCGGCTTGAGGACGTGTGCTTCGTCGGGGCGCTCCACGAGGCGCACGAGGCGCACGACCGCGTCCATCAAGTCGGCCTCCAGCGGGCTGACGGCAATGGCCCGTTCGTCGCCGTTGCCGTTGGCGGCAGGCGCCGCGTCCCCTGCTTCCATCACGACCGAACGGACCGCGTCGGGTGTGAGCACCAGGCGGAAGCTGAGATAGGGCCGCGCAGGCGACGCTTCCAACACCTGGCTGACGCGCGGCAGTTCCAGCGTGGTGAGCAAGTAGGTCGCCGCGTCGTAGCGATAGCGGCAATCGCCGAGCAGCGTCTCCTTGCTGCCCTGCGCGATGACGCAGAAGGAAGGCTCGGTCACGCTGTGCACCCGCTCTAGCGCGGCCGAGGCGCGCGCCAGGAACACCCCGCTCATCGGCTCGGCGACGCCATCCGCGGGTACGGCCCGCCCGATCCGGTCGATCAGTTCAAGTTGGCTGGCGTGCTTTCTGGCAGCAGCGAGCGTTGCCTGTTCGCCCTCTCTTGGATTCATCGTGAATGCTGCACACATTGGCAATACGCCTTTCTGCAAGACTTGCAGGATTGTACCAGGATGCTGGAGGAACAGCATACCACGCTGCGCCGGAAGCTCGCTAGAATAGAGCAAGGATAAGAGAACACGTCTCGCAGTTGGACAGGCGACCTGCGGGAAGATCGCAGAAAGTGGAGGTATACAGTGGTTCCAGAAATCCAGTTGATGCTGCGGGTCGAGCGCGACGCCGCGCAGCAATGTAGCCCGGTCTGGGAAGATCGTGGCGAATCTGCGCTATATGCATTGATTCGTACATTCGTGCCAGCAAAGCGGATCTTCCATCTCTTCAGCCGCTCTGCCACCGGCAGTCACACCGTCAAACAACACGAGCAAGGAGCAGTGCAATGCAAATGCGCATACTAGGCAACAGCAACCTGGCAGTCTCGACCCTCGGCCTGGGCTGTATGCGGATGAGTTTTGGCGACACGCCGACCGACAAGCAGGAGATGATCGACTTTCTCCACGCCTCTGTCGACCGCGGCATCACCTTTTTTGACACGGCGGAAGTCTACGGTCCCTTTACCAACGAGGAATTGGTGGGCGAGGCGCTGGAACCATTCAAGGGCAAGGTTGTAATCGCCACCAAGTTCGGCTTCAAGCACGGCGACAACGGACCGCACCCGACCGTGGGTCTGGACAGCCGGCCCGAGCAGATCAAGCGCGTGGCTGAAGCGTCGCTCAAGCGGCTGCGCGTCGAGATCATCGACCTCTTCTACCAGCACCGGCCCGACCCGAACGTGCCGATGGAAGATGTGGCGGGCGCGGTGCAGGAGTTGATTGAGCAGGGCAAGGTCAGGCACTTTGGTCTCTCCGAAGCGAGCGCCGACCAGATCCGCCGCGCCCATGCGGTGCAGCCGGTGACGGCGCTGCAAAGCGAGTACTCGATCTGGTGGACGGCCATCGAAGAGAACGGCGTGCTGGCCGCGTGCGAGGAACTGGGCGTCGGGCTCGTGCCCTACAGCCCGCTGGGCCGCGGCTATCTGACCGGCAAGATCGACGAGTCAACGACCTACGACAAGTCCGACATCCGCAGCCGCAACCCGCGCTTCACGCCGGAGGCGATCCGCGCCAACCGCGCCGTGGTCGAGCTGCTGGAGCGCATCGGCAAAGAAAGGGGCGCGACGCCGGCCCAGATCGCGCTGGCGTGGCTGCTGGCGCAGAAACCGTGGATCGTGCCGATTCCGGGTACGCGTAAGCTCGAGCGCCTCGATGAAAACATCGGCGCGGTGAATGTCCAGTTGA
>JACSRH010000468.1 GCA_014879855.1 Caldilineaceae bacterium | reverse complement strand
GCACTGGCCTCCGGAGCCAGGTGCACAGGTTCGAGTCCTGTCAGGGGCGCTGAGAATTGTTGCGAAGTCAACCCACGCCTCGTGGTGTTTCCCCCGTGTTCGATGCTGAAAGTTGCTGAGGTGCACTGTTTTTCTCTCCACGCTTTTCTCCACACTGTGGCGCTTTGCTGATAGAATGGCGCGTGTTCCTGTCCGTTAAACCAGGGCGCGACCCATGTTTGTTGTGCGGACGCCTCTACATCTGCATGTTATACTGCTCATAAAACGCCAACCACCACTCAGGCAGTCGTTCAATTCCTTCCAGCGGCAGCCCTGGCTTGCATATTGGGTGAGGGGAGATGATTGAGATGGATTCGCCACTACCTGTTTTGGCAATTACGATGGGCGACGGCGCGGGCATTGGTCCGGAGATCGTCGTCAAGGCGTTGCGCCGGCCCGAGGTGCGCGCCCTGTGCCGCCCCGTCGTCATCGGGGATGTCATGACGCTCTATCAGAGCCTGCAATTTGTACGCGAGATCGACCGTCCACACATCCTGCCGGTCACGTCGGTGGCCGGCCTTGACTGGAGCGATGTTGCCACGATTCCTGTCCTGCAACCTGGAGACGCCTTGCGCGGCGTCAAACCTGGTGAACTTTCGGCCGACGCGGGACGCGGCGCGGTCGAGTATGTACTGGCGGCGACTGATCTGGCGCGTCGCGGCGTGGTGGCTGGCATCGTGACGGCGCCGCTCAATAAAGAAGCCATGCGCCGCGCCGGTTATGCGTATCCGGGACACACCGAGCTGTTGGCCGAACAATTTGGCGTCAAGCACTACTCGCTTGTGCTGGCCGCGCGCGGCCAGTTTATCTTTCACGTCACGACGCATGTATCCCTGCGGCAGGCGTTGGACTTGATCACGCGCGAGCGGGTGCTCGGCCAGATTCGGCTAGCGCATCTGCTCGCGGGTGCGTTGGGGCGCGAGGCGGAGGCCATTGCGGTGGCTGGTCTTAATCCACACGCCGGCGAAGGCGGTCTGTTTGGCAGTGAAGAGCTCGTCACCATTGCGCCGGCAGTGCAGGCGGCGCAGGCCGAGGGCATTCCCGCGGTCGGACCGCTGCCCGCGGATGTACTCTTCCCGCAGGCGGCGCAGGGGCGCTATGCCTTTGTGATCGCCATGTATCACGACCAGGGACACGCCGTCTTCAAGACGCTTTACTTCGATGAGGGAGTCAATGTGACCGTGGGCTTGCCGACGATTCGCACCTCGGTCGATCATGGCACGGCTTTTGATATTGCTGGGCAGGGGATCGCCAACGCAACCAGTCTGGTTGAGGCGATCAAGCTGGCTGCACAGCTTGGCCCAAAGTGGGGAGAAATCCACGCCGCGGCGGGGAATACGGGCGGCGTACAGGGGGGGTAAAAAACTAGCCACAGATGGCGCAGATTTCACAGGTTGTAAGAAGAAATTCTCTTTATCTGTGGAATCTGCGCTATCTGTGGATGATTTTAGCGTGCTGCGTCAGTTTGCCACCTGTTGAAACTCGTTGTCCACCACCTGATAGACCCAGATCTGCGGATTGACCAGGTCGCCGTCCGGCTCGAAGCGCAGACTGCTGAGCAGCGTATCGAAGCTGTTGTTGCGCAAGCTGTCGGCGACGGCGGCGCGCTCGAACGAATCCGCCTTGCGCACGGCTTCGGCCAGCACTTGCAGCGCAACGTACCCGTTGACCGAGTAAGTGTCGGGGTTGCGATATTCGACCGCCTGATAGGCCTCGACCCACTGGTCGTCGGCCGCGTTGCGCGGGCTGGGTGCAAAGGCGTTGACATACATTCCCTCGGCCGCGCCGTTGGACTCGTCGATGGTCGCTGCCAGGAACGCGCCGTCGCTGGCCAGCATGGGCGCATCGACGCCGGACTCAACCAGCGTTGCCCGCAAGTAGGGCGCCTCGATCTCGTAGCCAGCGTAGAAAATGGCGTCAGGCGCAACCTCTTTGATCTGCGTCACCTCATCGGTGTAGATGCTCTGCCCTTCCTCCACCTCAGCCTGCAATGCAATCGTGGCGCCGCGTGCGCGCAAATCATCGGCCAGGCTGGCGGCCAGACCACGGCCATATTCCGTGTTGTTGTACAGCACGGCAACCGATTTCGCCTGAAGCTGATCGACCAGAAAGTCGGCGCTGACGCTTGCCTGCACGCTGTCGTTGGCGTTGACGCGGAAGAAGTTGTCGTAGTTGCGCTCGGTCAAGCTCTGCTCTGACGCGGTCGCGGCGATCACCACCAGCGGCAGGTCTTGATAGACCTCCATGGCCGCAAGCGTCTGCCCGCTGTTGAGGTGGCCGATCACAGCCAGCACGCGGTCGCCCGCGTCGATGGCCTGGCGGATCTCGTCGGTGCGGCTCACGGCCACGTCGCTGTCCGACTCGTCGTCGAGCGGGCGCACCACGACGCGATAGCCCAGCAGCCCGCCATCGTTGTTGATCTCCGCTGCAGCCAGCCGCACGCCGCCGAGAATGGTCTGGCCGCCGTTGGCCTGGAAGCCACTCAGCGGCACCGCGACATAGACGATCACATCGCCGCGGGTAGGCGCGCTGCCACCGCCGCCGCAGGCCGCGGTTACAATTGCCACCATCAATAGTATCGTCAAGAAAAATCGCTTGCTCATCATACTTTGCTCTTTGTTATGCGTTGTAGTCGTAGACCTCGTTCAGGCTTGCTACGAGATCATCGAGACGCTTCACCTGGTCTTGGATGTCGGTGCGCAACCGCTCGGCGCGGCCACTGTTGATCGACTCAGCGTTGAGCAGTTGCACCTGCCCATAGACAGTCGCCAGCGCGGTCAAACTCTGCTCCATTTGAAGCTGCGCCTGTTGCATACGCGCATCCAGTTGGCGCAATGTCTGCCACTGCTCGCCCTTGCTTTCGATCACCCCGTCCAGTTGGCGCTGCACGTCGGGATTTTGCTCGCGTTGGCGTTGTGCGTTCAGCCGCTGCAACGCCTGTGGCAAGTCGTTGCGCTCTCTGGCGAGCAAGTCATCGGCTTGATAGGCATCGACGCGCAGGGCAAGTTGGTAGATGTTGCCGACCCACGCGCTGAGCTGATTGGCGGCATCTTCCAGGCGCTCGCGGATCAGACCCGACGACTGGGTGCGCACTTGCAGTTCGATGCGCCGTTGATACTCCAGCGCCTCCTCTACCTCTTTGCGCAACGCCTTGTCCTTGATCTTTCCCGGATCGAATTTCTCCTGAAAAACCTCCAGGATGACCCGCGCATTGGTATCGGCGTCTGTCAGGCTCGAGTAGATAATCAGCACCAGCCCGGCGACGCCCAGCAACAGCCAGAGCTCCCGCGGCAAGCCAAAGGGGCCTGGCGCCAGGAAGTAGACGACCAGGGTCAGGGCAATCACCACGGCGCTCTCCCAGCGGAAGATGGCGTATTGCAGAATATTATTGCGCGCTTCGCGTTGAATCTCAGATCGAATCTCAGCCATACCTAGCTCAATCGCTCCACCAGCCTACTCGCTCCTCACAACTCTTAAAAACCGTTTAAAAAGCCCTCTTTTGACGCAGAGGCGCGGAGACGCAGAGAAACGCAGAGAGTGCTTGCCCATAGTTGCCTGTTGTTCCT
>JACSRH010000466.1 GCA_014879855.1 Caldilineaceae bacterium | reverse complement strand
TCTGCTTGCCATCCTTCGCTTTTTTGTCGCCCTTGGTCTTTTTCTTCGATTTGTCCTGCAACTTGTCTTTGGCCTGCTTGCCGCCGCTCAATTCGGCAAGCGACGGCCATGGCGTTGGGGTCAGGCCGAGCGCCGCTTCCAGCCGCCTGATGATGGTATCGAACACGGTGTAGAGCCGGACTTCGCCGTCGGTGGATGGCGCGACGGTCCACGGCGCGATCGGTGTGTTTGTTTTGTCGAGCATGTCTTCAACGGCTGCCAGATATTCGTCGTATTTGCGATGGTTTTCCCAATCCTCCGCGGTGACGCGCCAGGCATTCTCCGGTTCGCTTGCCAGTTTCATAAAGCGGCGCAACTGCTCGTCCTTGCTGATGTGCAGCCAGAACTTGATAAAAATGGCGCCGTCGTCAGCCAACGTGCGCTCGAAATTGTTGATCTCTTCATAGGCTGCGATCCATTGCGGCAGCGGGGTCAATCCATCGACGCGTTCGACCAGCACGCGTCCATACCAACTGCGGTCGTAGATCGCAATCTGACCATGGCGCGGCACGTTCATCCAGAAGCGCCAGAGCCAGGGCTTGCGCTTTTCGTGCGTGCGCGGCGCCTGGGTGGAGAGCACCTTGAAGCCGCGCGCATCCAACGGCGCGGTGAGCCGGCGGATCGTGGTGCCCTTGCCCGCCGCATCCCACCCTTCGAAGACGATGATGACCGGCCGCTTCTGCTCATAGATCAGCTCGGACAGGTCGAAGATGCGCTCGATCTGAGCTTTGCGAATAGGCTTGTACGCTTTTTTCTTCAATGTCAGGGATAAATCAGTCTGTAATAAGTCGATGGTGTCAGGCATAGGACGCACCTCTATTATGCGTAAGTAAGGAAGTGCTCAGCGGAGAAGCGATGCCTGGATTTTGGCGTGAAGTGCGCTGGATGTCAAGCGGCTAGATTGTAAGGCAAACGACAAGCAAACCCATTGACATGCCGCGCCTGCAATGGTCGACTTTACAATAGTCGACTTTACAATAGTCGACTTGGACGTGCTGCATTCCGGGCCATCGTACGATCTGGCGCTGATCACGCGCTATCAGGCGCGCCCGGAACATCTGGCTGTGTTACAATACCTGCGCAGCGTGCTCGCGGCTTCTGTCGCGGTGGATTATGAACAGCCGTAGAAAGAGGATGGATTTGATGAGTAGTTGGTTGACCCGTAACTTCTGGCGCGCCGGCTTTATGGCGCTTTTGTGGATGACGCTGGCGGCGACGCCGGCGTTTGCCCAGCATGATGGTGTAATTTCCTACCCGGCGCCTGGCGCCACGCTTTCGGGAACGATTAACGTGGAAGGCATGGCCTCTCATCCGACGTTTCGCAAGTGGCAGCTCGACCTGTTGCTGGACCGCGATCCCCACCGCGCGACCTTTCTTGCCTTGGGCGAAAAACCTGTCGCCAGTACGGACAATCTGCACACCTGGGATACGACGCTGTACCCCAACGGCGACCACGTGCTGCGGCTGCGCGTCGTGCACAGCAACCTCAATTATGACGAAATTTTCGTGCCGGTGAGCATTGCCAACGCGGGCGCGCCGGCCGCGCCGGAGAAATCCGTTGCTCCTGACGCGGAGACCAAACCCGACGCCACCGTCGAAGACAAACCAGCACCCGCACCAACGCCTGTCGTCTTCCGCACCGACGCGCCTCCCGACGGCGAACGCTGGATCGAAGTCGACATTTCCGACCAGAAGCTGACGGCCTGGCAGGGCGATGTGCCGGTCTTTGAAACGACGGTCAGCACGGGCAAGCCAGGCTTCCGCACGCTGCCCGGCGAGTTTGCCGTTTATCTGAGATTTGAAAAGGCGCGTATGCGGGGCATCGACTACGACACGCCCGACGTGCCCTGGACCATGTACTATTCCGGCGATTTTGCCATCCACGGCGCCTACTGGCACGACAACTTTGGCAGCCCGGTCAGTCATGGTTGCGTCAACCTGCGCGTCCCCGAAGCCCAAGCGCTCTATGCCTGGGCCGACATGGGCACGCGCGTCGTTGTCAACGAATAGCATCCACGCCTCTAGCCATCTATCACTTTAAAATAGGGATGGAAAGAGAAGAGAAGCGTGGCGCTACTATAGACGTCCGATCATGATTCGTGGTAGGGGCGCACCCTTGCGGTCACCCAGAGCAGGCGCAAGGTCATGCCCCTACACGCGTTCGCTATGGCCGGCGCCGTAGACATTCGCCGTATCAAAAAAAGGTGGCCCCAGCCATTTGGATGCTATGGCAACAAACAGGTCGCATAGCCTCGGTGGTGAATCGTTGGTCAAAGCTGTTCACCCAGACGCTTGTGTCCACGGTATACATTGCTTATCGCCGCATCATCTGCACAGTTTCAGTGAACGTCGGTATGCCAGGCTTATCACTGACTGCCAGTGCATCGCCAATTTGGAAAAATCGTTGCCAAGCTTCACTTTGGGTTGCGCCAGCGGCGTCTGTCATTGGTTGGCGCGTCGCCACCGCTCGGACGATACGCGGCGTCAAATATTCAGGCAGCCGCACCTGCTCAAGTGGCGTTAATTGGTCAATCAGGCGTTGCACCGTTTCGAGTGTTGCTAGCGTCATGATCACCTCTGCAGTTAGAGATTCCACCATAATTCAAAGGCGATTTAATGCTCAATGGCTAATGAATCACAGCCACTGTTCTGGAATCCTTTGACCTGCCCGTAGCGTGTCTGCACGGCCGAACGCCCTCCGTCAGCCGCCGGGGATGTCCATCAACATCGAACACAAGCCGAGCGCGCCCCCGGTCGGCTGCACGAGATGTTGGGCGGCGGCACACAAAAGCAGAAAAGCGTCGGCCTTGTCCAGAACCGACAGCAGAACCACCACCGCCTCCGCCCCCATCGAACGCCCCATCAGCGGCAAGCTACGACCACAGCCCATGCCCTGCATTGACGCCTACGGGGTGTGTGACTGCAAGAGACGCACCACTGCAGCAGCAACTTGTCGAAAAGCATCGTCCTTAAGCTTGCCCACTTCTGTTGCCATCAGGCTTATGTTAGCTGTAAAGAGCTTGCCGGGACGGGCGTAACTTGTCAGGCGAAGCGAGCCGCTGGCGAAGTCCTCGTCCTCCAACTGCACCGCATTCGGGTCGGCATAAGGTTTGCTGGTGATTTGGCACAAAATCCAGTCGGCGCGTCCTGCATCAGCCAGGACGACAGCAGGGCGCAACTTCGACTGCGACAGGTCGGAAAAGGGAAATTGAACCGTTACGACGAGGCCAGCTGAAGGTGTGACCATGCGGCATCCTCCTCTGGCCGATTCCAATCTTCTGCCAATGCCGCCTCACTGAGTAGGGCTGTCTCGTGAGTCAGTCCCGGTTCTTCCAAAATGGTGACGAGGGCGCGACGCGTCGTCGTTAACTGCACATCTTCCAACAACCGAACAGTACCTTTTTCATCAATCGTGGCTTCGATAGTGCGTATCATGTTGCCTCCAATTCCTGTGCCATCGGATTTCTAACACTGATGAATGGGTAAGACTTCGTCCGCCGAATGCCCCGCTCACCTGCGGGCGACAGCCCGTCGGGTGCAGCGGGTAGTTTGGCGGCGGCTGCCGCC
>JACSRH010000306.1 GCA_014879855.1 Caldilineaceae bacterium | reverse complement strand
GACGCCGAGCGCAATGTCCAGGCTCAGGCTGCCGGTGGGGATCGATTCGACCTGCAGACGCGTAGCATCGCCCAGCTTCATGACGATGCCCTCTCCATATTTCTTGTTCAAGTTGGCAAGGGTGGTGTCAAGCGCCTTGCTCTTTCCGCTTTCCATAACGCTCTCCTGCTTTAACTCTTGCTTACGCGCCGGTGGCATGGGAAATCCTTTCGTGGTAGTCGTGGGTGGTAAGCGCCATTGTGCTCACAGAGAAGAAATTATCTTTTCAACAGGGGACAGTATAGCACAAATGTTCTCATTCTGTCAAACTATTTTGCGTGTTTTTGCAGGGTGAAGCATGGCTTTTATTCGTGTTGCACAAGCATCATTTTTTTTGACAGTTTGCCCAGCGTCCTTATAATCGAACATATTGCACGCCGATCGTGCGTCCTGTCCACAAAGCCGCTTCATAAATGTTCGATTGGTTTCCCCTGCTTGCGAATGCCACAACTGCAAGACAACACAACTGGACAATATCTGTGTATCGACGCAAATTGAACCGAGCCTGGGATACGTTGAGGTCAATGCCGATGCCAGCCATCGCATCCGACCGGCTGGTCGATCTCCATAACGATCTGACGCACTACGATACGACGATTTCACTGGAATTGCGCGAGTTTTTGCGCGGAAATGCGGTCAATCGTGGGCGTCTGTTGGTCGACGCAGAGTTGGAAGAGACGCTGCGCGCCTTTAAGACCGAGACATCGGCAGAGGTCGAATGCCGCCGGGATATGTTGCGCTACAAACGCCGCATCGACGATGTGGTGATCGAGCTGCTGCGGATGCTCGACGAGCGCCCCGCCACGCGGCGCAACGCCAGGATGGGGAAAAAAGAACCCATCTGACACACCGGCGACGCTAGATCAGCGACGCTAGATCGGCGACGCTAGATCGGCGACGCCAGCCCTGCATCGCGCGCGAGCAGATCCGCCAGAGTTTCGCGGCGCTGGATCAACTGCGCCTGGCCCTGCTCCAGCCAAAGGACAGCGGGTTTGCGCGCACCGTTGTAGTTGCTCTGCATTGCCAGGTGGTAAGCGCCGCTCACCGGGATGGCAAGCAACTCCTGCGCCTGCACATCGGGCATGAGGAGGTTCTCGATCAGGATGTCCCCACTCTCGCAAAAAGGCCCGGCAATCCAGACCGCATCGGTAAATTCCCGCTCCAGCCCAGCCACCGGCAGCGCACTGTAGCGCGCGCCGTAGAGCGCGGGGCGAGGATTGTCGGCCATGCCACCGTCAATGAAAAGCCAGCGCCGTGCGGCTGTCTGTTTGACCGCGCCTACGGTGTAGACGGCGACGCCGCCGCGCGCCGTCAGACTGCGCCCCGGCTCCAGGTGCAGCGCGGGCAATGCAAGCCCGCGCTGGCGACAACCTTCCACCACAGCGTGAGCCACAAAGCGGACATAGTCTTCCAAATCGGGTTGCGGCAAGTCATCTTCGTGATAGGCCACGCCCCAGCCGCCGCCCGGCGAGAGCGCGTGCGGCTGCCAGCCGGTGGTCGCAGCCAATTCGGCGATCAGGTCAAGCACGATCTCCAACGCCGGGCCGATCGGCGCCGGGTCGTGAAAGTGCGAACCCTGATGAAAATGCAGCCCGCTGAGCAGAAAACCGTGTTGCAGGCAGTGGCGCACCGCGGCTATCGCCTCCAACGGCGCCATGCCAAATTTACTGTCTTCCTGCCCTGTCTGGCGATAGGCGTGGGTGTCGACCGCCACCCCAGGCCGCACGCGCAGCCAGAGCGCGGGCGGGGTTGCACTGGCCTGTAAACGCGGCGTCAACCGCTGCAGCTCGGCCAAGTTGTCCACGACAATCACGGCCGCGTGGGTGACGGCTGCATCCAGATCTGCGTCACTTTTGTTGACGCCATGCACGAGGATGCGCGCGCGCGGAACACCTCCGGCCACGGCAATGCCAATTTCGCCAGCCCCCGTGCAATCCACCCACAAATCGTGGCGCTGCGTCCATTGCGCCATGGCGCGCGAAAGATAAGCTTTGCCCGCGTAGGTCACAGCAGCTTCACCCGGATAATATTGCGCCAGTATGTGTTGATAGGCCTGAGCAGCGGCGTCGAGGGTGGTCGCGTCGAAACAGTAGAACGGCGTGCCATACGCCGCGGCCAACGCGTGCAAGCTACAGCCGCCAATCGTCAATTCAGCGCCGCGGGCCGCAAGCGCTGAAGATGCAACGGCGGCGGTGAGTGGAAAGAGCGCCAGACGGCGCTCCGCCAGAGGAGACGTCATAAAAGAAGATGGGATAACAGATTCGTGCATGATGACCTATGCTGGCTTGAAAAGCACAAGGATGATGCCAACCAGCGTCACGCCAATGCCGGTCAGCGTTGTCAGGCTGGGAATTTCCCCCAGCAACAGGATGGCCAGCAGGATGCCGCCGGTAACTTCCTGGGTGGCGATCAAGTTGACGGTAGTGGCGCGCATTCGGCGCAGCGCGGCGTTGTAGAGCGTGTGCCCCAGCCCTAGCGGGATCACCGCCAACGCGACCACGCTGAGCACTGCTGGCAATGTGTAGCCATGTACGGAGAAGTTCAGCGCGGCCAGAGGCAGCAGCCACAGTCCGCCGGCCAGATAGACGACGCCCGCATAGACCAGCAACGACACATGATGGCGCTGGCGGTTTCCAGCAATGCTGTAGATGGCAAACGTGACCGCGCTCAATAAAGCCAATGCATCGCCGATCAGCATTGTACGGTCGAAGCGCGGTTCAAAGCCCGCCATGATCGCCACGCCCGCGACGGCGATCACGATGCCTGCCCACTGCCGCGGCTTCAGGGTTTCGCCCAGGATCCACCACGACAAAAGCGCCGAGAAAATCGGCGCTGTATAGACAAGGGCAAGGCTGTGCGCAATCGTGGTGAAGCTGAGCGAGCCAATGTAGGCGCCAAAATGGATCGCGGCGACCAGCCCGACCAGCACAAACATCGGCCAGCGCGCAGGCGCGGCCAGCTGTTCTCCGCGCAAAGCCGCGACGCTCACCACGAGCAGACCTGCCAGCAGCAGCCGTCCCGCCGCAATTTCATAGCTGGAGAGACTCACCGCGGCCCAGCGCACCAGCACAGGACTTGTGCTGAAAAAGAGCACCGCCGCCCCCACCAGCAGCAGGCCGCTACGCGACGCCGCCGTGCTCACGTCCGTAGGGGACTCGGGCACGGCGGGTGCTGGCGGCGCAAGGTCGGGGCGGTCGTTCACTATCGATCGGTCAGAGGGTGTGGCTAGGACTACAACCCCATGGTAAAGAGGGAAGCCACCATGCTGAAAACCATGCTAAACACGATCAACAGGCTGACGCCATAGAAGATTTTCTCGTTGCGTGATAATTTTCTGCGGGCCATATACCGTATGCACTCCTTTACGACAGAACCATTTCCGAAGGCATAATTATACCATAGCTGCCCACAGGTGAGCATACTTTAGCCCACTGCCAGTGTTAAATAACACAACGCGTTCATCCGGTTTGATCCATCCCTCTGCCAACAACTGAATCTGGGCCGCGAGGGTGGCGGCTCCTTCTGGCGCGGGAAAGACGCCGCTGGTGCTGCCCATCGTGCGCGCATAATGCAACATTTCTGCGTCG
>JACSRH010000110.1 GCA_014879855.1 Caldilineaceae bacterium | reverse complement strand
GCGCCGGCGTCGGGGCGGTGCACGCCGGTCATGATTTTAATCAACGTGGATTTGCCCGCGCCGTTTTCACCGATGAGCGCATGCACCTCACCCGGATAGAGCGTGAGCGACACATCCTCCAACGCCTGCGTAGCATCGAAGCGCTTGGAAATGCGTCGCATTTCAAGAACAGGAAGGACGTTGGGTGGGCTCGTCATAAAAAATGCCATTAAAGCATGACAAATTGTGAATTACGCATTGTGAATTACGCATCGTGAATTGGGAATTATGAATTATGAATTATGAATTGTGAAGTCGGCGCCCTCGGCGCAGATCTTCACAATCCACAATTCGTAATTCCCAATTCAGCTTTTTTATTGAAAACCGCCGCTGGTGGCAGCGAGGCCGCGCTCATTGCGAATCTTGGCTTCGTAGCCGGAGGCATTGTACGCCGCAATCGGATCGGTGGGCGCGCCGAGTTCTTCGCGCACCTGCGCCAGCAGTGGGCGCACGTCGGTGCGGAACGCGTCGGTGAGCAGCTTGTGCGCCAGCAGCACTTCGCCTTCCATTTGCAGCGCGGCCAGCTCTGCCCGCGGCGTGAGCAGCGCTTTGGCATAAGCTTCCTGGCAGTTGAGCACCGACAGAATCATTGGCGCCAATTTGCCTTCGATATTGTGGGCCTGGTCGATCATGTAGGCGACGTTGCGGGCGGCAGCACTCAGTGCCGGGTCGTCGCTCATCTCGGCGGTGGCCAGCTCGTTATAGATCAGAAACAGTTCGTAGGGATTCGTGCTGCCGACGATCAGGTCGTCGTCCGCGTATTTGCGGTTGTTGAAATGGAAACCGCCCAGCTTGTCTTCGTCGAGCAGAAATGCCACGATCTGCTCGATATTGACGCCCTGCGCGTGATGGCCGAGATCGACCAGCACCTGCGCGGCATCGCCCAGCTTGAGCGCCCAGGCGTACGCCGTGCCCCAGTCGGGAATGTCGGTGCTGTAAAAGGTCGGCTCGAAAAATTTATACTCGATGAGCATCCGGCTGCCCGCGGGCAGCTGCGGCTTGATCGCCTCCAGCCCGCGCTCGAAACGCCGCTTGCGCATGCGCAGCGAATCCTGCCCCGCGTAGTTGGTGCCGTCGGCGAACCACAGGCTCAAGATGTCGCTGTTGACTTTGCGCATGATGTCGCAGCATTCGAGCAGATGATCGAGCGCGCGCTCCTGAATGGCCGGGTCCGGGTTGCCCAGCGAACCCAGCTTGTATTCGTCATCCTGGAAGACGTTGGGATTGACCGCGCCGATGGCGATGCCCTGCGCCTCGGCATACTGGCGCATGGCCGTGTAGTCTTCGTCAGCAGGTTTGTCCCACGGAATATGCACGGCGACAGTCCGCGCGATGCCGGTCATTTTGTGCACCATGGCGGCGTCGTCGAGCTTTTGCTGCGTGGTCGTCGCCGCGCCGGGCCAGGCAAATGCCTTGAAGCGCGTGCCGCTGTTGGCGTACCCCCAACTGGGCGTTTCGATGTGCTGACGCTTGAGCGCCGCCTTCACGGTTTCCACATCGACGCCGCGCTCGGTCAATTGTTCGACGAGGATTTCGTAGGCAGCTTGATGATGAGCCATAGCCGGAACTCCTTTCGCAAAATTGCGTGATGACTGCGCCTGTTGCAAACGCTGCTCTCCGTATACGCGCTGCATCTGCTCGTCAGGCGCGGAAAATATTGTATTCTCTCTGGCCAAAGGCCGGGGATGAAATATGAAGCAAGTGCAAGTATAAGCATTTTGCTCATTCTCTGCAACTGCTGCATTTCGTTTCGGAGTGCTTACGATTGTGGGGGAAATCGATGTGGAAGTAAAATATAACATAACAGAATCTGTTGTGAATGGGAGAAAAACATGAGTGAGTTACTGCAATCCCTCGTTACGCTATCGCATGAATTGGGGCGCGAGGATCGTCATCTGGCGATCTTAGGGGAAGGCAACACCAGCGCGCGCGGCGACGACGGCACGTTCTGGGTCAAGGCGTCGGGCAGTCAACTGGGCACGATCACGGAGGGCGGCTTCACCCAGGTCAAGCTGGATGCTATTCTGGAATTGGTCGAGCGCGAACAGATGACGCAGGAAGAAGTGCAGGCGATCTGGCCGCAGGTCATGGTGGATGCGCAGCAAAAGCGCCCCTCGGTGGAAACGTTTCTGCACGCGCTCTGTCTCTCCGAGGGCGGCGCCAGTTGGATCGCACACACGCATCCGGTCGCGTGCAATGCGATCCTGTGCAGCCAGCTTGGCGCCGAGCCGTTTATGCGCCCGCTTTTCCCGGATGGCATCGTCGTCTGTGGACGCCATCCCGCGGTCGTGCCCTATGTCGACCCAGGCTTCGACCTGGCCAAAGCGGTGCGCACCGAGCTGCGCCGTTACCAAGACGCCTATGGCATGTCGCCGAAACTCCTGTTGATGGTCAACCACGGCATCACCGCGCTCGGCAAAACCATGCAGGAAGCGTTGAACATCACGCGCATGGCCGACAAGTGGGCGCGCACGCTGATCGGGACCTACACGCTGGGTGGGCCGCACTTCATGCCCGACCACGAGGCAGCCCGCATCGACAGCCGTCTCGACGAACATTACCGGCGCAGCCAATTGACAGGGCGGTAGGATGCGCGCCACGCGCGTCGCGTCTGCGGCGCGGGTCAGGTGTAGCTCTATCTGCCCCGCTTTTCTTGACCCGTGTCCGGGGGCGCGCTTGTCGATGCTTCGGGGCGCAGCTCAGCGTTGATGCGATAACTCTGACGATAACTCTGACAACAGCGCCTCTACGAAGACGGGGGCGTCAGCGGTCAGTTCCTCCAGATCGGCGGGCGAGTCGAGATCGAAACGCAACGTCTCGGTGCACACAACTCGCACGGTGCACCCCGCGCCCGCGGCGCGCACATGATGGAGATGATAGCTATCCGGCCCAAAGGCAAAGTCGAAAGGCGCTGGCAGGGGCAGGAGAAGAGCATTCGTGCCGCGGTCGCGGCTGGGCGCAATCACCACCGTGCGCGGTTCATCGCACGCGCCAGCGAGGAGATGCAGATCGGTCACTTGCAGGCGGGGCAGATCGGCCGGCAGCGTGAGCACAGCGCCGGCTCCCCCTATCTCCGCCGCCAGGCGTGCTTGCCGCAGAGCCGCATTGAGATCAGGCACAGTTTCAGACAGCGCCAGCGCCGCGAAGGCGTCGGCCAGCGCCAGTGCAGCCGGGTCGCGGCTCACCACGACAATGCGGGCAAAACGCTCCGCCGCGTTCGCCATGCGCAGCGTGCGCGCCAGCAGGTGCGCGCTCAGCGCCGCACGTTGGCGCGCCGACAGCACACCGGCCAACCGGCTCTTGGCCTCATCAAAAGATTTGGCGGGGATAATCAGCCACGGTTTCATCCGACCGTGGCGCGGGCGTGGGCGGGTGTGGTGGGTTGGCGCAGCCGCGGGATCAGCGGCGCGGCAAAGTCGAGCACGGCTTCGGCCAAGCGCGCCTTGCTCTCCAGATCGCTCATGATGGTGTCGGTCACCAGCGCGGGCATACGCACGTGATCGGCGGCGGCCGCGTCCTCGCGATCAAGCACGAAGCCGTCAAGCACGTCGTCGTAGTGCGCGGCAATGGTCACTGGCGTGACTGGATAGCCCATCTCGCGCATCATCTTAGCGGCTGGCCCCTTCAGCGCCTTGCCGCCCACGATCGGCGCCACGGCAACCTTTGGCGCGCGTACTCTTCGCAGCAGCGCGCGCATGCCGTTTACGCTCAGAATCGGGTCCAGGCTGAGATACGGGTTGCTCGGGCAAAAGACAATGACATCGGCGGCAGTCAAGGCGGCATAGGCGGCGTCGGGCAACTCGCTCTCAGCCGCGCCGACAAACGAAATATCGATCACGCATGGTTCGCAGCGCCGGCCGACGAAGTAATGCTGGAATGGCAGATCGCCTTCGTCGGTGTGCACCAACGTTCGCACCGGCGCGTCACTCATCGGCAGGATCGTCGAGCGGATGCCGAACGCGCGCCGCAGCCGATCGGTGATTTCGGTCATGCTTAGTCCCTGGCGCAGCCATTCGGCGCGACGCAGATGGACAGCGAGGTCGCGATCGCCAAGCCGGAACCAATCTTCGCCGCCAAGCAGCCCCATTGCGTGCAGCACTGCAAACGATTCATCGGCGCGACCCCAGCCTGTTTCGGGGTTGTTGACGCCTGCCAAAGTGTACAACACGGTATCGAGATCGGGGCAGATTGTCAGCCCCCAATGCTCGAAATCATCGCCCGTGTTGACGATGACGGAGAGCGCGCCGGGCGGCAATACAGCCTGCAATCCAGCCGCCAACTTGGCCCCCCCGACGCCGCCAGCCAGTGCTACGACGTGCAAATCATCAGGCCAGCGCCCATTGCGTTTGTTTTGAGATGAGGTTGCTGCAAGATAATTGTTCACAGGCTATCTCCACACAACTCGTTCGCTAAGCGGCGCGCGTGCTCGCGCTTTTTCTTCCGCAGGATAACCAAGCGTCAGGATGGCTTGCGGTTGCCAATGTTCGGGCAGATCCAATGCCTGCCGCACCAGCGCTGCAACAAACAAAGGCGCACACATCCAGCATGTTCCCAACCCGGCGGCATGGGCGGCCAGCAACAGATTCTGGCACGCCAGCGCCACGCTCTGCACGGCCATTGTCCATTCGGCCTGGCTGCGCACGGGATCAGGATAAACGTCCATATCCGCCAGCGTGACGCACGGCACGATCAGCACCGGAGCGCCGGTCAAGCGGGCATGACTGACGACAATCCTCCGCTCGATAGTTTCTCGCTCCGCGCCGTCATTGGCAAGATCTTGCCGCCAGGCATCCGCCATGCGTTTGCTCAGCGCCGCTTTCATCTCTGGCGAGCGCACGATGCAGAAGCGCCACGGCTGCCGATTATGAGCGGAAGGCGCCCAGATCGCCGCATTCAGCAGCGTTTCCACTAAATCCTCGGCAACCGGCGTCGGCGCATAGCGACGGATCGACCGCCGCGTGCGCGCCAGTTCGAGAAAGGCGGCCAGCGATGGCGGCGAGATGGCCGCGGGTGGTGCGATGACATCGTGACGTACGTCTTGATTCCAGATCGACATTGCGGGCATTATAGCACGGCGGGCCGAAGGGGGAAATTGAAATAGAGGGTTTGGGGTGTGTGCTCTGCTTCGCAGTTTTTCATCAACCGGTGTACAATCGATCAACCTCATCATCCGACTACACAACCGAGGAGAATGAACGATGACCGAACCTCGCTATACACGCGTGGCGCTTTATTTGCAGGACAAGCATCCGATCCGCGAGGGCATGGAGTACGCGCGCTACGCCGAGGAGAAGGGCTTCGAGGCAGTCTGGCAGGCCGAAAGCCGGCTGGTGCGCGATGCGATCGTGCCGATGGCCGCCTTTGCCGCGGTGACGGAGCGCATCAAGATCGGCTCCGGCGTGATCAACAACTGGACGCGCAACATTGGCCTGCTGGCCGCCACCTTCCTTACGCTCGACGACCTGGCGCCCGACCGCGTGATCTGTGGCATCGGCGCGTGGTGGGATCCGCTCGCAAAGAATGTGGGCATTGAGCGTCGCAAGCCGCTGACTGCCATGCGCGAGACAATTGAGGTGATGCGCCGGCTGCTGGCAATGGAACGCGTCACCTATCACGGCGAGTTTCACCATGTCGACGGCATCGAGCTGGACGTAGTGCATGGCCGTCGCGAGCCGCGCAACGTATCGATCATGATCGGCGCCACCGGCCCGCAGATGATGGAACTGACCGGCGAGATCGCTGACGGCGCGGTGCTCAACTACTGCGTGCCACCGGAGTACAATATCGAGGCGATGGAGCAGTTGGCGCGCGGCGCCGCGCGCGCCGGACGCAGCATCGACGACATCGACCGGCCGCAACTGGTAGTCTGTTCGGTGCATGAAGATCGCAAGACCGCGCTGGACGGCGCGCGCGAACTCCTCACGCAATACTTGGCGCAGCAGCCGCACATTGCCAAGGCGAGCGGCGTCAAACCGGAAGTCGTGCAGCAGATCCAGGCGACGCTGGGCTGGCCGGCGACGAAAGAGCAGGTGCGCGCGGCCATGAAATATGTCCCCGACGAGCTGGTGCAGCACATCACTGCCAGTGGCACGCCCGCCGAGGTTAAGGCCAAAGTGCGCCAGTATATCCGGTACGGCGCCACCTGCCCGATCCTCTACCCACTGGGCGACGTCAAGCTGATGATTGACACCTTTGCAGACGGGTATTGACCCTAGAAGCGACGGGTGTTTTGAATGCTGGCGCATCGCGGCTCACTCCATCACTGAAACGGCGGAAGCCGCCTCTCGTACACGAGAAAGCGGCTTCCGATGATAATAGTTGTGTGGGCGAGAAGGGACTCGAACCCGTGACCTCACGGATGTGAACCGTGCGCTCTAACCGACTGAGCTACTCACCCCAATTCGTCATTCACTGAGGCGTAGTATATCATAGCGCTCATGTTTCGCAAATTTGCTGGGAATCGACATGACCTATGTTAAAACAAAATAATCGGTGGACGATCCGCATCAGTTTCCTTGCCGTGATCCTCATGGGCATCTTTGGCTTCTGGTACGCTGTCTCAAGCTGGCTGCCTCTGTTTGACGCCGTCGACCTCTCGGCATTTGCCGACAATGTCGATTGGGTGGATGCGGCCGCCACCCTCGGCGAGCAGACCGTCCAACTCCTGCTCGGCGTCACCAGCGGACAGTAGAGGTGGAGGGGGAGAAGAGGAGACTTCGCCGTTGACAATTCATCCTTGTCTCCTCTTCCTATCTCCTTACTGATTCGGGTCGTAGATACAGCGCTGTCCATCCAAACTGTTGAGGTAGATGCACAACTCGATATACGCCGGTCGCCATTCTTTGGCATCGATCGGGCTTGGCTCCATGATCGCCCACCAATATTGCTCCTCATCCGAACCGTTGCCGTCGTCGAGCCAAGCGAGATTAGGCATGGTCAACACGCTCATCAGCCCGACCCACGGCCAGTTGTCCGCTGCATATTTGTAGGCGCGCACAAGATAATCAGCCTGCACAAACTTATCAATGCCGGCGTCCGCGCCATGCCATTTGTAGGCTGGGTTCACCGGGTCGAATGTCCATCCAAACTCCAGCAACACGATCTGCTTGGCTGTGTCCCCGTACTTCTCCATGATGGCGCGGATGTCCTCGACGTGGCGGAAGGCAAAGAAGCGGTACCCCCCATATTTCGGATTACTGGCCGCCTCTGCCGGATCGAGTTCAGGCGGCGCCGCGTAGCCGGCTCCGTGTACGCCCAATGCATCAAAGTAGCCGGTGCTGTCGCCGCCCATTGCCTGATACATCTGGTCGTAAAAGATGTCATCCGGCATGGCAACGTCATTGTTGTCACCGGTGGGGGCCATGCCCGCGCTGATGACCATGGCGTTAGGATTGGCCGCCTTGATCGCTCGATACGCCTTGCCGAGGAATTGTGCATATTCGGCCGGATTGGGCCGCTTGCCACCCCATTCACGCGCCAGATTCGGCTCGTTCCAGATTTGATAGGCCTGGATGCAGCCGATGGCGCCCGGTTGGCAATTGTAGCGAGCTGCCAGCGCACCGGCATATTCGGCGAACGCATCGCCGTTCGCAGGAGGATCACCCGCCCAGAACCCCTGTAAATCCGGATCCAGGCTCAAGCGCGCCAGGATCTTGAGATCGCGCTCGTTGGCGTGGGTGACAATCTTGTCGGCAGTCGACCAATCATATTGCCCGCGCCCGGCCCCCTCAATGGATTCCCAGGAGAAAGCCTGTTTGATCCAGTTAAAGCCGCCTTCCTTCATCAGATCAAGGTCGCGGTCGCGGATCTCCTCGCGCCACCAGACAAAGACCTGCGCGCCGTAATCTGGGCTGGACATCGTGGCGGGAGCAAAACTGCCGGTGTTGCCGCTCGGCGCTGAAGTGGGCGGCGTTTGAACATTTCCATCACCCGGCGCCTGCGCCACGCGCTCCTCAATCGCCATATACTCAGCCGCACCCCAGCCAAGCGGGGCGCCATTTTCACCCAGTTGCAACCACTGGCCGTCATCCGATTCTCCCAGCAATGGAAAGCTCTCGCCGGTGTTCGCCAATTTGACGACGGAGCCCGTCGTGCTTGGCTCGCTGCGGATGTTTAATTGATCCGCGGTCACGCGCGCGATCTTTTCGACCACGGAAGCCGCATCTGGCGCGGTTGCTGTGGTTCCCGGCGCCGTTTCGGCCGGTGGCTGCGCCGGCGCCTCGCCCCCGCTGGCAGGCGCAAGCGTGGGCGTGACAGCGGGCTGCGCCGCCTGCGCCATCGGCGTCTTCGTGGGCGTCGGTGTGGCTTCAGCGCCGCCACCTCCACAAGCAGCCAGTAGTAGGGTTGCCCCTGCGAACAGACTTGTAATTCTCAATGAATATCGCATCGACATAATTCCTCGCATTCTTGTATTAATCTTTACCGTCCCATCATGGCGCGCAAGGCGTCGAACGCCGGCCGCCCGGCAACAGCAAACGCGCCCATCTCCGTATCGCGTGGGTAATTCAGATTCCACAACATGGGCACAGCCACATAGCCCGAACCGGCCATGATATTGTAGGCTTCGACAATCCAGCGCGCCTGCGTCGCTTCATCGATGCGCGCCTCGTACTCGTAGCCAGGGAAGGGCGACGGCGTCGAGCCCCACCCAAACTCGGTCGGCCAGAGGCGCTTATTGACGTCGCCAAATTCTTCCATCACCCGCCGCGACTCGCGTAGGGTGCTCAAAAAGTAGAAGCTGCGATGATTGACGTGCGACAGGGCGCTATAGTTCCCAACTTCCCAATCTTGGAAGAGCACTGATGGCGGATTGGCGAATCCACTCGGATGGATGCCAATGCCATCGCTGTACTGCTTGAGGCCGTTCTGGTACATGCCGCGCAGATAATCGATGTCGTCGAAGGCCACATCGCTGTAGCCGGCCGGCGTCGTCGCGCCGCTGATCACCAACATCGACGGGCACGCCCCCTTGATCGCGTTGTACGATCGCTTCAGCAGATCCATATAACTGGCCGGTTCGAGCGGGAAGCCTTCCCATTCGCGGCGCAGATTTTGCTCGTTCCACACTTCGATGGCCTGCAGCCGCCCACAGTAGCGTGCGGCGATGCCGCCTAAGAAATTGGCGAACAACTGGAAATCTTCTGGCGGGCCGCCTGTGCCGCCTAATGTGGGACGCGACCACGGCGGCGAAGTCACGACGCTGAACATCATGTTGACGCCGTTGCCATTCATGCCATCCACGATGGAGTCCATTTCCTGCCACTGGATAGCGCCGGGCTGTGGCTCGGCGTATTCCCACCGCACCTGCTGTTTGACCCAGCCAAAGCCAAGCTGTTTGACAAGGTTGGCGACGCCCTGCTTGTCGCCCTGCCACATATTGGTCGTGATGCCGTAGCCAAAGCCGGTTGAGGTGTTGGGCGCGGCCGCCGGCGCGGCCAACACCTCAACCGGTGGCGCTGATGCCGTAGTGACGATTGTTGCCGGCTCCGGTGCAGCCGGCAGATCGGCTTCCGCCACCTGCGGCACGCTTTCTGGATCGCCGCTAACCGTAGCCAGGTTGGCAAAAATCCAGGCTGGCTCTGCTTGATTTGGCACGCGCACCTGATACCAATCGCGCGCCGGGTTCAGCCCGATGATCTCGTAGCGCGTGCCAGACCGAGCCGAGACAACAACCGGATACTGCGTGCCCGGCCCGCTGCGTACGTTCATGCGCGCCGGGGTCGTCGTCGCCACCACTGCGCCCTCGTCAAAGGCGAGAGGGGAGCCAGACTCCTCCGTCAATGCTGGCGCGGCAGTTGGCTCCACAGCTATGGTTGCGTCGCTTGGCGCGTCTGCCGTGGACAGCGTCTCATCTGTGTCTCCAGCGTTGTTGGTGTTGTTCTGAGTTGTAACATTCTGAGTTGTAACATAGATGGTGTAGAGCCACCCTGTGCGTTCGTCAGTCGTGGCGACTTTGTACCAACGGCCGTCGTCGCTGGCTGCAAGGATCTTCACCGTGTCGCCTTGCGTCAGCCGCGTCACCACCGACGCCGAGATGCTGGGAGATACCCGCAGATTGAGCCGCGCCACACTCACTTGCCCGCTTGACGGTGTTGCATTGCCAGACTGGACGCTGCCAGATTGGGCGCCGGCGCCTGTGACCAAGAGAAGAGTCAGCAACAGCGACGCTGCCAGCGCGTAACGCACCTGTTCCGCAAAGCGCTGACGCGTGTCATGCAAATAGAAAAATTCCTTCATTTTTGCCCTTTTCATCCATTTGAATCAGGTAAATTCTCTAAAATGCCGCTGGGGAGCGAAGGGGAAGATATGATTCGGACATAGCAGGGGCGACGCCATGCGTCGCCCCTGTCTTAATTTTGCTGTACGCCCGCTTCAGCGCCCAATTATTTGGACATCTGTGACAGCGCGGTATAAGCAGGGAGGGGATTCCAGCTCGAGTCCACGATGCCCCATTGGGCGAGTTCAGTGCCGTTGGCGATCACACGGAAGTTGAGGTTCCACAGGAAAGCCGGGCCAACCCATCCCCAGTTTTTCATCATCTGGTAAGCTTCCACCGTCCACTGCGCCTGCTCGGTGAAGTCATTGTCGTCGGCGTATTTATAGCTCTGGTGATAAGCGCCGCCTGCCGCCCAGCCAAATTCGGTCGGCCACACCAGTTTATTGCCAGCGCCGTAAACGTTCATGATGTTATAGTAGCCTTCCATGGTGCTGCGGAAGCTCCACGAATGGTGGGGCGAGTCACAGGCGCCGTTGAAGCTGTTGCCTGTTTTCTGAACTGTCTCACATGCTCCTTCCCAGGTGACCGACGGCGGCACATTGTAACCGCTTGGGTGTGCGCCGACGCCATCGAGATAGTTGTTGGCGCCAGCGTTGAACATCGCTTCCAGATACGCGAAATCGTCCATCGCATAGGGGGCGTTGTTGCCGGCGGGCGTCAATGCGCCGCTGATCACGAGCATCGCCGGGCAGGCGCCTTTGATCGCGTTGAAGGCTGGCGCCAACAGGTTGACGTACTCTTGCGCGTTCAACGGCTTGTTGCCCCATTCGTAGTGCAGGTTCTGCTCGTTCCAGACTTCGATGGCCTTGAGCGACTGGCCGCAATAGCGGCCGGCCACCGCGCCGACAAAATTGGCGTAGGTCTGCGGGTCGACAGGCGGCCCTTCGACGCTGCCGTCGAAACCACCTTCACGCGCCCAGGCCGGCGCCTTGACAATGCTGAACAGCACACTGACGCCACGGCTGCCCGCGGCATTGACGATCTCATCCATGCCGCCCCAATCGATCTGGCCGGGGCCGGCGCTCTCAAAGCGCTTCCACTCGATCTGCTGCTTGAACCAGTTGAAACCAAGCCCGCCGATCGAATCCAAGACAGGGAAGATTTGGCCGTTGTCGATCACATGGCCCTGGATGCCATACCCGAACGAGCCGCCGCCCGACGGCGCGGCCACTGGCGCCGGGGCGCTCGCGGCCGTGGCCGTGACTTGCTCTTCCGCTGGCGCGGCTTCTTCTGCGGCAGCCACAGCTTCCGCAGCCGGCGCCGCCGCGGCCACTGCGACCGGCGCTTCGGGCAGGTTCTCCACGACAGCTACGGCGTTGCCGTCTCCGCTGGTGGCGGCAAGCTGGCCAATGACCCAACCGCTGCGATTGTCGAATTCGATCTGCCACCAGTCAGTCGCGGCTGTCTTGCCTGTCACCTTGTAGGCTTCACCCGGGATAATCTGCCCGAGCACGCCAAAGCCAGTGCCCGGCCCCTCGCGCACGTTGACAATTTGATCCACGCTCAAAGAGGCGGAAGGCGCCGTCGCTGCGGCCGCTGCTTCCGTTGTCTTTTTGCTGGATGCCAGCGAGAGCATGGCCGACTGTGGCGACGTCAGCGCGGTGCCGTTGGCATTGACCAACTGTGCATCGACCCGCAGCGCACTACTTGCGCCGGTCGGCATCTGGAAATCAACCTTGGAACTGTCGAGCGGCCGAATCTGCTGGCCGACGACGCTGCCATCTTCGCCGTACAAGGTGTAGGCGACTGCCATCTGCGCTTGTGGCGCCGACGATGTCGCCTCACCCATCTGGAAGCGCTGCAGCACCTGCATCACCGCGGGATCGACGTCGCCATTGGTGGGCAGGTCGAGGGTGACGTTGGTGACATTGAACTTGCGCAGCATGTCGAGCTTGCGTCCCAGGCTGCCTGCACTCTCGATGTAAACGGTGCGCTGAAGCCCCTGGTCATCGATGTAGGTGTAAGAGTAGATGCCCAGGGCGTCGTCCCATTGCACCTGACCTTGCAGGCGGGGGTTGTCGAGGCTGATGGTGACGTTATTCTCAGCGCCAGCCTCGGCGGAAATTGTCCCCAGCAAAGGCTGGAGGGCTTCCTGATAGCCTTTCAACAGCAGATAATTGCCGCTGCGCTCGACAGAATGGCCGGGCAATTCGATAGCGACTTTGCTCGCCCCCACCTCATCGCTGGCATAGGCCAACAACTGTTCCAACTCGCCCCCCGGCGCATAGGCGCGCGGGTCGATAGGCGCTGGAATCACCAACTTATCGACCACCTGGCCTAACGCACGCCAATCATAGCCGCCGGTGTTCCATTCTTCAGCGGATACGGGTGTGGCGGATTCGACGCGCACGGAGAGGCTTTTGTTGTTGGCCGCCAAGCGCTCCGCCAATTGGCCGATAAAGCTTGCATAATCCGCACGCGCGCTGGGCACTGCGTCGACGCCGCGATAATCGATCAGCAGTCCTGGATAACCATTGGCGACGACTAACTGTTCAAGCGTTGTAAGTTGGTTGTCCCGCAACCCTGGATCGACCAGCAGGTTGTTGATCAGATCCGTGCGCACGGTTTGATTTTCGATATTGGTGATGATCGGAATCGTCGTGCCGGAATTGGCAGGCGCCTGACCATCCAGACCACCGTCACCGCGCAAGGTAAGCACGCCACGCGCCTCATTGGTGACGACAGCATTCTGCGGAAGCTGCCCGTCCGCTCCCAAGTTGAGCGTCACTGCCGGCACACCTGCCATTGTCTGCACGACCATAAAATCGCGCGGGACAAAATCGAGGCGCGCCTCCAGCATATCAGCCTCCGGCAACACACGCGCCGGTAAATGACGCCATGTCTTTCCCGTCCACTCGTATACGGCAAGCGTCTCGTACGGCAGGCTATCGTTGGGAATCGGAATGGTGACAATGGCCTGGAGCGGGTCGCGGCCACTCAGTTCCACGTGATACACGGGGCTTTTGGCAATTAGGGTGTCGGGCAGATTTTGGGCTGCCTTATACAGCTCGTCGCCTGCCTGGCCTTCAATAAATTCCGTGCGCGGCGTGGCGGTAAGCTTTGCCTGGAAGTTCGCCATGACGCCTTCCGCCGGAAAGTTGACGGTCGTTCCGTCAGCCTCGACGATCGCACCGCCTGTATTGGCGCTGATGCGGTCGAGCGTAAAGGATTGAAGGCGATTGAGAAGGCTAATGGGAGGCAACAGAAGGATGGCGACAAGTAGGGCTGGAATCAAAAGAAATGTGATCAGCCAAGCTGCCGGGCCTTCCAGTAGCCGACCCACGCCGCTCGACGAAGACGAGCGCCGATCTAGCCGGGTGTTTTGCATGTGATATTTGCTCCTTATCGATGTACCGGTCCATTTGCATCACACTAGATCAAGGCGTCCGACGATCCTGCCGCGATAACGTCTAAGCCGCCTTTTCCGATCCTCTACCTTCAACTGTTAAAAAGCGTCAGGTAGTTCCAGGAACACGGTCAAGTGGTTATCTTAGCATACGGCAAAATACCCGCCAAAATCACTGTGTGTTCTCAACCGCCTCGCACGCTTGATGTTTTGGGTAATTCGCTTGCCATTTTTATGCAGTGGTATACTCTGCCCATGTCTTATCCTTTACTTAGTGACCATCCCCAAGCCGACGCGCGCCCGCGCCCGCGCATCTGGTTGGAACGTCTATTGCTTGCAGCATTTCTATTCTGCCTACTCATCGGTCTGGCCGCGCTCGCTGTCTTTTTCGTGCTGCGCAGCGATACACAACCTTCTATCAACGCAGATCCATTGCAATCGGTTCGCGTCGATCTGATCGCCCCACAAATCGCGCTGCGCGAATTGAGCGGTGATGCCGCCGCTGGGCTGGCCGGACAGGCGTTGCAAGCGGGTCATCTTGAAACTGCGCGCGCCATGCTCACCTTTGCCACAGATATTCCTGCTGTGGAATACGCGGCGCGGCTCGCTACACTGGCGCGCGCTTATCTTGCTCGCGGCGAACCAGAGATGGCGGCGCAGGTGGCGCAACTCGTCATCGCTGCCGCCATCCTGGACGATACGCTCCCCGTGCTCGAACGCGTCAACCTGTTGACCCAGAGCGCCGATCTTCTGTACAGAAGCGGTTTCGCCGACGCGGCCACCGACGCGGCGACGCAGGCGCTGCGCATCACCGCACAGACGCCTGGCTTGCTGCCCGCACAACGTAGCGTCTTGTTCACCGCCTTGAGCAAAGTCGTTGCTCCCTTTGCCGGCCAGACTGAAGCCGCGCGTGTGCTCAACTCACAGGTTAATGATTTTGCGCGCAACCCTTATCTTATCGGTGCGGGGCTGCTGGTGACACCCACAATGGCGACGCTTTCCCAATCATTGGCCTACGATTCATCAACGCAAGAGAAAATCGTGGCGCGCCAGAGTGCAGCGCGCATTTTGGCCGACCGCATTGCGTTCACCGGCGGCATCGATATTGAACCCGAACGGCAGGCATTGGCAGAGGCGTTGCTGGCGGAAGATCAGGCGCGCGCCCAGTTTTACCAGAACCCTGGCGAGATTTCACGCGGCCAACAGTTGTGGCTTCTGCTGGACCGGCGCGCCTGGCTGGTCAAAAAGGTGCGCGTGGCCATGCAAGGCTATGGGCTTGCGCTCCAGCCCGCGTGGGAAGAGCAATTAGGCCAGCTTCGCACCGAATTGAGTGCAGCTAACAATACCCTGAGCGCGATCATGGGCGCTTATGCCAACGATCAACCCACGCCGCTCGATAAAGCTCTGCTCCAGATCGAGACGCAGCACTGGCTGGCGCAACAAGCCGTGCGCAGTCTGTATCCTGATGCACCCGCCACCACAATCGGCGACTTGTTGCGCAGCCTCCAGGATGACCTGACGCGTCAGGAAAACCCGCTTGCGCTCCCGATTGCCTATGACCAAACCGCCGCGCCGCCTGGTTTTCGCATTCAGCCAGCGCCCTAGCAAGCCCTGCATCTTCACCCACAAGGAGCCGTCATTGCACGAATTGGACGACCTTGATCTTCTGGCGCGTGCGGACCGGCTCCGTTTACACGAACGTGCAGGAGATTTCACACTTGTGCGCCGCGGCCTGATCGATGCTCAGGCGCACCTAGACCAGCCTGTTGCCGCTCTGTTGGTGGCTGCCGATCTAGAAGCGTTGGCGCTTGCGGTGAGCCGCCTCTACAGCACAGGCTGGTCGGTCAATCCGGCTGACGAGACGCGCTCGGCGTTAGCCCTGCGCGTGCGCTTCGACGACCACCCAGCCTATGTGTTCGCTTATCTGTGCGCGCTGGCAGCGCACAGCGCGCACACACCGCTAGACACACTGGCAGATTCACTGGCGCTGAACGAAGCGTGGCTGCATTCGCTGCTGCCGGCGACGCCGCACTTGCAAAATCCGGCCAAACAACTGGCGCTGCGCCTTTTTTCTCACACGCCATTGTTATGGGCGGAATCCCCCTGGCTGGTAAACATTGCTCAGGACTGGCGGCTGCGCATTCTGCGCTATGCCGAAAGCGCTGCACTCGTGGCCGATTTGAGCGATATGCTTCAAGGATGGAGCATGGCGCGCTTTCCGACCTTCTGGCCAAACACGATCTGCATCGCTCGTCTCGCCAGTGCGGCGCCCGCATATGACGCCCGCATCTTCGCCCTGCAATCCATTCTGCGCAAGCGCCGCTTTGATTCCATCGAAATTGCGCCACCCGCCGGCAGCGCGCCAGCAATGGCGTTGCATCTGTTATATTGGGGAGAATGGGTGGCGCTTTACCTCGCCGCGCTTTACGGCGTAGATCCTGCCGATCGTGTGCCTTTGCAACTTTTGGGAATGGCCGAATAGTGCGTTCCCTGCCATTGGGGGCATCGCTCAAAAGCTGGTTGGCGCCCTCTTCATTGTGTTTTATAACAGGAATCAGTGAATCCATGACCCAGGGTAACCGAAAACTACAGGTAGGGGGTGGGATGCAACCCTTGCCAGCCTTTGCATCGTTTGTGCGTCGTCTCGAGCTGACGCAGCACAAGCTCGTGCTCTTTTTCTACGATACACAACCCGGCGATTCGCGACGCACCCCGCTCTTGCTCGTGCATGGATTGGGCGATGAAGCAGATACATGGCGTCATGTATTGCCGGCGCTGGCTGCACAACGGCGCGTGCTGGCGGTCGATCTGCCGGGCTTTGGGCGCAGCGACAAACCGGATGCGCCTTACACCGTCCCCTGGTGCGCAACCGTGCTTTGCGACTTGCTCGACGCGCTCCAGATCGAACGCGCGGCAGTGATCGGGCACTCGCTGGGCGCGATCACTGCGCACTGGCTGGCGTTGGAGCATCCTGAACGGGTGGCGCGGCTGGCGCTGCTGGCCGGTGGGCTGGTGGCGTCGCCACGCAAACCCGACATCAGCACGCTGCTGCTGTTGACGCCCGGCATCGGCGAATGGCTCTACACGCGGCTGCGTAAAAGTCCCCAGGCCGCGTATGACTCCCTGCGCCCTTTCTATGCCAACCTCGATAGCTTGCCGCAGGCGGACCGGGATTTTTTGTTTCGTAGAGTGAACGAACGCGTGGGCAACGACGACCAGCGCCGCGCCTTCTTTCGCACCTTGCGCGCGCTGGCAAAGTGGCTGCCTGCCCAGCAAAAGACCCTGGCCAGCCGCTTGGCTGAATGTAAAACGCCGACCACGGTGCTGTGGGGTGAACTCGACCACGTTGCTAGTGTGGAAAATGGCCGTGCACTTGCTGCCCTTTATCCACCGGCGCAGCTAACCATCCTTCCCGACGCGGGCCACAACCTCCAGCAGGAGCGGCCAGAGGCTGTCATCGCTGCGCTCTCCACCTAATGCTGACTGTGCACAAGGGGAGCGTGCACAAGGGGAGCGTGCACAAGGGGAGCGTGCACAAGGGGAGCGTGCACAAGGGGAGCGTGCGTAAAGGGATGTGGCAAGTGCAGGCGGCGCTGGCGCCATGCCAACAGCATCTGGACAAGAGTGCTCCATTGCCGTACTGGCGCGGTCCGTGACCTGTCAATCTTCTCTGCTGCCGTCGTCAGTGGCCGCACTGAGCAAGCGGCGCGCGGTCAGATGATCCGTCACCAGCACGTTCACCCAGCCGCCACGAATGGCGCCCAGAATCGCGGCGAATTTGCGTTCGCCGCCCGCCACGCCGATCGAGCGATCCACGTGGCGCAACTGCTCCAATTGCATTGAAATCACCCGTTGATTCAGCGGCGTGTGGACTGGCGCGCCGTGGTCGTCGAAGAAGCGCAGCAGGACATCGCCCACCGCACCCTGATTGCCCAACTCCTCCAGTTCCAACATGGAGAAGCGGTTGCCGCTGTCAGCGAGCAGTTTGGACGGCTCGATAGCGCCGATCCCAACCAGCGCGGTCGTCACCTGGTCGAAGAGCGCCATCGCACTTTGGACGTAGGGGTCGGCGGTAATCGCCTCCATCGCCGCGACCGAACCGACGATCCCCGGCGCGGGCAGGAAGATCGCCGTGCCGCCCAGCAAGTCCGCCAGGCGCGAGGTCAGCCGCCCGGCGTGCGCCTCCGCCGAGGGCGACCCCACCCCGCCCAGAATCTGCACGACGCGCACATCGCCCTTGCGTGGGGCCGGGTGCATGGCATCGACCAGCGCCAGCAGCGTCGCGCTCCACGAGGAAATCCCCACGACTTCGTTGGGACGCAGCGCCGATTCCAGGTAATAGGCCGCGGCCGCACCGATCTGCCGTTCGATGAAGCGTTCGTCGCTCTCACCGCTGCAATCGACCACGATGGCGTCGCGCAGCCGGTACTGCTTGACCAACTGCTCCTCCAGGTCGGTGTAGACGCCCTGCGGCAC
>JACSRH010000231.1 GCA_014879855.1 Caldilineaceae bacterium | reverse complement strand
GTCGCCACTGTCGCCACTGTCGCCTGGCTGGGCGAACAGCAATGGAGGCATGTATGCTAGAATGCACGCATGATATGGCGCAAGAGCTGGGCTGGACTTCTCGTGGTGATTGTTATCGCAGCGATATTTCGCTTGTGGTGGATCGACAGCCTTCCTCCCGGCTTTCATCTTGACGAATCGTTTGAAGGGCTGGAAGCGTGGCGCATCCTGACCGATCCCGCCTATCGCCCCCTCTTTCTGACCGGCAACTTTGGCGTTCCCCCTGTCAACGCCTACGCCAACGCGTTGATGTTCAGTCTCTTCTCCCTTTTCGGCCGCGAGGCTGGGCCTACTGCTATGCGCACGACTGCCGCGCTTTTCGGCACACTTGGCGTGGCCGCGACATGGGCGGCGGCGACTGAGCTGCGCCGGCTGGATGCTGCGCGGCTGACCGCAGCGTTTCCCCTTTTTGCCGCCGCCCTGCTTGCCACGATGCGCTGGCACATTCATTTTAGCCGCATGGGCATCGAACCGATCCTCGTGACGCTGGAAGTGGCGACGGCGTTATGGCTGCTGTTGCGAGGACGACGCACGGGCAGCAAGCTGGCTTGGGCCGGCTGCGGCGTTGTGTTGGCACTGGGAATCTACACCTACCAGGCTGCCTGGCTGCTGCCGTTGGCCATCGCGGCCGCCTGGCTCATCCTGTGGTGGCAGGACGGGGCGCTTTCCCCCGCGGCGCAGGCGCACGCGGAAAAGCGTCGCGGCTGGCGCTTCGTGCGCGGCGGCGCAATCGCGGCGATGACCGCGGGCGTCTTGTTGCTGCCGCTGGCGATCTTCTTTTTCGAGCATCCCGCTCTCTTTATTTTGCGCCCTGCCCAGATCGTGACGACCGGCGCCGCGGCCGCGACCCACCAGAGCCTGAGCGAGAGCGCGCTTGCCTATCTCCTGATGTTTGTGCCGCTCGTGCAGGCTGGCGACCTTGACCCGCGGCGCAATATACCGGGGGTGGCCGCGCTCAATCTCTGGCAAGCGATCCCGTTCTGGCTCGGCGTGGGGGTGGCGCTGTGGCGCATCCGGCGGCCTGCGACCAGCATCCTGCTGGCCGCGCTCGTCGTCATGTTGCTGCCCGGCGTACTTAGCGAATACGCGCCTCATTACCACCGGGTGCTGGGCGCGGCCGCGCCGGTGGCGTTGCTCGGCGGCATTGGGCTGGATTGGATCTGGCGCTGGTGGGGCGCGGGGCGCGGGGCCAGGAACGATGAGACTGCCTCTTTGCGCCCGGCTGGCCTGGCTTGGCTGGGCTGGCTGAGTGTGCTGCTGCTGGTGGCCGGGGCAGTGGTTTCGGCGCGCGACTATTTTGTACGTTGGGCCGCGTTGCCGGACCTTTTCTATGCCTTTGATGTCGGCCTGTGGACGATCGGCCAGGAGATCGCCAGCCAACCTGCTGACGAGGTTCTCTATCTTACCCCACGCAGCGCTGAGCATCCGACGCTCGCCTTTGCCTGGACAACGCGGCCAGAGAGCCATGGGCCGCCAGTTACCTTTGACGGGCGACACATCTTTCCCTTGACCGCCGCCAGCAACCCCCGACCAGAGCACTATGTGGTGATCGAAGACGAAGATTTCCGCACGCGCTTGCTTTTGCCCGAGCTTTTCCCCACTGCCGTCATCGCGGATGAGTTGCGGGATCGGGAGGGAGATCTCTATGCTCGCACCTATACGCGACCGGCCGCCAGCTTGCCGCAACGTGCGCCGTCTGTCCCAACCTCGCTGGAAATTGGCGATGGCATCCGGCTGGCAGGCTACGACGCGCAGACCGCTACGCTCGCAAGCGGGAAGATGCTTTATGTGCAGCTTTATTGGGATGTGCTCACCCCACCGACGCAGCAGTGGACGGTGTTCATCCACCTGCTTGCCGAGGAGACTGCTGGCAACGCGATCCAGGTGGCAGGCGTCGATAGCCTGCCCGGCGCCGGCTCACTGCCGGCTGCCCGCTGGCAACCTGGCTGGCGCATTCTCGACGAATACCAAATTCCGCTGCCGGCCGACTTGCCGGCTGGCGACTACGCGCTGGAGATCGGGCTGTACAATGAGCAGAACCAACGGCTGCCTGCGGACGGCAGCGCGCTGTGGATCGGTGAAGTGAGCCTTGATTGAGAGCGGAAATTTGCTGCCCTCGCTCTATGCGGCGGACGCGGCGGGCGGCTGGAACCTTGGCATGAGTGCAACCAGCCAGGCGATGCTGGCCGAGGCGAAGCTGCCGCGGGGGCCGTTGCTGGAGCTTGGCTGCGGCGGAGGGGCGTTTGCCGCCAGACTGGCCGCAGCGCGTCCTGCTCCCCTGATGATCGGCCTTGACTTGCGTCAGGAAGCGCTCGCCTTTGCGCGCAGCCGTTCCGCCGACGTGGCCTGGGTGCAGGGCAACCTGTTGCATTTGCCTTTTCCGGCAGGCGCGTTTGCGCTGATTGTGGCGCTGGATGTTGTGGATCAACAGCGCATCGATGCCGAGCGTGCGTTGGACTTGATCCGTGCGCTGCTGCGACCCGGCGGTGTGACGTTGTTGCGCGTGAGCGCGCATCCCTGGCTGTTTGGGCCACATGACGTGGCGTTTGGCGCCGGGCGACGCTATGGCCGCCGCGAGTTCGTGGATACTGTGAGGAGCGCCGGGCTTGAGCCAGTGCGCGTCACCTATGCCAACTGTCTGCTCTCACCGGCTGTCGTCGCTGTACGATTGCTCCAGCGGTGGGGTGTGCTGCCCTTTACGCGTGATCTCTACCAGAAAGATGGGCTGAATCGGCTGTTGGGGCTGGCGCTCCAGTGGGAGGCAAATTGGCTGCGCCGACGTAATCTGCCCTGGGGCGCCAGCTTATTTGTCGTGGCGGCGCGAGCAAGAGACGCGGACAACACAGTATCGAAAGGGGAACGATGACGCTGGTTTGCACTGTTCTGCCGACATTCAACGAGCGCGACAACATTGCCGCGTTGATTGATGGCATCCTGGCCAATGCCGTGACGCCACAACTGGTGCTGGTCGTCGACGACAACTCGCCGGATGAGACCGCGGCCGTCGTGCGCGCGTGTTGCGATCGCTACAACACAGCCGAAGCCACACGCGTGGCGCTTTACGTGCGCACCGGCCAGAAGGGGTTGGCCTCCGCCATCCAGTGTGGCATCGATTTTGCGCTGGACGCGTTTGGCGCCGATCTCATCACCTGGATGGACTGTGACCTGTCGATGCCCCCCGCCGACGTGGCGCGGCTGGTGAAGGTCGTTGTCGAGGAGGGCGCGGATCTGGCCGTTGGTTCGCGCTGGATCCCCGGCGGCGACGATGTGGCGCACGGCCGCATGGCGCGCACGCTCAGCCGTATCATCAACACGTTTGCAGTGACAGTGATCGGCGCCGAGGTGCACGATTACACCAGCGGTTTTGTGGCCGGCCGCGCGACGCTCTTTCGTACACTGCGGCTGAAGGGGGATTACGGCGAATATTGTATTGACCTGCTGGCGCGTGCGGTGCGCAAAGGGTATACGGTGCGAGAAGTGCCGTACGTTTGTGTGCCGCGCACTGCCGGCGAAAGCAAGACCGGCGCCAATCTGTGGGATTTTTTAATCAAGGGCCGCAAATATGTCGCGACCATCTGGGGGGTAAGAAATCTATCCACAGGTGGCGCAGATGACACAGATTGTCGAGATCTCGCATCTGCGAAATCTGCGCCATCTGTGGATAAGTTTTAAACCGTTGTGTTCTGTTGAGTACTTGAGTGAATGAAAAGAAAGGGTTGCGCTATGTTACAACCTGCTGAACTTTCCCTGGAAGAAATGGGCGAACTGGCCGCGATCATTCCGGCTGCTGACCCAGAAGTCAGGCTCACCTATCGCGCCATCCCGGAGTTTGGCGCGACGCCGCGGCGCTCGATCATCCCAGTCTGCGCGCCAACATTGGGCGGCAATGAGCTGAAATATGTCCAACAAGCCATCGAAACGAACTGGATTTCGTCGGCAGGCCGCTTTATCCGTGACTTTGAGGCGCGCTTTGCCGAGGCTTGCGGCGTGGAGTACGGCATCGCGTGCGCTAACGGCACCGTCGCCATGCATCTGACAATGGCAACGCTAGGACTGGAGCCGGGCGACGAGGTCATCATTCCAACCTTTACGATGATCGCTACGGCCAATGCGGTCACCTATTGTGGCGCAAAGCCGGTGCTGGTGGATATGGAGCCGGCTTATTGGCAGATGGACATCAACCAGGTCGAAGCCAAAATTACGCCGCGCACCAAAGCAATCGTGCCCGTACATATCTACGGCCACCCGACGGACATGGATCCGCTGATGGCGCTGGCCGAAAAGCATGGCCTGCTGGTGATCGAGGATGCGGCCGAGGCGCACGGCGCCGAGTACAAGGGACGGCGCACGGGTGGGCTGGGTCATGCCGCGGGATTCAGCTTCTATGGCAATAAGATCATCACCACGGGCGAGGGTGGCATGGTGACCACCAACGACCGCGACCTGGCGCAGTTGGCCTGGAACCTGCGCGACCACGCGTTCAGCCACGAGCGCCACTTCTGGCATAAGTTCGTGGGCTTCAATTACCGCATGACCAATTTGCAGGCCGCGATCGGTCTGGCGCAAGTGGAGCAACTTGACGGCTTCGTGGCTGCGCGGCGGCGCAATGCCCTGGAATACAACCGTCGCCTGCAAGACATCCCTGGCGTTCGCACGCCGTCTGAGGCGCCTTGGGCCAAAAATGTCTACTGGATGTATGGCATTCTGGTTGACGAGCAGGTGTATGGCATGAATCGCGACGCGCTGCGTCGCGTCCTGGCCGACCACGGCATCGAGACGCGCACCTTTTTCATCCCAATGCACGCGCAGCCGGTGTACTGGCAGCAATTCAAGGGTGAGCGCTATCCCGTGGCCGAAGATTTGTGCAAGCGCGGCTTTTACCTGCCGTCAGCTTCGTCATTGGGCATTGACGAGATTGAGTACATTACCGATGTAATCCGGCAGGCGGGAAAATAGAGAGTAGAGATTGGAGAGTGGCAGGTGCGCACTCTCCAATCTCTACTCTCCAATTATTGACCGCGCAAACGCAGCAGATCGGCGCGCAGTCCCTGAATCATCGCCTGTGGCGCCAGTTGTCCGACAGATGCCAGCAAAGGCGCCATACTGCTGCGATCCCACCAAAAGATCTCTGGCTGTGGCCAGAGCGCGACCGGCCAATCGCCGCTGACCAATTGGAGCGGCGGCCAGCCGTGCAGCGCGGAGGGGCGCGTCTGAGGTTCGATATAGCGCATGTTCAACCCAAGCTGGCTGGGGATGGCCCAGACGTGCAGCCACCAGGCCGGTGCACAGTAAAGACCGTGGAGTTCAGGCAGACCATGCAGCTCCATCCACGCCTGCACCAACTGGGCGAAGGCGCTCTCCAGGCTGGTGATGTGGCCGGGCGGCGTGACCCAGCGGCTGATCTCACGAAAGCCTGGGGTGCGCCGGCTGAGCCGCCAGTAATGAAAGTGGCAAGCGCGCGCCAGCGCGGTCTTGTGCGCGACGCCCGGCGCCGGTTGGACGTTGGCGACTGATTCGACGGCGCCACCGCCCGCCGCCTGCACCGCCTCCGCGACGTGGGGCGCGGCCCAGCGATTCCCCGCATAGATGACCGCGGGGCGTTGCGCAGGCGCGAGGCGCGCCAACGCCTGCCCGATCAGCCGGCTCAACTCCACCAGCAGCCGATGGGTGGCCGGGTCAGGATCATCAAAGCCGCCGACAATGACAAGGATGTCGGGCGCCGTGGTTACGATGGCATCAGTCAGGGCCGTGGTGTTGATGTCGGCGCCAAGCACGGTGTAGCCGATCACGTGCGCCGGGCTGCCGCACAGCGCTTCGTAGGTCGCCTCCATGCTTTGGGTCATCGACAGGCCGGCGATCCAGATGCGCAGGTGCGGCCGCGGGCTGGCCGCGACGGCAATGTGTTGCAAAGGGGGGAAGCGCACGCTGTCATCGCTTGTCACCAAAGGCGCGGCGGTCGCTTCGTCGACTAGAACGCGGTCAAGACGTTCGCCCATCTGACGGCATAGATCGACGCCGGTCGCGGCGAGGCTGGCATCCTTGCGCCGCGGCAGTGTGTGCCATGCCGCCACGCGATACGTTCCACTAACTTCTTCCAGCAGGCAGGCGCGTATCGCACTCAGTTCGATGCCGACAGCCAGGATCGACCCAGGGGTTGCGCTCAAGCCCGCAGCGCTCGATGTTGCTTGCATATTGTCAGCCCCCCATCCCCATGCGCCACCAACGTTCGAGAAGGCTGCCAATTTCCGCGGATTGAAAACGCCAAATCCAATGGCTCAGCTCGGCGATAAAAAGGCTGAGCCGCGCGGCAAACAGCCGTGCAAAGAGCACACCCGCGGCCAGCCATACCGCCCGCTGCCCCACCCACACCCAACCGTGCACCAGGCGCTGCACCCAGCGCGGCTGATGCGTCACATGTCGATTGGGGTCGATCACAAAAAAGACCAGGGCAGCCACAGTCAGAATCAGCGTCAACACACCGGTCGCAAAGGGCGCGGGCGGCGCTCCCCATTCCAGGCTGCTGCGCGCCGCATAGAGGAATTGTGGCGCCAGCGTGCCTTGCACCGCGCCAACTGCGGCGACGGCGACGCTGAAGGCCACCAATCCCAACGCCGGCAGCGCGCCAAGCACCCGCAACCCTTGCCGCCAGCCACGCGGCGGCGGCTGTGCGCGTCCCTGCGCAAAAATGCGTTCCAGACCGGCGACGGCCATGACGACCGCCAGCCCGATCGGCAGCCATTGCCAGGACGCCGTCTGCGGATCTGAGCGCAGAGTGACGACGAGATCCAACGCCAAGCTACTTTGCCAGGTGACGACAACGGCATATCCCAGCACCGTCCCGACCAGCACATATTGGGCAAAGCGGGCAAGGAGATGATCGCCAAAGATCGCACTGAACACCAGCAGGGTGAACACAAAACCGACCCACACTCCGGCCGATCCAAACCATGCGGCTGGCAGGGCATTACCCATCGGGGCGTCTCCCGGTCAACAGCGCGATCAGATTGCCCAGCACGACGATCGCCAGGATGGCCAACGCGCCGTAATCTTGACCTGCCACCTGCGCTCGCATCGCGCGCACGTCGTCAGGCGCCGGGGTCTCTCCCAACAATTCGGTGTAGTGATAGGCGCCATCATAGCCACTGACCAGCCCCACCAACTGGCCGCTGTCAAGATAAGCGCGGAGTGGCGGGTCGGCGCCGGCGGAAGTGACAGCCAATACTGGGACGCGGTTGATCGGCGCAACTTGTTCCAGCCAATGTTGCACATCCTCGCTCTGGGCAGCGAACACGAGCGCCAGATCGGCGCTTTCCGCGGCCAGCAACGGCAACACAGTGGCGCCGCCTGGCCAGAAGCTCACCTCGAAATTGTGATGCACGCCGATAGCGGATAAGTCGGGCAGACGTTGCATTTCCACATGGGCCAGGCTGCGCCGCGCGGTCGCTGGGCCATTGGGCAACAAGGAGATAATCCGCAGCGTCGCGCCGCGGTCTAGCAAGTGACGCAACACAGGCGCGCTCAGCAAATCCATCTCGCCGGCCGTGGCCGGGTCGTATGCCCACAAAATTTGCACGCGCGCGTTCGGCGACAAACGCTCCACCGCGTCGAATCCGCTTGCCACGCCACGCCACAGCATTGGCTTCCCGGCGGGCAACGGCCAGCCGATCAGCAACGGCAACGCGACGCCCACGCCGATGATCAGGAATACCCACGGCAGCCAGAGCGATCGATGGGGCTGCGATGGCTGCACAGACCCGGACGCCAACATTGGTTCTTCCATCATCAACGTCCGTACGCGGCGCATCTGGTCGATGCCAAAGGGGAATTCCTGCACGCCCGTTGTCGGGGCGCTCGCGTCGTTGTCCTGAGACATGGCCGCCACCCGGATCGGGTCAAGCAAGCCCTGAACGCCGCTTACTAAACGCATAGCCGGCGCGGGCAACGGCGGCAATGCATCGAGTGCAGCCGGGTCTTCTTCGTCCTCCTCAAAAGGAACATCGTCGGCGCCTGTAAAGCCAGGCGCAAGCCAGGGCTGCTCGGCCCGCAAGGACGGTGTTGCGTCCGGCGAAGTGGCGTCTGGTGCAGCGTCGCCCAACGCGTCCTCAGCCTGCTGCTGCGGTTCGCCGCGTAGATCCGCGCCGCAGCGGTTACAGAAATTTGAGCCGGTGCGGTTCGGCGTGCCACAGTGCGAGCAAAGCAAGGCAGGCATGATTACGGTCTCCCCAAAAGCAGGCGCAGGCCAACTATCAGCAGAGCCAGACTGCTGCCCAGCAGTACGCCACGCAGCGCAGCCATCACCGGCGCGTTGAGGAGCCAATCGGCCACACCCGCGCTCCCGGGCGGCAGCCACGCAAAAATAAACGGGGTTTGAGCAGCTAGAATCACGAGGAAGCCAGCCAACATCCACGCACCGCCGCGTCGTCCGATGCGGAGATATTGAAAGGCGGCCGCGGCCATGAAAAAGATGAGCAAAGCGAACAGCGCCGCCTGTCCTGGGGCGATCACCGCATCGAACACCCACTCGAGCAGTGGACTGGCCGCACCTGTCGGGCTGAGCAAACCCGCACCGGCCACCGCAATCAACACTGCAATCAACGCCAGGCTCAACACCCAATCGCGCTGGCCCAGGGCGATGCGGCGGATGTGCAGCCAGAGCACGTTGACAACCCCCAGGAGCAAAGCGACGCCGCCCAACAACAACGCCCATTCATAGCCCGCGCGCACGATGGCTGAAACCCCCACCCAACCCGGCACGCGGCCCAGCACGACAAAGACCAGCGCCGCCATGAGCAAGATCGCAAAGAGCCAGTTGCTGCGCACCGGTGGAGAACTAGACATGAGCGAACCGTTTTATCATCGTACGTATGCGTAATGTGGTGGTTTAGGGAGGCTCGCCCCTCGCAACTAGCCCCTCGCAACTCGCCCCTCCGCACTTGCGATCAGGCAAGCGCGGCAATCAACAACAACGCAACCGCCATCACCACGCCTGCCCACGCGAGCCAGCCATCGCTGCCCGCGGGGTTGGAGAAGCGGGCAAGCGGCGACGTCTCCCAGCGGCCTCCGGCCGCCGGGTTGGCCTCCGGCGCGACCGCCGGCGCCGCCCACGGCGGCAGATCGTGCGCTCTGCGGTGAAAAGCACCGCGCCGCGTATCCCAAGTGGTCAGCGCTGCCAGATGCGTCGCCACGTCTGGCGCGGTGTACGCAGTCACGGTTGGCAGCGTTCGCAGCGGCGCGTTTGGCGGGCGCGTATGCCAAAGCGCTGCCAGCCAAAGCGGGCTTGTCCCGCCCACGGCCAGGCATGGCGCGGCAAGATCCTTGCGTTGCGCGTCGAGCAGGGTGAGCGCAAGGACGGCGTTCATGCCCGACAGCCCGCTGGTGGTCGCGTCGATGGTGAAGATCGGCGCCTCACCGGTTTCCAGGCTGAGATCGAGCATTTTGCGCCATTGCGTTGCAATAGTGCGCGGGCTGAGACCCTGATTCATGCGGCAACTTCCTCTAAGCTTTGCTGCAGGGCGGCAAAGGCATCAGGGTCATTGAGGATGGCAGCCCATGTATCCACCGCGCCCAGCCCGACCAACCCTGCCAGCGGCGCGGCCGTAAGCAGCGCCTGTCCAGCGATAAAGCGCCACGGCCGATGCGCGGTCAGAAAGAGCAACACTGGCAAAGCCAGCCGGCGCTGCGCAAGCTGTGCAATGAGGGGGTGGGAGGCTGGTTTTACTATCCCGGACATTTACCCTGCACTTTGGATCATGGCCTAGCCAATCGATGCGGTCATTATAGTGGCGCGTGGAAAAAAGTGGAAACGCCTGCTTAGTTGCGCCGCAGCTCGGTGAAGCCCTCGCCGAGCGCTTGCTGGGTCGTGCCGATGATGACAAAGGCATGTGGATCGTGTGCGGCGACCACGCGCTTCAGATCGCCAACCTGAGGCCGGTAGATCGTACACAGCACGATCGTGCGTTTTTCCCCCGTATAGCCGCCGACTGCTTCCCAATAGCTGACGCCGCGGCCAAGTTCGGCGATCAACGCCTGGGTGATCGCCTGCGGTTGGGTGGTGACAACCATGGCCGTGCGTGCGCGGCTGGGGCCTTCCATGACAAAATCAGCGGCCTGGCCACTCAGCAGCAAAGTCAGCATGGAATAAAGCGCAATCTCCCAGCCAAAGATGATTCCGGCGGCCACCACGATGGCGCCATCGACAAAGAGGTAAATCTGGCTCAACGACAGCCCGGTCTTGACCTGGATGATGCGACCGATGATGGCGGTCCCGCCCATAGTAGCGCCAGCCAGATAGAGCAGGCCGCCGCCGATGCCGCCCACTAAGCCAGCATAAATCGTACTGAGCAGAACGTTGTTGGTGATGGGCCATTCGGGCAGCATAGCAGGCAGGGACTGGTTGAGCAGTCCCGTCGTCACAGAGAAGAGCATGACCGCTAGCGCCGTCGAGAAAAGAAAACGCCAGCGCCCCAGATAAAAGAACCCCACGGCAAAGAGGGGAATATTCATGAGCAAATACATCACCGAGATCGGCCACCCTGTGAAATGGTTGATCAGAATGGCAATGCCGCTGACGCCGCCGGCCGCGATATTATAAGGCACTTGAAAGAGAGCGAATCCCACGCCAGCCAGCACAGCACCAATGATAATCAATAGTAAGCGCCACAGCTCATCCAGAATGCGGGACAATTGAAACCGTTTCATTATTTTTCACTTTCTGGGCCAATTTTTATCAAAAGTGTAAGAAAATTCCCGAAGTGGTTGACACAAACCCTTGCGTCTGTTATAACTGAATCGCCCAAATGAACATGTTTAGTAAACAACTGCGATAAGTGTTTCGTTATTTGATTGTGCTTTTGTGTTTATCCTAAACATCGTTCTTCACGACAGATATGGCCAGTGCACGCACGATTGCAAAAGAAGCAGGCGTCTCGATCGGCACCGTCTCGCGCGTCCTCAATAACAAGACGGGCGTTAGCGAAGACACGCGGCGTCGCGTCATGGAAGTTGCCCAAGAGCTGAACTACACGCTGCCCAAGCGGCTGCCGTTGCCGATGCTGGCTGTCACGCATATTGGTCTGCTGGCCAAGCCGGTTTCTGAAACCAGCATCCTTGCCAACCCATTCTATGCGGATGTGTATCATGGCGTCGAGCAGGCTTGCAGCGATCTGGATATCCATCTTGCCTTCAACGTGATGGAAATTGTCGATGATCGTCTACGCAAGTTGCCAACCTTACTCAATGACGAACGCATCGGCGGGCTGATTACACTTGGCGCCTTGCCCCACAGCGTGGTCGCAGCGTTGACGCGCGTCACTGACGCCCCCTGCGTCATGGTGGACAACTGGGCGCCAAATACGCCGTGGGACAGCGTGATGATGGACAACACCGGCGGTATGTCGGCAGTGGTTGAGCATCTGATCGCGCAGGGACATCAGCAGATTGTCTTTGTCACCGGACCAGACCACCCAAGTATCGTCGAACGTCAAGCCGGGTACGAGAGCACCATGCATCAGCATGGGCTGACGCTGCAAATTATTGAGACGCCCGATTTGGGAATTCCTGACGGTGAAGCCGCGGCTGAAATGTTGGTTGAGGTCCACAGCGACGCGACGGCCGTCGTGTGCGCCAACGATATGCAGGCGATCGGTGTGATTCGACGTCTTACGCAACAAAGCATCGCTGTCCCTGAACAGATCGCGGTCACCGGGTTTGACGACATCCAAATGGCCAGCTTTATCCAACCAACCTTGACCACCGTGCATGTCGATCGTGTGGCGCTAGGACGGCTGGCCGTCGATCTGCTATTAGGCCGTGTCAATGCACCCTGGCGACCCGCGGTGCGTTGCACGATGAATGTTTCATTTGTGATGCGGGAATCTACAGCAGGGCTAACGGCGGATTTGCACGCTGCCGTTGGATAGAACCGATCGAAAGGAGAACACTGAAGCGAGAAAAGTTCCTGGCGTCTGTTTGTGTCCTGTTTTATTTTCTTTTCAACGCCTCCCAATGAGGAGGAGAGGAGTATGATGCGAAACAAGTTTATCGGCTTAGTGGGTCTGCTTGTCATCCTTAGTTTAACGTTGGGCGCCTGTGGCGCGCCGGCGACCACCACTGACGCGGGCGCGCCACAGGCCGTCGAAGAGGCGACGCAGGCGCCAGCGGAAGAGGCTGCCGCACCGGCGCAGGAGGCTGCGGCCCCGGCCGACGCCAACACGCTGCCGCGCGATGAGACGCTCTACTTCAATGGCCAGCAGTGGGGATCGGTTGTTGGTTGGAACCCGTATTCCAGCAGCAACAACAATGCCATGGCGATCTCGCAGGGCGACAATGCCCGCGTCATCATGTTTGAGACTCCCTATCTCTACAACATGCTTGACGGCCAGGTTTATCCGCTGCTGGCTGACGGAGATTACACCTGGAATGACGCTGGCACGGAGCTGACATTCAAGCTCAAATCCGCTGCCAAGTGGAGTGACGGCACGCCGGTGACCGCGGAAGATGTCGCCTACACCTGGGCCACCCATGTCAAGTACAACACGCCGATCGGCGCCGCCAATGTCGACTACATCGAAGACATTGTGGCCGTCGATCCCCAGACTGTCGTGGTTAAGGCGAAGTTAGACGATGCCGGCAAGGCTGTCAATCCGCTGCTCGTCGCCGCCTATGTCAGCTCCAATTATGTGATGCAAAAGGCCTGGACAGAGACGCTGGAAGCGCGCGTCGGTGATGATGCCACCGCTTTCCTGGCTGACCCGGCGGAAGATGTCGTGTATTCTGGCCCTTATGCCAAGTACTTTGCAGATGACAGCAAGGTTGTCTACGTCCGTAACGACAACTATTGGGGCCAGGGCCCCTCCATGTGGGGCAAGCTGCCCGCGCCGAAGTATCTAGCGCACGTGATCTTCAAAGACAACGCCGCGGGCACAACGGCTCTGCAGGCGGGCGAAGTGGATGTCAGCCAGCAGTTCAATTCCAATGTGCAGGATCTGTGGCTGAAGGACAACCTGCCCATTTCCACCTATCTGCCGGAAGCGCCTTACGGCATTGGCGCCAGCCTGCCGACTGCCTGGTACAACCTGAACTCTCCGGGTCTGGATCAGGTGGCGATGCGCAAGGCGATTGCCATCGCTGTGGACTATCCGACCATTATCGCCAACGCCATGACCAACCAGTCGGCGACGTTCACTCAGGTACCGCGTTCGCTGATGAACCCGACCGAGGGTGAGCAGGCTATGTTTGACCATGCGGCTGTGGCGGACCTGCAGTGGGCTGGCAACGACGTGGAAGGCGCCAAGAAACTGCTTGACGACGCCGGCATTGTGGACAGCGACGGCGATGGCTGGCGCGAATATAACGGCAAGAAGCTGAGCTACGTCGCCACCTGCCCCAACGGCTGGTCCGATTGGCAGGCTGCCATCGAAGTGGTCGCCGCCGCGGGCAAGGAAATCGGCATTGACATCACGACCAACTTCCCGGAATGGTCGGTCTATCAGACGGTTGTCACCAAGTCCGACACGCCGCTGCCCGAAGGTTATGATATCTTCATGATGGGAAGTAACGGCGCCGGCCCAACCCAGCCGTGGGGCCGTGCCCGCCAGATGATGAGCTCCGAGTTCATTGGGATGCCGAGCAACTGGAACGGCAACTTCGGCGGCTACACCAACCCCGAGGCTGACGCTCTCATCCAGGCGATCCCTGCGGAGACCGACCCGGCGAAATTGAAGGAAATGTACACCGAGCTGGTCAAGATCTATCTGACCGACGTGCCTTCCTTCACGCTCATGTACCGCCCGCAGTCGTTCCACACCGTGAACGAGAGCGTTTGGACCAACTTCCCACACGAGGGTGACGGCACCAATCCGCCCGTTCCGCCGCTAAACCTGACTGACGGCTGGAGCATTGCTGGTCTGTACAACCTGACCCTGGTCAACCCGTAATCAACTAGCAATAAGTAGAAATCGCCCAGCCCCGCGCCTGCGCAGGCGTGGGGCTGGGCAGCCAGCCGGCAGCGCAAGGAGCAAACGTTGAAAGCGTACGCAAGCTATTTCTCGAACAAGCTGCTGTGGTTCCTCGTCACGCTGGTGGCGGCGTTCCTGCTGAATTTCTTCCTGCCGCGCCTGATGCCCGGTGACCCAGTGGCGGCGATTGTGGCTCGCATGGCCCAAGGCATGACAAACACCTCCGGTGTGCAGGCGATCTATGAACAGTATACGGAATTGTTCGGCACCAATCTACCCATGCACGAGCAGTTCTTCCTCTATGTGCGCAATGTATTGCGGGGTGATTTTGGGTACTCGTTCAGTCAATATCCACGTACTGTCGCGGACGTGATCGGCGCCTCTATCTGGTGGACGATTGCCTTGCAGTTGCCTGCTATTCTTGTCGGGTGGATCATCGGCAACACGCTGGGCGTGCTGGCCGCGTATCGCCGCGGCGGTTTCGACAAGGTGCTTATGCCGAGCAGCATCTTTGTCAGCAACCTGCCTGCTTTTGGCATGGCGGTGATTCTGTTAGTGGTTTTTGGCGTCACGCTGCGCTGGTTCCCCACCTCAGGCGGCTATGGGTTTGACATGATCCCGAACCTGAGTTGGGATTTCATCTGGTCGGTGATTGTCCACTATCAACTCCCCTTCTGGTCGATTGTGCTGATTACCATCGGCGGCCAGGCGATCGGCATGCGATCGATGTCCATTTACGAATTGAATGCGGATTACGTGAAGTACAGCCGGTTCATGGGGATCAAAGATCGCCAGATCGTCGGCTATGTGTTTCGCAATGCGATGCTGCCGCAGATCACCGGCTTGGCGCTCGCCATTGGCACCATGGTCGGCGGCGCGCTGGTGGCGGAGATCATCTTCAGCTATCCGGGGCTTGGCTCCACCATCTTGACGGCGGTGCTGGGTGGGGATTACCCACTGATCTCGGCGACCACGCTGATCGTCACCATCATGGTGTTGATTGCGAACTTCGCCATCGAGATCATTTACGGCTTCCTTGACCCGCGCATCAAAGCCGCACAGAGTGACTAAGGAACGCAGCCACCATGAAATTTATGTTTCAGCAGGCATTTCGCTCTGGAAAATTTGTCACTGGCTTCAGCATTTTTATGGCTATTTTGCTGGTTGTGCTGATCTATCCGCTGATTATCAAGGATCCGCCGCTCACCATTATTGGCCGGGGCACTTTTTTCGAGCCAGGCATCTACGTCAATGTCTATGACAGCCTCGGCTCGCCGCAATATACGCTCAATTTGAAAGGCGCCGACGCCAGGCGCGTTGCCAGCCGCCTGAACGACGACGATCGAGCCGCCATGCAGGAATGGCTGGTGGCTGCCGGCGTGCCTGAGGCCGAGATTGACACGGCGGACACTCCGCTGCTGCTCGAATTATGGTTTAAGACCTATGATCCGACATTGTCGGTTCCGGGGATGACCAATGCCCGACGCAACTATTTCATTCGTCTTAACAACTCGCTGCAAGGACTTCTCGACCCCAATGATGCGATTTTGGCCGCCAGAGATGAAGAAGGCGCCTTGCAACAGGTGGGAACCATCGCCCAAACGGACTTTGTCAACGTCGGCCAGGTGCCGAATGTTCGGCTGCTGCCCCTGGGCACGGACAATTTTGGCCGTGATGTGTTGACCGAATTGGTGGCTGCCACGCGCGTATCGTTGCAAATCGGCTTTGTCGCCGGCTTTATCGCCACGTTGATCGGGCTGGTGATCGGCTTGATCTCCGGTTACATCGGCGGCATCGTGGATGACAGCCTGATGTTCATCACCAATCTTTTTACCGTGATCCCCAGTTTTGTGCTGCTGATCTTGATTTCATTCAGCATCGGGCAAGACAAGCGCGGGGCGTTTACCGTGGCTGCGGTGATTGGGTTCACCTCTTGGGTGTGGACCGCCAGAGCAGTGCGCTCGCAAGTGATTTCCCTGCGCAACCGCGACCATGTCAACCTGTCGCGGCTCTCCGGCCACTCCCTTTTCAGCATCATCCTCAGGGATATTTTGCCGTATATCGCATCCTATGTCGTAATGGCGCTGATTCTGCAGATTTCCGCCGGCATCCTGGCGGAGGCTGGGTTGTCGATTCTGGGGCTTGGGCCGCGCACGACGGAAGTGCCGACGCTGGGCCTCATGATGAACTGGGCGATGATCTACCAGGCCCACATCTTAGGGAAATGGTGGGCGTTCTTCCCCGTGATCCTGGTCATTGCGCTGATTGCATTTTCGATGAATTTGATGAACACTGGTCTCGACCAGGTGTTTAATCCGGCCCTGAGAGATTAGGTTGAGAGACTAGGCGTCAGCATGAGAAACGTAATCCTTGAAGTCAAGGACCTGACAACAAAATACATCACCCGGTTTAAGGAAGATATTTATGCCGTAGATCACGTGTCGTTCAAGGTCGAGGAGGGGCAATCCCTCGGCATTGCCGGCGAATCGGGCTGCGGCAAATCGACGCTGGCGCTCAGCCTGATGGGCTATTACTTTCCCCCGCTGCACTATACGAGCGGCGAGATCATCATCGATGGCCTCAATATCACCGGTATGCCTCCGGACGACGTGCGCCGCACGATCCTGGGTCGCGAGATCGCCTACATTCCCCAGGCGGCGATGAATGCGCTAAATCCGACCCAAAAAGTCATCGGCTTCATCGAAGATGTGGTGCAGGCGCATTATCCCGACACGAGCAAGAAAGACATCTATGACCTTGCTCGCCAGCGCTTTGAGCTGCTGGGGCTGCCAGCGGAGGTGCTGCAGAGATATCCGGTCGAGCTTTCGGGCGGTATGAAGCAGCGCACCGTCATTGCCGTTTCGGTGATCCTTGGACCCAAGATCCTGATCGCCGACGAGCCATCTTCGGCGCTCGATGTTACGTCGCAGAAAATGGTGATCAAGATGCTGCGCGACTTGATGGAGAACGGGTACATCAAAGCCATGATCTTCATTACGCACGAACTGCCGCTGTTGTACAACGTGACCGACCACATCATGGTGATGTACGCCGGGCAGTTGGTGGAACTAGCCAGCGCCCAGGAGGCTGTGTTCGATCCGCTTCACCCTTACTCCAAGGGGCTGATGGGATCGATCATCGTGCCGGAAGAAGGGCTGCGCAATGTAAAGCTGACAGCAATCCCTGGCGTGCCGCCGAACTTGAAAAATCCGCCTCCCGGCTGCCGTTTTGCCGATCGCTGCAAGTATGTTCAACCGGAATGCAGGACAGTCCTTGGACAGCAACTGCGCGAGGCGCACGGCGGGCGCAGCTATCGATGCATCTTCCCTGAGACTGTACTCAGAGAGACCTACGCCAATGAACAAGCCCATGGACAAACCCGTGAACAGCCCCATGTCAATACACCCCGATAGGAATATCTGCCTCAGCACAAAAGGGCTTACCAAAGTCTTTGGCTTTGGTAAAAATAAAACCGTTGCCGTCGATCACGTCGATCTCGAACTTTATAAGGGTGAAGTTGTCTCCATTGTAGGTGAATCGGGCAGCGGTAAAACGACGCTGGCCAAGATGCTGTTGGGGCTGATCAACGAAACGGAAGGCGAGGTCTACTACCAGGGCAAACGGCGCGATATTCGCGGCCAACGTAAGAAACGAGAGTACTGGAGGAATATTCAGGCGATCTTTCAGGATCCGTTCTCCTCCTTCAACACGTTCAACAAGATCGATTCGGTCTTGCTGGATTGCATCCACTTGCGCGGCGGGCGCAATCTGTCACAGGCCCAAAAAGTGGAGATGATGACGGAAGCATGTAGCTTTGTCAACCTGAAGTTCGAGGAATTGACCAACAAGTATCCCTTCGAGCTTTCCGGTGGACAGCAGCAGCGTTTGATGATCGCCCGTGTCTTTCTGCTGAAACCCGCTATCCTGTTGGCGGATGAACCCACCTCGATGATCGACGCCAGTTCACGCGCCACGATCCTGGATATGCTGATGCAGTTGCGCGATGAAATCGGCATGACGATCATCTTCATCACCCATGACATCGGCTTGGCCTATTACGTCTCCGATAAAATCTATATTATGGAGCGCGGCTGCTTTGTCGAAAGCGGATCTGCCGATGAGGTGATCCTGCGCCCGAAGGAGCCCTACACACGGCGCCTGC
>JACSRH010000465.1 GCA_014879855.1 Caldilineaceae bacterium | reverse complement strand
CGCGTAATCGGCGGGCAATGTCGGGCTGGTAGCCCGACCTACGGGTGCGAGGTGTGGCGACCGCGTAATTGGCGGGCAATGTCGGGCTGGTAGCCCGACCTACGGGGGAGGCGTGGCGACGGGCAATGTCGGGCTGGTAGCCCGACTTACGGGGTTTCCAAGGCGAGAGAAATGCATGCCAAGCAGGATGCTTCCCGATCCCAAGCCGAGGGAATTTCATTCTCAAGGCGAGGGACGCCCCGTTTCTCGCCTTGAGAACGGGCGTCTCAAGGAATGCAATTTTTTTTGCATTCCTTGAGAATTTACTCTGGAAGCAAGACGCCCTTGTTATAAAAGTTGCTAAAAATAAAGTGGAGTCAAGCAAAGCCAATGTTGAATACATCAAATGTAGCGTATTTCAGGCGCGACAAAATCCAGCATTTATCTATTGCAAGGTTACATAAGTTTGTACAGAATAGGTGCAGTGTACATAGACCGGGCTGGTTGCTTGCAGCCAAAATTCCCATAGCAGCGATAGGCGCAATCACCGGATGCGGTGGGAGCGCCCGGCGGTGGCGGCGCCGGAACGTTGTAGATGGGAACAATCTCCGAACAACATTTCAGATTTTTGCTTGAAGCAAGAAAGGCAACTTGTATGACAACCAAACGGATTACAGCTATCAACATGCTGCGCCCGCGCACGCTCACGTCGACGATGGTCGATATGAAGACGCTGGCCAGCTACGTGGCGACGCGCGCCAACATGAGCGTGAGCGACGTCAGCCATGCGTTGGAGGAACTTCACAACGCAGTACTCTTTTTCTGCGCACTGGGTCACAGCGTAAAGCTCGAAGGGCTGGGGGTTTACCGCCCCGACGTGGAATTGGATGGCACGAAAACGATCCACTACCGCATCGACCGGGACCTGATTAAGAACATCAACATCGGAACCTTTGCGGCCAAGATCGAGAACGCCGAAAACATGGGCAAAACGCCCGATGAACTGGTCACGCTCTGGAACGAGATACATCCCGAAGAACCTGTCGCCCCATGATCGTTGGCTGTTCCACCGTCACTCGCTTTGCACCATGCAGCCATCCTTAATCTTCCCGGCGTCTACACAAAATGAACCCAACCGCATGGTTGGGTTCATTGTTATTCTGCCAGCAACACAAGATAATGGTGACGGTGCGGCCAGTCCGACGCGGTGGGACGCCCATGCACCGCGCGCTCGGCCGCTCGGCAGGCGCTTATCTGCTCTGCGTGGTGATGCGGAGCGCCGTATCTTCCCCCGTCACGACGATCAGTTCCGGTGAGATGGCGAGCCACTGCGCCAGGTCGGGGTCGTCCAGCAAGGCAAAATAGGCGTCGCTGCCAAACTCCAGCGTGGTCACTTCCATCGCCTCGTCATACGCCGTGTCCACCCATAAGGCGAGCGTCTCGCCCGCGGGGGTGGAGACATATGAGCGCAGCATAAAGGCGCGACCCGCGACATAGCGAATCTCGCCCGATGCGTCGCGCACGGTTTCGGCCTGTTGCAACTCGCTGCGCGCCTGGCTGGCCGCGACGGCTGCTTCCCCAGACGCGGGTGCGGCGGCCAGGCCCGCGGCGGCCTCCGCACCCTGCACATAGAATTCGTCTCGGCGCAAGCTGCGCAGGACGACTTCCCCCGCCGGCATTTCGGGAACCAGCTCCGGCTCCAGCACCAGATAGGACGTATATGGGGTGATGATGCCGTAGCGCAGGCTCAATTCGGTGATGGCCTCGACCAGTTCTGGTGCAGGGCCGCTGCGCCGGATTTCGGCGAGCAGATGGCCGATCTTGCGCGTGGCCCACAACCGCGCCACAAAAGGATCGCCGCCCCGTGCGGCCAACTCACGATCCGGATAGACATAGACGCGCGCTTTGCCGTTCACCTGCCCGGACAAGGTCACGTCCACAGCGCCGCCCTCCCGGTAACGCCCGACAGCCACCAGTTGCTCGCCAGCGAACAGGTCGGGCAGCGGATAGGGATAGCTATCCTCCCACAGCGCGTCTTCCCCAAAATCGATCTCGATATCGGCCAAAACAGGCGTGCCGACCTTGGCGTAGAAGGCGCCGACCGCCTCGTCGATCTGCTGGTCGGGCGTGACGTACTGGCTCAGCCCGCGCAGGTCCGCGGCGAGCGTGTCAAGCAGGTCAGTGTTGACATCATAGCCCACGCCAAAGGTGAAAAGGCGTGGCGTCCGCTCAGCCGGCAGGTTTTGCATGGCGTTGTGGAGGATCGCGCCGGCATCCAGTTCGCCCTGCGTCGGCTGCCCATCGGTCAGAAAGAGGACATAGGCAGGCCGTGTGCTCTCGGGCGCGGCCAATTGCGCCAGCGCCTCCAGCAGCGCGCGGTTGATGTCGGTGGCGCCGTTCGCACGCACATGGCGCAACCAGGCCAGCGCGCCCACCTGGGAAGCGTCGTCAACCGGCTGGAGGGTGGACTCCCACAACGAGACGCCGGTGCTGAATGTGAGCAAGTTGAAGCGATCGGCGGGGTTGAGTTGCTCGACAATATAGCGCACGGCCGCGGTTGCCTGCTCGATCTTCTTGCCGCGCATGGAGCCAGACACATCGAGCACGACGACAATATCCCGCGCAACCACCTGGTCGGCGTCTGCGTTCAGCGACGGCGCGGCCAGCAGCACGAAGAAACCATCCTCACCAGCAGGTTTGTACGAAAGCAGGTTGAGGCCGATCCGCTCTTCAGCAGCGCCATAGTAGAGATCGAAGTCGCTGGGAGGCTTGTCGTTGTCGGCGCGATAGGTGATCACCGCCTGGTCGTCGGCAACGCGCTCGATCGTGATCGGGTAGTTCGGGCTGTAGATCGTGCGCAGGCCGGGCAGATTGCGCAACTCGACGCGCAGGTCAACTTCCTGGGCCGCAGGCGCGCCGTAGCCGCGCATACTCAACGGGTAGTTGAAGTGATAGAGGTCGTCACTGCGCTCGACCAGATGCACGTAGTGCAACTCAACGGTGCGGGTTTCGCCCGCCGGGATCGGGAAGACGCTGGTCTGGAAGAGGCCGCGATCCAGATATTCCAGCAAGGCCGGGTCGCGTTGGCTGCGCACGATCTGCTCGTAGATGCGCCGCGCCGCGTCGCGGTCGAGCAGCTTGCCTTCCAGCACCTCGCCGTCAACCGTCATCTGAAAGTCGCTGACCGCCGCGTCTTTTGGCAGCGGGAAGATGTAGACGCCCTCCGCTACGCGGCCAGATTGGTTGCGCAGCACCTGCGTCACCTGCACCTGAGCGACCTCGCCATCGACCACGGCGTCGACCGCGTGGCGCTCGATCATGATCTGGTTGTCCGGCGGCCGCGTCACCATCGGCGGGAACGGCGGGAGGGGGGCAAGATCCTGAGCATGAACAACGGCATGAAAGGGAATGAAAGCAACTGCCAAACTGGCAATCAGCCGCGCGATCACAGCTCGCGCGCGCTTGTGTTGAATGGGCAACATCCTTGCCTCCTTTTAACCTGTCGCCAAAAATCGATGCTGCATCGGTGACGAGGCTGGGGCGAGAAATGTTCCTGCGTCTATTTGACAGTCCAGAGGGGCATGGCTATACTTGCGACTTAGATGCGGGTGTAGCTCAACGGCAGAGCGTTTGCTTCCCAAGCAAAATGTTGAGAGTTCGAATCTCTTCACC
>JACSRH010000379.1 GCA_014879855.1 Caldilineaceae bacterium | reverse complement strand
GACCGTCTGGACGAGGAAGAGCTGACACACGGCAGCGGCCTGGGATTGGCGGTCAGCAAGAAGTTCGTCGATCTGCACGAAGGGCGCATGTGGATCGACAGCAAGCTGGGCCGGGGAACTTGCGTCAGCTTCACGCTGCCTTTGCCCACCCAGGATGAGCGGCTGCCGCTCTCTCCGCTGCGCCTTTCACAACCGTTGCGTCATGAACAGGGGCGTCCTCTGGTGCTGGTCATTCATGACGATCCACGCGCGGTCGGCCTGCTCCGCCGCTACATCAGCCCCTGCGATTTTGTTCTGGCCGAAGATGTCGAGCGGGCATGTGCGCTGATGGCCGTCCAACTGCCGGACATCGTTCTGGTCGAGCCACAATTTGCCGACCAGTGGCAGGCCGCAGCAGCAGCGACCACCGCGGGAAATGAAGCGCTTGTGCTGGTGGCGCCACTGCCCAATGTGCATCAAGTCGGCGCGTTGCTCGGCGCCAGCGACTTTCTCCCCAAACCGGTCACACGCGACGATGTGGCGTTTGTGCTCCAGCGCCTCCCCGATCAGCCGCGCACCGCGCTTGTCATCGACGATGACCCGCACATTGTGCGGCTGATCGGCCGCATGTTGCGTTCGCTGATCCCAGAACTCCACGCGCTGGAGGCGTTTGGCGGCGCGGAAGGGCTGACCATCGCCCAGACGCATCATCCTGATCTCATTTTTGTGGACCTGAACATGCCGGGGATGAGTGGGCAGCAATTGATCGAAGCCGTCAACGCTGACCCGCACCTGGCGAGCACCTCCATTGTTGTGGTGTCGGTGCGCAGCATCGAACAGGAGAATGCGCCGATCCAGGGCGAATTATGCATCCGGCGTTCGCAGGGTTTTACATTGAGCGAACTGCTGGCTCTGCTCGAAATCACCTTGACGGGGCTTACGCAAGCGGAAGCAGCGTCCCCAGCCAACGCCGCATCACGGCTAGCAGCGCTGGCTGATCGACCGGCTTAACGAGCGTGTCGCTGGCGCCCAGGGAAAGCGCCAGGTCGTGTTCGCGCAGGACGGAACAAACGATGATGGGCGTGGCCGCGAGCGCAGGCTCCCTGCGCAAGGCCTGCAGCACCTCCCACCCGTCTTGATGCGGCATCATCACATCCAGCACAACGGCCTGCGCGGCAAATTGGCGCAGCCACGCCAGCGCCTCATCGCCGCCCCCGGCGCCGGCCACCACGACACGATGTCCTGCCAGATAGCGCCGAAACAACTCGATAAGATCACGGTTGTCGTCGATAATCAAGACGGTGGGCATCTGCGCGGTTGGCAGCATGATTTCCGCCGACCACGCTTGCGAAGTCTCGTCGAGCGCCAGGCGTCCATGTTGGGCCGCGAGCAGCGATTGAGCCACGATCAGCGCCACGCCTTCACGGCGGTGAGCGAGCAAGACGCCCTGTCCAGCCGCAGCGTCCGTGCTGGCTTGGCGCAGATGCAGGTGCACCATGCCGCGCCTCTCCTCGACTGCCATTGCCAGGGATGCGCCATCGGGCAACACATCCAGCGCATAGCTCAGCAGGTTGAGCAGCGCCTGGCGCAAGAGGGTGCGGTCCGCCATCACCGCGGGCGCAGACGCCAGGGCCTTGGTCTGGATCACCAGGCCGCGCCGTTGCAGCCGCGCCTCCAGCAGATGGCAGACGCCACTGACGATGTCGTGCAAGGCAAGCGCCTCGCGGCGCACTTCCTTGCCCAGCCGCGCCAGCTCCTCCTCGGCCAACGCGTGCCGCGAGCGCAGCGCGTGCTCGTCCGGCGCCGGTGCAGAGATGGGCAACGGCTGATCAGCGCGCACGCCCAGCCGGTCGTGCAGTTGAGCCGCCACCGCTTCGATGCCTTTGGTGAATTCCCGGTAGGTTTGCCGCCGGCTCAAGCCCAGCTTCTGCTCGATCTCCTCGATGGTCAGCCCGTCCACGCAGCGGTAGGTCAACACGGCATAGGCGCGCGCCGCGTCACCGTGTGCGGTGGCGTGCGGACGCAGCCGCTCGATGCAGTCGAGCAGGGTGCGGCGCAGCGCCTGGGCATGGGTCAGGCGGTCGCCCGCGGCGCCCGCGGCGAGCAGCACAGTCAGCGGATGATTTTGCAGAAAGGCATTGTCGTAGAGGTGGAGCAGCGCGCTGCGCACTATCTGGGAGAAGTCCGTCGTCTCTTCGTCAGCGCTCGCAGCGTCCGGCGTGATTTCACTCATCTTTTTTGAAGTTTGCAAAGCAGGTGGAAGTGCGGCATAGTATTGCCATTGATTTTGTTACGGTTGCTGAAAGTGTAACACGTTCTCCCCTCCTCCAAAATTAAAATATTGATGCAAGCATTTTTTGCTGATAGCTTTTAGCAGGTGCATCGCGTTTGACAGACGCGGTGTGTCAAGCTGCACTGATCACTTCACTTTGTGCCATTGGAGACGACGATTGGCTGCTGTTACCACTGCTCCTAAGCAAAGCTCGACAGGCGCGCGGCGCGGCGTCAGCCGGCAGAGCGTGCGCCGCAACCTGAACGGCTGGCTTTTTGCCTCACCCTGGATTCTCGGCTTTATCCTTTGGACCGCGGGGCCGATGCTGGCGTCGCTGTGGATGGCCTTCACCAACTGGGATCTGATCACGACGCCCACCTTTGTTGGCGTGCAAAACTTCACCACCATGTTTGCCGACAACCTGGTCTGGAAGTCGCTGCAGGTGACTACTATCTATGCGCTGGTCAGTGTGCCGTTGCAGATCGTTTTTGGGCTGGCGCTGGCGCTGCTGTTGAACACCAACATTCGCCTGTTGAGCTTTTACCGCACGGCTTTCTATCTGCCGTCGGTGCTGTCGGGTGTGGCGGTGGCGCTGCTGTGGCGCTGGCTCTTTTCGACGGAATTTGGCCTCTTCAACGCGATGCTGGCCAATATCGGCATTCGCGGGCCAAGCTGGCTGGGCGACCCGCAATGGGCGCTGCCGTCGCTGATCCTGATGAGTCTGTGGGGCGTTGGCGCCGGGACGATCATCTACCTCGCCGGGCTGCAAGGGATTCCCACTGATCTCTACGAGGCCGCCCAGGTGGACGGCGCGTCAAGCTGGACGCGGCTGTGGAACATCACGCTGCCGATGATGACGCCGGTGCTCTTTTTCCAGCTGGTCACCGGCTTTATTGCCGCGCTGCAAGTCTTTACGCAGGCTTTTATCATGACTTCGGGCGGCCCCAACAACGCCACGCTCTTTTACCTGCTCTACATCTACCGCAATGCCTTCGAATACTTCCGCATGGGCTACGCCAGCGCGCTGGCCTGGATTCTGTTTATCTACATTCTCGTGTTGACCCTGGTCGTGCAGCGCTCCTCGCGCTACTGGGTCTACTATGAGGGCGACGACCGCAAAGGATAAAAAAGATGTCGGCTACTCCTGACACCATGCGCACCGCCACTCATGCGGGACCGCACGTCACCATGCGACAGCGAAACCTGTTCAACAGGACGCTCACCCATCTCGTACTGCTCTTTGGGGTCGTGTTTATGTTCATTCCGCTGGTGTGGACGCTCTCGACCTCGCTGAAGTCGCCGGGCGAAGTTTACATCTTTCCGCCGACGTGGATTCCCAAGGAAATTTTGTGGAGCAACTACTATCGGGCGGTGACGGCGATCCCCTTCTTTCTCTACCTGTGGAACACCGTCTTCA
>JACSRH010000455.1 GCA_014879855.1 Caldilineaceae bacterium | reverse complement strand
TCTCATCTTCAACCGACGAAATGGGCAAAAAGGGAGATGGGTTCGCCCCTCGCCCCTCGCAACTCCCCCTACTTTGCCGCCACGCGCTGCGGCGTCGCGCCCTCTTTTTGATCGCTTTTCATGTGGCAGCTTTTGTATTTCTTGCCGCTGCCGCACCAGCAGAGATCGTTGCGTCCCAATTCGGGGCCGCTCTTGCGCATGGTCTGTGGTTTGCTGTCGCCGCCGCCGTCACCGCGGTTGGTGCGGATATTCTTGGCGATGGCCGTTGGCGCGGGCGGCGCGGCCTGTTGAGCCTGCTGGCGTTGAATCTGCACTGAGAAGACTGCTCTGACGGTGTCACTGCGGATGGCCTCGATCATTTCGTGGTACATCTCGAACGCCTCACGCTTGTAGGCGACGACTGGATCCTGTTGCGCCAACGCACGCAAGCCGATGCCTTCGCGCAGGCGGTCAAGGTCGGTCAGGTGGCGCACCCAACGGCTGTCCACTGCCCACAGCATGATCTGCTTCTCCGCGTTGCGCATGATCGGCTCGCCAACTTCGGCTTCTTTGGCGGCATATGCCTGATGCGCCAGTGCAATGGCGTCTGCCTCGATCTCACTGCGCTTTTTATTGTGCCAGCGTTCGGGGCCAAGATCGGCCGGGACGTGATGGGCCAGCGCACGCAGGGCTTTGGCCAGTTCGTCGAGCTGCCATTCGTCTTCGTATTCGCCGACTGTGAATTCTGCCACCAACACACCCACCTCGCTGGCGATCATGTCCTCAACGGTCAGCCGCAACGAAGGCTCAGTCAGGATGCGCCGGCGCTGGTCATAGATGCGGTTGCGCTGTTCGTTGACCACCTCGTCATAGCGGAGCACATGTTTGCGGATGTCGAAGTTGTAGCCCTCGACTTTGGTCTGCGCGTTCTCAATGGCCTTGTTGACCAGCCCGGCCTCGATCGGCACGTCATCTTCGACGCCCAGCCGCGCCATAACGCCGGAGATGCGCTCGCCGCCAAATTTGCGCATCAACTCATCTTCCAGACTCAGGTAGAAGCGGCTGGAGCCGGGGTCGCCCAGACGGCCGGAGCGGCCGCGCAACTGGTTGTCGATGCGTCGCGCCTCGTGGCGTTCGGTGCCGACGACGTGCAGGCCGCCCAGGCTGCGGACCGCCTCTTTGTCGCGTTCGACCGCGTGCCACTGGTCAGCGAGCACCTGCGCCCATTGATCTGCAAAGGCTGCCGTCGGGTCCTGCTGATGTTTCAGCATGTCTATGGCTTGGTTCCAGTCATTCTGATGAATGGCGGAAAGGTCGATCTGCTCCTTGCGCAGTTGCTCGCGCGCCAGCCCTTCGGCATTGCCGCCCAGCAGAATATCGACGCCGCGGCCGGCCATGTTGGTGGCAATGGTGACGGCGCCGGGGCGACCGGCCTGGGCAATGATCGTGGCCTCGCGTTCGTGGTTCTTGGCGTTCAACACCTCGTGCGGGATGCCATTGCGTTTGAGGAGGTTGCTGACGTACTCGCTCGTTTCGATGGCAACCGTCCCTACCAGCACAGGCTGTCCTGTTTGATACTTTTCTTTGATGTCTTCGAGCACCGCCTTAAATTTCGGCTCCTGCGTGCGATAGACAAGGTCGTCATGATCCGCGCGGATGATCGGCTTGTAGGTCGGCACCTGCACCACTTCAAGATCGTAGATGCGCTGGAACTCTTCCTCTTCGGTTTTAGCCGTGCCAGTCATGCCGGCCAGCTTGTTGAACATGCGGAAGAAGTTTTGGAAGGTGATCGTCGCCAGCGTCATCGATTCTTTTTGAACCTTGACGCCTTCCTTGGCCTCGATGGCTTGGTGCAGACCTTCGCTGTAACGGCGCCCTTCCATCAGGCGCCCGGTGAACTCGTCGACGATGATCACTTCGCTGCCGCGCACGATGTAGTCTTTGTCGCGGCGGTAGAGCGCCACCGCGCGCAGCGCGTTGTCGAGATAGGGCAACATGTCGAAGTGCTCGGGATCGTAGAGATTGTCGGTGCCTATCACGCGCTCCACGTAGGCGATGCCCTCTTCGGTCAATGTGGCCGCCATCTCTTTTTCATTGATGACATAGTGGGTTTCGGGTGTGAGCCGTTTGGCAAGCGCGGCGAATTCAACGTAGTAGTTGGAGCTTTCACGCGCCTCGCCAGAAATGATCAGCGGCGTGCGCGCTTCGTCGATGAGAATGTTATCAACCTCGTCGACGATGGCGTAATGAAGCTCGCGCTGCACCGTGCGGGTGATGTCCTGCGCCATGTTGTCGCGCAGATAATCAAACCCGAACTCGTTGTTGGTGCCATAGGTGATGTCGGCCTGATACGCATCGCGGCGTGAGATCGGCTTGAGGTACTGGAAGCGGTCGTCGGCGTTTGGAAATTCCGGGTCGAAGAGAAAGCTGCCCTGATCCGGATTGCCCGCGCTGTTTTGAATGACCGATGCGCTCAAGCCCAACAGGTGATAGATCGGCCCCATGAGTTGAAGGCCCACTTTCGACAGATAGTCGTTGGGCGTGACAAGGTGCGCGCCGCGGCCGGTCAGCGCATTGAGGTAGAGCGGCAGCGTGGCGACCAGCGTCTTGCCTTCACCGGTTTTCATCTCGGCGATGCGACCGCCGTGCAGCACCATGCCGCCCAATAACTGCACATCATAATGGCGTAGCCCGGTGGTGCGCTTGCTGGCTTCGCGCACCGCGGCAAAGGCTTCCGGCAGGATTTCCCACAGCAACGCCTCTTCTTCCTTGCGCAGCTCCTTTTTGATGCGGTCGACCTCAACGCGCGCAAACTTTTGTTCTTCGGTGCCAAGCACATCGAGATATTCCTGCTCTGCCTCAGCCAATTCGGCGCGCAGCGCCGTCGTCGCTTCGGCAATGCGGGTCTGGAAGGCTTGCGTCATGGCGCGCAGTTCGTCGGGATCTTTGTCCTCGAACTCCTTTTCCAGGTTGTTGATCTCTTCCACAAGGGGCCGATACTTTTTCAGCACCTTTTCGTTTGGATCGCCAGTGACGGCATAATATAGCTTTTTGAACATAAATACGTTCCCTTGATAGCTCTCGAGCGGCGCACACCTGGCCCCGACCGAACTTTCGCATACAAATCTGCCTGCACACTTTGAAAATTATCGGCCAGGCCAGCAACAGTGCATTCTACCACGGACGGGCGCACGGTCAATGTAGGGCGCATTCTGTCGGCTTGAGACGGATCAACAGCGTCCGAGAACAAGAGCAAAGCGCACTTTTGATAGGGAATGGGTTGCGCCTGAGGCATTACGCTATACGCGTCGCTCCTCGCAACTCGCCCCCTCTCTCAATACGGTGGATTGGCCGGGCCGTTGTATTTACAGCGTCCGGTGCGCGGCGAGTTGAAGCGCATTTTGGGCCCGCCGTAGAGTGTGCAATCGTGGCGTCTGGCATGATCCGCGCACAAATAGCAGCCTGGCTCCCCTACTTCAAAATAACACTGTAAGCAGATATGCGTGGCCGGCTCCCCGCACTCGGTGCAAACATACGCCGGCATGAGATTGCGCGCCAGCAGGACGACCGGTTTTGTCGTCAGCGGCTTGCCTTCGCGCATCTCCACAACTTCGACCTTGAGTTCGGTCGGCGTCCCAAAATCATATTCGTATTTGCCCTTGAGACCGGGACGAAACACCTCGCCGATGGAGGTCGTGATGTTCTTCTGGTCGCCAAGCGCAAAGAAACCATCGATCAGCTCCTGATAGCGCGTCGTGCCAAAGACAAAATGGCTCATGTGGCCGCAACAATCGACCCAGATGGCGCGCAGGTAGAGGTCAAGCTGCTGGAGCGTCGTGGTCGCGGGCGCCTCCAGGTGGAGCCAGTAAGTTCCATCCACCGCGTCGCGCACGATCAGGTGGTAGAGCGGCTGCAATTTCCGTTTGCTGGCCGCGGTCTTCTCGACGGCAGCCTGGCGCGCCGCACAAGTCGTCAGGTGTTTGGTGATGCCCGCGGCCGCGACTTCACGGCCACAAAATGCGCAGGTTCCTGCCGGCGCACGCTTGCGCGCCATCATGCTTTTTCCTGTGCAACGATAGGGTGGACGGCAAAATCTTCAAACACCACCTCGAAGCCCTGGCCGTCGGGCGCGGCGCACATCACGCCGACCTGGGCTTCTGCGCTGGGCAGCAGATAGGCAACGCGCAGCAGCGTGTACTTGGCGCGATCAAGCGAGTAGAAGATTTCGACGGCCTCGGCCTTGCGCACCAATCGCAGCCAGAGGGAAGGCGGGTTCTGCAGCGGCGCCACCGACCAGTCGGAGAAATCATTGGTCACCACGGCGCTGACATACTGTACGCCGTGGACAAACTCGATGCCGGTTTTGACCCAGTGCGCGTCGTCAATGCGCACCATCAGCCCAGCCTGGTCGTAGAGGTCGCGATAGGCGCCGGCCACCCTGACCTCGACGTTGAAATCACCGCTCACTGTCTGATAGTAGACGTGACCGTTATCGCGGATGAAGCCGTAATGCGTTTTGCGCCAGAAGTCAGTGCCGGCATCCACCGCGACGCGGATGGCGTCGCCGCTATGCTGCCATTGATGTGGCTCGTTCAACCATTGCATAATTTGTCTATTCCTCAGTGTTTATTGAAGATTGGCAATGCATTCTACCATCAAACATGAGGTTGCCCTGCTTTACACTCACCAATTTGTCGCCTTATCGCCAAGGAGAGATCATGGCTAAATTCTACGAATCGATTACTCCTGAACTGCGCGCATTCATCGAAGCGCAGCACCTCTTTTTCACTGCTTCCGCTACAGCCGAAAGCCGAGTCAACCTCTCCCCCAAAGGGATGGACACATTGCGCGTGCTCGACGCGCGCACAGTTGCTTATCTCGACCTCACGGGCAGCGGCAATGAGACAGCCGCGCACCTCAAAGCTGACGGCCGGTTGACGATCATGGTGTGCAGCTTTGAAGCCAACCCGCGCATCCTCCGCCTCTACGGCCGCGGCCGCTTGATCTTCCCGCGTGATGGGGCCTGGGCAGAGATGCATTGCTTGTTTCCTACCCTGCCTGGCGAGCGCCAGATCGTCGTGCTGACGGTGGAGTCGCTGCAAACTTCCTGTGGGTTTGGTGTGCCGTTCTATGCATACGCGGGAACGCGACCGGCATTGGTGGACTGGGCCGAGAAAAAAGGCCCTTTGGGCATCTCAGAATATCAGAGGAGCAAAAATCGGATTAGCATCGATGGTTTACCAAGCGACACCGCCACAGTGATATGAGCAGTGACAGTGACAGTGACAGTGGCAGTGGCAGTGGCAGTGGCAGTGACAGTGACAGTGACATGAACACGGCATGAACAGGGACAAGGGCTAAAAAAGATGGGCTGGACTCACCAACATAAGTCCAGCCCATTGCAAACCAGATTACTGGCTCAAAGCCCCGTTGCTTTGAAATCGCTTACTTGACCTGCACCTTGATCTGCTTGGGCTTGACTTCCTCGGCCTTGGGCACGCGCAGGGTTAACACACCGTTGTCGTACGTCGCTTCAATAGCGTCAGCGTTCACCGGCACATTGAAGGTAACCCGGCGTTCGAATGAGCCGTGATAAAGCTCGCGCTTGAAGAAATCAACGCCTTCTGGCTGTGGCTCAAATTTGCCGCGGATCGTGAGTTCCTCGCCCTCAAAAGTGATTTCGACATTCTCCGGGTTGACGCCGGGCACATAGGCGGTCAGCACAAAGGCATCCTGGGCGCCGTAGGCGTCGATCGGCAGGCGCAGCGTGCGCGACGCGGGCGCGCCTTCGCCGTCATGTCCGCCATTGCGAGCATAGTCGTAAGGCGCAGCAGTGCTCATGCGACGGTTTACAGCATCGGCCATCTCAACAAAATCACGAACCATCTGGTTGTAAGGATTGGTGCGCATCTGAATCTCTCCTTGTTTCTGAAAATCTAAAGTTGGTTTTTCCCAACCTGTCTGTTTGCCTTCAATGGTTCTAACTTTACTGGGCTTGTGTTAGAAGGGCGCTTGCGCCGTGTTATCGAAAAATTTGCGCATTGTCAGCAAAGCATTTGCGCGCGGCTTACTTGGGGAGCAATACGCTTTCGTCTATACTGCAACCGCTAACAAACGTCCGATTTGGTGTTACTTGGTATTACGTGGAACGAGATCACTTATGCGCGTCCTGTTGACCGGCATCGCCGGTTTTGCTGGCAGCCACCTCGCCGAACTGCTGGTGCGCGAACCAGAGATAGAATTGCACGGTGTAGTGCATCGACACGACCGCCGCATTGCGCATCTTGCCGGCCAGCTTGCTTTGCATCGCGGCGACCTGCGCAACGCCTTGTGGGTCAGCGAAGTCGTGGAGACCGTACGCCCCGATTATGCATTGCACCTGGCTGCCTGGAGTGACGTAGGGGGAAGCTGGCAACAACCCTGGACCACCTATGAACTCAACATTCAGTGCCAACTTAACTTGCTCGAGGCGTTGCGCCGCTGGCAGCCGACTTGCCGCACCCTGGTGGTTTCTTCCAACGAGATCTATGGTCTGGTCGAGCCGGCTGACCTGCCGATCGACGAAGAAACGCCCTTTCGTCCGAATTCGCCTTATGGGGTCAGCAAGGTCACACAGGACATGATGGCGTTGCAATATTTCAACAGCCACCAATTGCCGACTGTCCGTGCGCGCAGCTTCAACCATCTGGGGCCAGGTCAGGCGGATGATTTTGCCGCCAGCGCCTTTGCGCGTCAGATTGTCGAGATCGAGCGCGGACAGCGCGAACCGGTGGTGCGCGTGGGCAACCTGAGTGCGGAACGCGACTTCACTGATGTGCGCGATGTGGTGCGCGCGTACTGGATGCTGGTGCAGCATGGGGAGGCAGGTCTCTGCTACAATATCGGTTCTGGCGCGCCGCGCTCGATTCGCTGGCTGCTCGAAACATTGCTGGAGTTGACGCCGGCGCAAATTACCGTGGAGGTCGACCCGGCGCGGCTGCGCCCTAGCGATGTGCCACGCTCTTTTTGTGATAATCAGCGTTTGGTGCACGCCACCGGCTGGCAGCCCGCCATTGATTTACGCACAACACTGAACGATCTGCTAGAAGAGTGGCGACGCCAGATCCGCTGAAATCCTGCTGGCAGGTCGGGCTGCCAGCCCGACAGGGTGGCTGTTCATTGTAGGTCTGCTCATTGTAGGTCTGCTCATTGTAGGTCTGCTCATTGTAGGTCGGGCTATTAGCCCGACAGGATGGCGTCAGCGACTATTTTTGCACATTTCCACATGAGGAACGAGACGACGCAGGCGATCATTCGCCCCTCGCCACTCGCGCCTCGCTATTCCCAAAATTGATTCAGGAGTTACTACCTTTATGCCAACCGCATTGATTACCGGAGTCACCGGACAAGATGGCAGTTATCTGGCCGAGTTTCTACTGGAAAAAGGCTATACAGTGGTCGGCATGGTGCGTCGCACCAGCACGATCAACTTCGACCGCATCAAGGATATTCAGGATAAGATCGAGGTTATCCAAGGCGATCTGCTCGACCAGATGAGCTTGATCGGCATCTTGCATGAGTATCACCCGAGCGAAGTGTACAATCTCGCCGCGCAAAGCTTTGTCCCAACCAGCTTTACTCAGCCTGTGCTGACCGGCGAATTTACAGCATTGGGCGTCACGCGCGTGCTGGAAGCGATCCGCATCGTCGACCCGAAAATCCGCTTTTACCAGGCGTCGAGCAGCGAGATGTTTGGCAAGGTGGTTGAGGTGCCTCAGCGCGAGTCCACCCCTTTCTACCCGCGCAGTCCCTATGGCGTCGCCAAGGTGTACGGACACTGGATCACGGTCAACTACCGCGAGAGTTACAACATCTTCGGCTGTTCGGGTATTCTTTTCAACCACGAAAGCCCGCGCCGCGGCCTGGAGTTTGTAACCCACAAGATCACCCACACCGCCGCGCGCATCAAGCTGGGACTGGCCAATGAATTGCGACTCGGCAATCTCGAATCGCGGCGCGATTGGGGCTTTGCCGGCGACTATGTGCGCGCCATGTGGCTGATGCTCCAGCAGGAAACCCCCGACGACTACGTCGTCGCCACCGGCGAGACGCACAGTGTACAGGAGTTTGTCGAGGAGGCGTTTGGCTATCTCGACCTGGACTGGCAGCGCTATGTCGTACAAGATCCGCGCTACTACCGGCCCGCGGAGGTGGATCTGCTGGTGGGCGACCCCAGCAAGGCCGGTGAGAAATTAGGGTGGGAGCCTGCGGTTGACTTTCGCCAACTTGTCCGTATCATGGTGGATGCTGACATGGAACAGCTTCAGCAAGGTCAGCACACGCCCAGAAACCCTTTGATTTAAGCAAGAGGCCGTATGGCAGCGAGCAACGCCACGCAGAGCAACGCCACGCAGAGCAACGCCACGCAGAACAACGTCACGCAGCGCAACGTCACGCAATCCGCGGGCGCCTATCAAACTGACGCCGAAGTTCAAGCCAGCAAGCGCACCTCGATCGGTCTCTCTGCGCATCGCCCCACCGCGCCTGACACCGTGCAAAGGCCGCCCTATGCCGGCGTGCGCCTGTCTGCATGGTGGTTGGTTTTCTGCTTGGTCATCCTGATCGTTGCGGTCGGGCTGCTGGTGACGGCGCGCGCCCTCGACCCGACCACCACCTGGGACGAGCTGGCCGTGATTGTCGGGCGCGTCGCTGACCAGCCGCCAGCCGCTTCCTACCCAGCTTCGGTCGTGCATTTTCACGATACGTTCAAAACCGAGCAGGGGGCGCTGCGCTCTTTCGCCGTCCCCGGTCAAGCCGCGGCCACTGTGCTGCCGGACGAAGGCGTCTACCGGCTGGATACGTGGCCCGGTTATCTGGCCTGGAGCCGATTTACCATCGACGACGCGGCCAGACTTGTGATCGATGCGCACGCCACAATCGAGGCGGGCACGCCGGACGCGGCAGTCGGCCTCATCGGGCGCTTTGCGGACAATGCCAATTTTTATCTGTTTTTGATCGATGGACAGGGACGCTTCAGTGTGGTGCGTTATCAGGCAGGCATCCCCACAGAAATCCGCGCGCCTACTGCATTGGCGGCGCTCAATCCGGCCGGCGCGTCCAATCAATTGACATTAGAAGACGATGGGACAACCTTGCATTTTCTCGGCAATGGCGCGCGGTTGGTCGATATTCCGGTCGCAGCGATGGCTGCACATCCTGTAGGCGTCGGGACGCTGGCTACTGGGGGACAAAGCGTGGTCGTCACCTTTGACGAGATCGGTGTGTACGAGCCATGAATGACAACAACACACACATGACAACCTTCCTTGCCGCGGTGGACGCCGACGTCGACGAACGCACCGAACAACTTGCGTTTCAACTCACTGCAGATGATGAAGCTGCTTTACTGGCGCTGCTGGCGTCGCCAAGCCCGGATCGGCGTTGGTGGGCGTTGCGCGGGCTTGCGCTCTGCGCCGCCGCGCGCGCCATCCCCGCCGTGGCGGATCGGCTTGCCGACGCCGACAGCAGCGTACGTGCGGCCGCGCTCCTGACGCTGGCGCACCTGCATCCACGTTGCTCGGCGGCGGTTGCGTCGCAGCTAGACCGCGCGGCAGAGTGTCTGAAAGACGATGACGGCATGGTGCGCCAGGTGGCGGCTGAGGCGCTCGCCATGTGTGGCGATAATGCAGTGCAGCCGCTCGCTACTATCCTTTTTCAGCAGACGCACGAGGGCGCCCGCACGCGCGCCGCGGGCGCGTTGCGTAAAATCGCCACGATGAAGGCAGCCGGCGTGCTCTATGCGCTGTTGAACGATCCAAATCACCTCGTGCGCGCCTATGCCTATGAAGGGCTCGACGACATGGGCTTGCTGGAGACGGTGCTCGTGACGCTGTAATGGATCGCGTTGCGCCTGTTGTTTCTTTGCGCGTCATTGCTGATGCTATAATGGCCGTTGTGCCTGTTTCCGTCAGTTAGTTTAGGTTCGAGAAATGGCTTATGAATGGAAAATTGTTGGATAGTTCGCCCTGCTTCAAATCTCTATCCGGAGATTTCTGCGCCCCGGCTTTTGTTAAAGGAAAGACCTGGGACGCAGCCAATTCTCGGATAAACATTAAGGGAGAACAGCTTGTGCTGAAGAGTCGATTGGCTGGGGTTTTGGCGCTGTTGATCATGACCGCGATGGTTGCCGGTGGCTGTGCAGCAGCGGCAGCCAATCTACCAACTGCTGCACCACTCGCCGACGCCGCGTTGCCCCCCTCAATCAACACCGTCATCGAGCCGCTGGACGCCTACCAGGCGCCTGTCGACGAAACAAAGTCCCCATTGCCGACTCCGACCGCCACGCCTGCTTCCGATAAGCAACTTCGCATTGTCATTGCAAGTCAGGTGCGCGCCAACCTGCGCAGCGGACCGGGCACGTCGTTTGATATCGTCGCCAAGGCCAACCCTGGTCTCACCTTTGACGTGTTGGGGCGCAGTGAGGATGCGAAATGGTATCAGGTTGCTACGGATGTCACCGGCATCACCAACATTGAGGGTAAATCCGCCAAAGATGGCTGGGTGGCGGCGGAATTGGTGCGTGTGGCGGGTGAAGGCGATGCTCCGGTCGTTGCCGCGCCGACGCGCGACGAACTCCTGCTCAGCCCTGACCTGGCTGCCACCTGGTCGGTGAACTGGACGTGTGACTCGGATCGCTGCCAGACCAAACAATGCGACGCCGATGTGAAAGCGCTTGTCAATCGCCAGGCCAGCGGCGGCTTCCTGCCCGTGGAGCACACCGTGACCTGGGAAGATGCTTGTTTTTCCACCGACGCCTGGACGTTCGATATCGATCAAACCAATGGTAAAGAGCGCACTGGCGAGGCGGAACAGAACTTCCTTTATGGCTACTGGCTGGGCGCCAAGCCCGGCGATGCAGTGGGCGTGTTCCCGCTCGACGACAAAGAAGGCGTCGAGGTCTATTGCTCTGGCCCGCATACGGTCGAGATCGAAGAAGGCGCTGGCTGGACGACCGTCTATCAGGGCAACACCTGTCACGATGTCAACACCGGCATGCTCGTTTACATGAATTACACCAAACGTTGGCTCTACACCGGCGACTACGACGGCAAAACTTACACTCGCGCCTTCTTTGGCGACATTGAGCAACTTGAACAGCGTCTGGTGAAGGCAAACACGGCGCTTGCGCTGGTTGAGAAGAAGTAAGCGCAGCCACAAGTGATTCATTTGCGCTGAATTGCAGGTCGCGCGATCCGCGTCACCTAGGCCATTGACGCGAGGCGCCGGGCGACTAAACCGATCTATCCAAAAGGCCGGGTTTCTTCAAGAAACCCGGCCTTTTTTGAGCACGCACCGCATCGGTCTTGCTATGCTTGCACGATGCTGGCGTGCGTTCTGTAGAGTTCAGCCATCTGCTGATAATGCGCGGGCCCCTCGCCCAGCCGGTCGCTTTGCGCTGCACTGAGCGATCCGCGCACCGCAGCGGGCACGCCCGCCACCAGGACCGTCTCTGGGATGCGGCTGTTCTCGCGCACCACGGCCCCCGCCGCGATCAAGGCGCCCTTGCCAACCGTGGCGCCGCTGAGCAAAACCGCTCCCATCCCCACCAGCACACTGTCGCCGATGGTGCAGCCTTCCAACACGGCGCCATGTCCGATCAGCACATCGTCGCCAATCCGCGTGTCGTTGCGTGCGTTGACATGCACGACCACGTTATCCTGCACACTGGTGCGCGCGCCGACGACGATGGCGCCGCTATCCCCACGCAGCACCGCGCCAAACCAGATGTTGGCGCCGGACTTGACTGTCACATTGCCAATCAGGACAGCGGTCGGCGCAACATAGGCATCTTCTGCAACTGTGGGGCAAACTCCGTTCAACTCAATAATCATGACCGCCTCATCATAGACACGAGAAATTTGGACAAAAGTAAGATTCCTGGGATAGTCTAACACAGCGCAATCTTGAGCCCATTTTCAAGTCAACGAGCAATGAAAATCGCTTTTCTCTGCGGGTCTCTGCATCTCTGCGACTCTGCATCAAAGCTGTTTTTAAGTCAGGACATGCAACGATGGCAGCAACTTTCAGCATCGAGCAGGCGCGTGCATTGGATGCAGCCGATCCGCTCGCGCATTTTCGCCAGCGCTTTGCCTTCCCCGAACCCGACCTGATCTATCTGGATGGCAATTCGCTGGGGCGTTTGCCGCTGGCCAGCGAGGCGCTGGCGCACGATCTGGTCACGCGGCAGTGGGGAGAACGTCTGATCCGTAGCTGGAACGAGGGCTGGTTTACGCTGCCCGCACGCATCGGCGGCAAGCTGGCGCAGCTCATAGGCGCCGCGCCGGAGGAGGTCGTGATCGCCGATGCGACCTCAGTCAACCTTTTCAAGCTCGCGGTCGCCGCGCTCCAGCAACAGCGTGGACGCACGCGCCTCCTGACCGACGACCTGAACTTTCCATCCGACATCTATGTGCTGCAAGGCGTCATCGAGACGCTGCACGCAGGACATCAACTCGAAATCATCCCGTCCGCGGACGGCGTGCACGGGCCGGCCGATGCGCTGCTGGCGCGGCTCGACGACGATGTGGCGCTGGTTGTTCTCTCGCACACGGTCTTCAAAAGCGGCTATGTCTATGACATGGCCGCGCTCACGGCCGCGGTGCACGCGGCCGGCGCGCTGGTGCTGTGGGATCTCAGCCACTCGGCAGGCAGCGTCTCGGTCAACCTCGCCGGCGCGGGCGCGGATTTGGCGATCGGCTGCACGTACAAGTATCTCAACGGCGGGCCGGGCGCGCCCGCGTTTCTCTACGTGCGCCGTGACCTGCAGCCGTTGCTCCAGAATCCGATCCGCGGCTGGATGGGTCAGCACGCGCCCTTTGACTTCGACCTGACCTATGTCGCGGAGCCGGGTATGCGCCATTTCTTAACAGGCACGCCGCCGGTGCTTTCGCTGGCATTGATCGAGCCGGGCATCGATCTGCTGCTCGACGCGGGCATGGCTGCGCTGCGCGCCAAGTCCATGCAGCAAACGGAGTACTTCATCACCCTGTGGGAAACGATGCTGGCGCCGCTCGGCTACACGCTCAACTCCCCGCGGCAGCCGGCGTGGCGCGGCTCGCATGTGTCGCTCGGGCACACGGAGGGCTGGCGCATCAACCAGGCGCTGATTCACGAACTCAACGTGTTGCCCGATTTTCGCGCACCTGATACCATTCGGCTGGGCATGGCGCCGCTTTACACGACCTTTGCCGATCTGTATCGCGCGGCCGAACGCCTGCGCCGCGCCGCGGAAGAACGCCTTTACGCTCGTTATGAAAATCGACGGACGGCAGTCACCTAAAAATAGCACGCGGATGACGCGGATCGGGCGGATGTCCGCTGATTTTCCATTCCTGCTGCGTCTTTATGCGCTGAATCGCATGATCCGCGTTGATCCGTACAATCCGCGTCATCCGCGTGCTATGGCGGCTGATTTCGCCAATCATCAGGAGGAGAGAAGAATGGTTTCTGCAGTGGTTTTGCTCAAATGCAAGCGCAACACGATCAACGCCGTGGCCGAGACCCTGGCCGGTTTCGACGGCATCTCCGAGGTCTTTTCGGTGGCGGGCGCGTATGACCTGGTCGCGATCCTGCGCGTGCGCGACAACAACACGCTCGCGGATCTCGTCACCAGTGAGATGCTCCAGGTCGATGGCATCGTGGACTCGGAGACGCTGATCGCGTTCAAGGTCTTCTCGCGCCACGACCTGGAAAGCATGTTCGAGATTGGCTTCGAGAGTGAGTAGGGGGTTGAACGACCTCTCGAATAGAGCAGCAGAATAGGCGGGGGGGCAGCTGAATCCTTACTCGGAATTGTCGAGCTCCAGCAGGATGTGCACATCGTCGCCGCGCAGGATCAATTGGCCGCCCTTCAGTTCATACTCGGTTGTGGCGGCGATCGCTTCAGAGATCTCGGATTCTTGCGATTCTATTGGTTCGCCACAACCTTCCGCTGTTCCTGCACCTGGAATCAGGCGATACTTACGTTCGTTTTCAGCAATAATGAAATAGACCCAGGCGTTACAGGTTGTCGTTTGCACACCCAGTTCTCCCTTAATGCCGAATGTGACAAAGACAGGATCAATTGCGTCGAACGCCACAGGCTCGCCATGTCGGGTGATCTCGACCACGCGAAAGCGATTCTCCACCAGGACGGTGTTGGCTCCTGGAATCAGTGGACTCTCCGGCATGACGACAGGAGTAGAGGCAGGCGACAAACAAGCGGCTGTCACCAGCACGCACGCCAGCAGCGAAGTCGCCAACCAGCATCCTCGCCAGCACAGCCCGGCCTGCACCTGAAACTTCGGAACAAACTGAAGCACAAACATGGTGGTCACCTCCTGATTGTGTCAAAACGGGCCAGACGAATGCGACATCCGATTTGCGGCGTCACAATAGTTAATTCGGCGTCTCTTCAGTCAGCGTGTACAAGAAGGCTTCGAGCTGCGTTGCTTCCTGCGCGGCGAGATTCAGCGGCTCCAGCTCGTTGTGCCCCTGGACGGCGAAGCCACCGCTGTTGTAATGCTCGATCACGGCGGCCAGGGTGGCGAATTGGCCGGTGTGCATATAGGGCCCGGTCTCGGCGACGTTGCGCAGCGTGGGCGTTTTCATGCCGCCCAGCAACGTGTCGCCGGTTGTGACCATGAAGCGCAGCCCGGTGCACGCTTCCGGGGCTGCGTCACTGTACGGCCCCAGACAGTTGAAGATGTCGGATTGGACGCGCGCAATGCCGTCGATGCGGCCGCGCTGCAGCGGAACGTCAGGCGCGCCGGGGATCGCCGTGTTGTGAAACGCGTCGTTGGTGAAGCGCGGCCCGTTGTGACAATGGATGCACTTGCCCTTGCCGATGAAGATGCGCAACCCTGCGATCTCGTCGTCGCTCAGGAGCGATGCGCCCTGCGCCCGGCCGTCGGCGTCGAGCGAGGCGACATAGCGGTCGAAACGCGCTGGTTGGGGCAGCAGCGTGCGCTCGTACGCGGCCAGTGTCTTGCCCAGGTTGGCAAAGACGCGGTTGATCGCATTTTGGTCGGCAAAGGACATTTGCTCCCAGGCGAGGCTGGCCGCAACATCATCCACGGGGCCGGCGTTGCGTGGGAAACGGGTTGCGTCCGCCAAGTCGGGCAGCGGCCCAAAGAGCGCGGCATAGTCGCCGGCGTAGTGCGCGGCGAGCAGATGGGCGTACAGCGTGCGGTTGCCGCCTTGCTCCAGCGGATGCTCCAGCGGGTGCAGCGCCTGCGCCCACTGGCTGTCGGCCTTGCCGTTCCAGGTTTGCCACGGGCTGTACGATGCGCCGACCAAGGTCATGGCGTTGAGCGGGATCACACCCATGCCCACGCCAAAGGGTCGCCCGTCGGTGAAGTGGTGTTCGGGCATATGACATGACGCACAGGAGACGGCGCCGTTGCCGCTGAAGCGGGCGTCAAAGAAGATGCGCTCACCCAGCGCGGCCGCGGCCGGGTCATCGGCGACCACATTGGAAGGATCGGGCGGCAGCGGCTTGAGTGCGTCCAGCGACAAGGTGCGCAACACGCGCAACTCGTCCTCTTGCCACACGGGAGCATTGGCAACCGGCGTCAGCGTGCAGGCAGCCAGCACGGCCAGAGCGAGCAGCGCGCCCACCCACAGCCAAACTTGCCGGCGCTGTCTGTTCATTCGCGCCTACTCCAGTTGCAGATTGAACGTGACGCTGTCCTGCACCCCGCCAGCGTCGATGACAAAGGTGACTGTCCACCAGCCGCCCATCTGAAATTGCATTCCCTCCACACGGTAGTCACCGCCGCCCAGATTTTCCGTCACCTGGGGCTGGGTGGGCATGCCGTGGTTGTGTTCGGGCATGCCGCCGCTCACAGTGATGACGGCATGCTCCACCGGCGCACCCGCTGTGGTTTCAACGTGCAACATCCAGGCGTGGAGTTCGTTGAGGGCAAGTGTGTCCAGCTCACTCGTGTACGTGGCGCGCAAGAAGCCGTTGTCGCCAGTGCGCGTGCTGCTGTAATCGCGGGCGACAGCAGGAGTGCGCGCGGGCTGCTTCACGGCCGCCGCGGGCGCAGTGCACGCGGCGGCCAGCATCAAAAGCAATAGAATGGGCAAAACAACACGATAGAGCATGGCATCTCCCTGGCATGGAACGCTTTACTCAACAGGATAGCCCTGTTGCGCCCACGCTCCAATCCCACCCAGGTCGTAGATCTGCGGATACCCTGCCCGATCGAGGATCTGCGCGGCCTGGTTGCTGCGGTTGCCGCTGCGACAATAGAGTACGACCGGTTTGTCTTGCGGGACCTCGTTCAAGCGCTGGGCAAGTTGCTCCACCGAGATGTTGACCGCGCCAGGAATATGGCCGCCGGCGAACTCCTCAGGCGTGCGCACGTCGAGCAGCAGGTGCTCGGCGCCGGCGCCAAATTGCGCCTGATAGTCGGCAGGCGTGATCTTGGCGTTGATCCTGGCCGGCGCCTGGGCTGCTGCGGCCTGCGCGGGTCGGGACAGGGTTGCGGCTGTACTGCCAGCACAGCCGCTGACGGCAAACACCAGCCCGGCGACGACAAGCGTCAGCGCGAGATAACGACGCAGTAAAGTGATTGTGGTCTGCATAAAAATACTCTCCCTCTTGGCCGAATCAATTGAACGAGTCTTAGCGTCTTTGCAAACTGTGTCATTCTAAAGTGACGGGCGCTTTGCACCAAAGCTGCATAGACGGTCATTACTTTACACCTATTCGCCTCCAGAGAAAGTCTGCCCTCTTTCTTATTATATGCATAAGCAAATTCTTATAGTAGGCGTGCTTTGCCGGCGCGATCTTCCCATTTCTAGTAGCACATACATGGCGCAAGTTGTGATTGTGATAGAATGCACGAGATTAGCAGATGCGAGGCTGAAAAGGAGCAGGTCAAACCATGATGGAGAATCGACGCTTTGCACAGTTTGCTTGGGGTGTCGTGGGGTTGAATGTGCTCGTGATTGTCTGGGGAGCGTTCGTGCGTGCGACTGGCTCCGGCGCGGGCTGTGGCGATAACTGGCCGCTTTGTCAGGGAGAAGTCATCCCGCGGCCGGAGCAGATCGAGACCCTCATCGAATTTTCGCACCGCATCACCAGTGGGTTGGCGCTGCTGGCCGTGGTGGCGTTGCTCATCTGGGCGTTTCGCGCCTATCCCAAGGGGCATATCGTGCGCAAGGGCGCGACGTTTTCGATGTTCTTTATGGTGTTGGAGGCCTTGATCGGCGCGGCGCTGGTATTGTTGGAATATGTCGCTTTCAATGTCTCGGTGGGGCGCGCGATCTGGATGGCCGGTCATCTGGTCAACACGTTCTTGTTGCTCGCCGCGCTGACGTTGACCGCCTGGTGGGGACAAGGCGGCCAGCCGCTGCAACTGCGTAGGCAAGGTGTGGTCGGCTGGACATTGCTCTTCGCTTTTGCCGGCATGTTGGTGTTGGGCATGAGCGGCGCGATCACGGCCCTGGGTGACACGCTCGTGCTGACGGGCGGCATCTCTCCCACTGACAACACGCTGGTGGCGACGCTGGTTGAACTGCGCATCCTGCATCCGATCATTGCGTTTATCGTTGGTGCGCTGGTCGGACTGGCGGCTTGGATGGCAATGCAGCGTCAGCCGGTGCGCACTACGCAACAATTTGGCCGCTTGGTTATCGGTCTGTATGTCGTGCAGTTGCTGCTCGGCTCGCTCAACGTGGCGCTCAAGGCTCCGGTGTGGCTGCAATTGGTGCATCTGGCGGTCACGAGCACCATTTGGATCGTGCTGGTTTTGCTGGCTGCCGCTGTGCTGGCGCGCAAAGACGCTGTCAAGCTCAGCGAAGCGCAACCATCTGGCGTCATCCAGGGATCGACGCTCGCTTGAGCGGATAAGAAATCTTACGCTTTCTCTACGGTATCCCAACGGAGGCAGAAGATCGTCTGGATCTCGTCTGCCTCCAGACAGGATCGCCGGTCTGACAATTTGGGAATCGGCAGTGGGCAGCCTACAATCAAGCCAGGAAATTTGATTTGTCAGGTGGATCGAACATGCCAAAAGAACTTTTCAGCAACACATTGCTCATGCTCGGCATCGTGGCCCTGCTCACATTTGGGATCATGGAAGGGGTCGGGATTCACACCGATCCGCTGGTGCCGGCATCTGCGGCCTTCCTGATCGGGATGACCGCGGTGGTGGACCGCGGCGGGTTTCGCCGTCTGCGCTGAACAGCGGCGTTGTGAAAAAATTGCATAAAAAGAGGGAGGACGCCCGGGCGTCCT
>JACSRH010000463.1 GCA_014879855.1 Caldilineaceae bacterium | reverse complement strand
CACCGCTTGCACAGGCTGATCAGCCTGTGCAAGCGGTGGATGCCTTTTCATTGAACATAATATAATTCTGGAGAAAACAAAGATGAAAGCGTTTGTGTATGAAACTTATGGCGCGCCGGATGTATTGAAGTTTCAGGAGATCGCAACCCCAACGCCCAAGGAGGACGAAGTCCTGATAAAGATTGCGGCCGCCTCGGTCAACGCTTACGACTGGCATCTCCTGACCGCCGACATCTTTCTCGTGCGTTTTATGGGCGGAGGGCTGTTCAAGCCCAAAAACACGCTGCTCGGCGCCGATGTGGCAGGACGCGTGGCAGCGATCGGGAGCAAGGTCAAACAGTTTCAGCCGGGCGACGCTGTTTTTGGCGACCTCTCCGCCCACGGCAACGGCGGATTTGCCGAGTATGTTGCGGTTCCTGAGCGGGCATTGGCACTAAAACCGGCCAATCTGTCGTTTGAGGAGGCGGCGGCTGTGCCGATGGCGGCGCTCACTGCCTTACAAGGCTTGCGGGACAAGGGAAACATTCAGCCCAGACAGAAGGTGCTGATCAACGGGGCGTCTGGTGGGGTGGGAACATTTGCGGTGCAGATTGCCAAAGTGTTCGGGGCAGACGTCACAGCGGTGTGCAGCACCAGGAACCTGGACCAGGCGCGTGCAATTGGGGCAGATCATGTCATTGATTACACCAAAGAGGATTTCACCCAAAACGGGCAGCGTTATGATTTGATCCTGGCTGCCAACGGGTATCATCCACTTTCGGCCTATAAACGCGCCTTGGCGCCCCAGGGCGCTTATGTCATGGCCGGTGGTTCAATGGCCCAAATCTTTCAAGCCGTGCTGCTGGGGCCGTGGATGTCGCGAGGCGGCGACAAAAAGCTGGGCAACGTCACGGCGGTTCCGAACCAGCGTGATCTGATGGTGATGAAAGAATGGCTGGAAGCGGGCGAGGTCGTCCCTGTCATCGATCGATGCTACCCATTGCTGGCGCTTCCTGACGCGCTCCGCTATCTTGGCGAAGGGCACGCGCGCGGTAAAGTTGTCATCACGATGGAGTAGAGCCGCCGGTGTGAACAGTTACAAACAAGCGAAAAACACCGGCCGCCCCAGGAAATTGCTCTTGTCGGGTCAGAGCGATCCCTTTATAATAGCGCGCCAACAAGTTTCATCCGGTAATCAAGGGTGCGGCGGGCTACTCGTCGATGATAGCAGAAGCCTGGAGGCATGTGGCAGTCATGGTGCATTCAGCAGGAGGTGAAAAGAAGGGGAGCGCATCGCGGAATAATCGTTATCGACTGCGTTGTCAGATCAAACTATGCCCGCACCACTCTTAACCACCAAACTCTACCTCCCGCCGCTGCGGCCGCAGATGGTGCCACGCCCGCGCCTGATCGAGCGGCTGGAGGCAGGGCTGCACGGCAAGTTGACCCTCATCTCTGCGCCGGCCGGCTTTGGCAAGAGCACCCTCGTCAGCGCGTGGGTGGCCGGCAGCGCACGCCCCGTCGCCTGGCTGGCGCTGGATGAAGGCGACAGCGACCTCACGCGCTTTCTGACTTATTTCGTCGCCGCGCTGCGCACGATCGCCCCGTCGCTGGGCGCAGAGGTGATGGAGGCGCTGCAAGGCCCGCAGCCGCCGGTCGAAACGCTGCTCACGGCCCTGCTCAACGAGATCGTCGCGCAGCCGGATGAGTTCGCCCTCGTCCTCGACGACTACCACGCGGTGGAGGAGCCGGCGGTCGACGCCGCGCTCACTTTCCTGCTCGATCACCTGCCGCCGCAGATGCACCTGCTCATCACCACGCGCGAGGATCCGCAACTGCCGCTCGCCCGCCTGCGCGTGCGCCACCAACTGACCGAACTGCGCGCCGCCGATCTGCGCTTCACCCCCGCCGAAGCCGCCGCTTTCCTCAATGAGGCCATGGGCCTCACCCTTTCCCCCGCCGAGGTTGCCGCGCTCGACGCGCGCACCGAAGGCTGGATCGCCGGTCTGCAACTGGCCGCGCTCTCCCTGCGCGGGCGCGCGGACCCCGCGCGTTTCCTCCAGGCCTTCACCGGCAGCCATCACTTCATCCTCGACTATCTCGTCGAAGAAGTGCTCCACCAGCAGCCCGCGGCAGTGCGCACCTTTCTGCTGCAAAGCTCGATCCTCGACCGCTTGACCGGCGCGCTCTGCGACGCGGTCACCGGCCAGCACGACGGCAAGGCCATGCTGGAGACGCTGGAGCGCGCCAACCTCTTTGTCGTGGCGCTCGACGACCGCCGCGAGTGGTATCGTTACCATCACCTCTTTGGCGAGGTGCTGCGCACCCATTTGCGCGACGAACAGCCCGCGCAACTCCCGCTGCTGCACCAGCGCGCCAGCGCCTGGTGCGCGGCCAACGACCTGCCCGCCGAGGCGATCCGTCACGCGCTGGCCGCCGAGGACTTTCCCCAGGCCGCCGACCTGATCGAGCGACAGTGGCGCGCGATGGACAGGCGTTTTCAATCTGCACGCTGGCTGCGCTGGGCGCGGATGCTGCCGGACGAACTGGTGCGCCGCCGGCCTGTGCTCAGCGCCGGCTACGCCTGGGCCTTGCTCGACAGCCGCGAGCTGGCCGCGGCCGAGCAGCGGCTGGAGGATGCGGAACGCTGGCTCGACGCGCCCGCCACGCAAATGCCCGCCACGGCAATGGTCGTCGCCGATGAGGCCGAGTTTGCAGTGCTGGCGGTGACGGTGGCCTCGGCGCGCGCCTATCTGGCGCAGGCGCGCGGGGATGTGGCCGCCACCGTGCGTTATGCGCGGCGCGCGCTCGATCTGCTGCCGCCGGAGGACGAGCTGGGGCGCGCCATTCCTTCCGCGATCCTGGGGCTGGCCGCCTGGGCAAGCGGCGACCTGGACGTCGCGCATCAGGCGCTCTCTGCGGCGATGACGAGCTTTGAGCGGAGCGGCAACCCGGTGCTTGCCATCAGCGGCGCGCCCGGCCTGGCCGACATCCGCATTGTGCAGGGGCAGTTGACGGCGGCGCTCAGCGACTACGCCCATGCGCTGCACCTTGCCATGCCTCCCGCCGGGCCGCCCCTGCGCGGGGCGGCGGATCTCTACCTCGGTTTGAGCGAGCTGCATCGCGAGCGCGGCGACGCCAGCGCGGCCGCAGAAAATTTGCACCAAAGTGAACGATTGGGCGAAGCCGCGGCTTCGCCGCAATGGCCCTACCGGCTGCGGCTGGCGCAGGCGCGCATCCAGCAGGATCGGGGCGATCTGCCCGCCGCGCTGGCGCTGCTCGACGCGGCCGCGCAGCGCTACATCAGCGGGACGCCTCTCCCCGACGTGCGCCCCGTGGCTGCGTTGAAGACGCGCGTCTGGCTGGCGAACGGCCAGGTGACCGAGGCGCTCGATTGGGTGCGCGACCACGCGCTCACCGTCGACGATGACCTCAGTTTTCTGCGCGAGTTCGAGCACATCACGCTGGCGCGCGTGCTGATCGCGCAGGCGCAGCTTGCCGGGGAAGCGCAGACGCTGGAGCAGGCGCTGCATCTGCTGGCGCGGCTGCATGAGGCGGCGGCAGCCGGGGCGCGGGCAGGCAGCGTCATCGAGATTCAGATCGTGCAGGCGCTGGCGCACATTGCGCGGAACGATGAAGACGCGGCGCTGGCCGCGCTGGCCCAGGCCCTCAGCCTGGCCGAGGCGCAGGGGTATGTGCGCATCTTTGT
>JACSRH010000302.1 GCA_014879855.1 Caldilineaceae bacterium | reverse complement strand
CCAACCCGGTGCAACGGTGCGCTGTGTGATACAATCCTGGCATGAGCCACACTTCACCGCCACGCATTCTATTTATGGGGACGCCCGCATTTGCCACACCATCGCTGCGTGCACTGGTCGAGCAGTCGGCGCGCGGCGGCTGGGAGGTCATTGCTGTCGCAACGCAACCCGATCGCCCGGCCGGTCGCAGCAAGCAGCCGCTCAGCAGCCCGGTCAAACAGATGGCGGCGGAGTTCGGGCTGCCGGTGCTACAACCCGCTTCGCTGCGCAAAGAACCAGCCGCGGTCGATGCGCTGCGCCTGCTTGCGCCCGATCTGATCGTGGTGGCCGCCTACGGACTGATCCTACCCAAGTACGTGCTCGAAATCCCCACATTCGGTTGTATCAACGTTCACGCCAGTCTGCTGCCCGCCTATCGGGGCGCCTCGCCGATCACTGCGGCGATTCTCGATGGCCAGGCGCAAACCGGTGTGACGATCATGCTGATGGATGAGGGGATGGATACCGGGCCGTCGCTGCGTCAGGCCGCGCAGCCGATCGAAAACGGTGACACGACCGCTTCGCTCAGCGTGCGCCTCGCCGAACAAGGGGCATCCCTATTGGCCGCGACGCTGATCGACTGGCTGTCCGGTGAGATCGCGCCAGTCGCACAGCACCTACTGCCAGGACTACCCTCAAGCTGCCGGCAGATCCAGAAGGAAGATGGCGCGATCGATTGGTCGCAGCCAGCGAGCCGGATCGAACGCATGACCCGCGCCTACACTCCCTGGCCAACCGCGTATACGACCTGGTGTGGCGAACCCTTCAAAATTCTCGCTGCGGCGGTGATAGATGGCAGCGCCGCGCCCGGCCTTGTCACACGCACGCCCGATGGACCGGCAGTCGGCACAGGCGAGGGGCTGCTGCTGCTGCGCACTGTCCAGCCAGCAGGCAAGCGGGCAATGGACGCACGCAGCTTCCTCAATGGCGCCGGGGAGTTCATCGGCAGCACCCTACCCGATCTAAGTGCGTGATCGTGAGTGCATGATCGCACGATTTACTCCGCTCGCCATTTGTTTCACCCTGCCCGTCGTGCTATACTTCGATCTGTTACGGGGCGTAGCGCAGATTGGTAGCGCACTTGAATGGGGTTCAAGAGGTCGGAGGTTCAAATCCTCTCGCCCCGACCACACCAAATCGCATCTAGATTCAGGATGCTCTCACTGCCGAGAGTTGATCAATCGAAGGCATTGGATGCAGTGAAAAGCTCCCACAACCTAAACGTGCGGGAGCTTTTTGTATCCAGCAGGCGGCGTCTGAATACATGCCTTTGTGACCGAACAAAGCTCGTTCGCAACCGACTATGGACAGTCAAGTCAGTGCACTACCGGGTCTAGCACCCGCCGATCTTGAACTCCTGCGCAAAGTGGAGGCAGGTCTGCCGATCACGGCGGATGTGAGCCGGGCGGATGTACTTCTCTGCGTTTTGCACTCCAAAGACAAGGCGATCGTCGCCTTCCACGCCATCCCCAGCTCCATCTCATCGCTCTATCGCAAGGACATTACCGGCCGGCTGCTCAATGCTGAGGATCAGCCGCTGCTGTTTCAGGCGCTCAACAGCGGCAGCGGCGGACGTCGCCAACGCGAGGTGCTTAGCAATGGCGCACCCGTGATCCAGGATGTCTTCCCGATCCATGACCAAGAGAACACGGTCATCGGCGCCATCCTCGTCGAAACCAATATGATCGCCCATGAGCGCCAGCGCCGGCGCAACCGCCATTTTCGCCAGGCGGTCATCTGGATGCAGGAGATGTGTGCACGCGGCGAGTTGGCGAGCGCCAGCACACTGGGCAGTTTCTCCCTTTACGATGGCGTCTACATGGTCGATCACGCGCGAGCGGTTGTTTATATGAGTGGCATTGCAGCCAACCTCTTTCGCAGCATCGGCGTCACGCCGGAAGTGCAGGGGCAACAGCTTGCCTCGCTGGAACCGTGCGATGTTCGGTTGGTTGAGCGCGCATTCGAGACGCACGCCTGCCAGTCGGCGCGCGTCGAGAGCGACGATGGGCGCATCTGGGTGCGGTCGGCGATTCCGCTGCGCATGCCGACGATCAGTTGGCGCAATTATTGGCTTGCGCTGCCATGGACGCCCTTTTCACCTCACCCGAGCGAAGATGGCGTCGATGCCGTCCTCGTGCTGTTGCACAACGCCACCGAGGCGGTGCAAAAGGAGCGCGAACTTAACGTCAAGTCGGCGATCATTCAAGAGGTGCATCACCGCGTCAAGAACAACCTGCAGAACATTGCCGCAATCCTGCGCATTCAGGCACGGCGTGTGCAGAGCGACGAGGCGCGCCAGCACCTGACCGACGCAGTCAATCGTGTGCTCAGCATGTCGGTCATTCACGAATTCTTGAGCCAGGACGAGCACCGGCCGATCAATATCCGGGATGTCTGCCAGCGCATCGCCAGCCAGGTGACGCAAGTCTCTGCACAACCTGACCAGGAAATCGTGATCCAGGTGCAAGGGCCATCGGTCCGCCTTCCGGCCAGCCAGGCGACGCCATTGGCGATGGTCGTCAATGAACTGCTGCTCAACGCCGTCGAACATGGCCTCAAGGATCACCAGCGCGGCACGATTCGCATCACGCTTGACGATCTGGGCGATGCGGTCACCATCGAGATCGCCGATGATGGCGACGGCCTGCCGCCGGATTTCGACCCAACGCTGCCCTCCCACAGTCTGGGCCTCCAGATCGTCAACACGTTGGTGACCGATGACCTGAAAGGATCGCTGCAGATGCGGTCGCTCGTCGAGGAACGTGATGGCGAACCGGCCATTGCAGGTGCACTCGCCACGGTGACAGTGCCCAAACGGAGCAGCCGGCTCCTCTAGCCAACCACACAACCCGAGATGCACCCGCTACAGGAAAAGTTTGCACAGAACGCATCCTGTACGGTAGAGTTCAAGATTGACTGCACAGCAGACGCCAGGACGATCCCAATACTGAAGGAGTTGCGAACGTGGAGCGCACACGAGTAATTATCGCCGATGACGAATCCTTGATTCGCATGGATTTACGGGAGATGCTGACCAACCTGGGATACCTGGTGGTGGGCGAGGTGGGAGATGGCCGCAGCGCCGTCAATCTGGCGCGTGAATTGCGCCCCGACATCGTGATCATGGATATCAAAATGCCGGATATGGACGGCATCGAAGCCGCCAAAATTCTCACCGAGGAGCGCGTCGCGCCGGTGCTCTTGCTCAGCGCCTACAGCCAGCAAGAATTGGTGCAGCGCGCACGTCAGGCCGGCGTCGCCGGTTACTTGGTCAAGCCCTTCCGTGAAAGCGATCTGACCCCGGCGATCGAGGTTGCGCTGGCGCGCTTCAGCGAATTCCGCACGATGGAGCGGGAGGTCAACAGCCTGCAGGATGCACTGGAGACACGCAAGTCTGTCGATCGCGCCAAGGGGATTCTGATGGATACGCAGGGACTCACCGAAACGGAAGCCTTCCGCAAAATCCAAAAGATGAGCATGAACAACCGCAAGCCGATGCGCGCCGTTGCCGAGGCAATCATCCTGGCGCATCAAGTCAGTGAACAATAAGATCGCGTTGGCGAGGGCAAGCTTTCACGCGGGGCGCATTCCACATCGACAAGCCCGCCTCGCGTCTCTCGCTCCTTCTCAATAGGTGTCGAATTGAAGTTATCGATTGTAATGCCCGTCTACAACGAGCGGGCGACATTGGAAGAGATTGTACGGCTGGTGCGCTCCGTCGATCTGATGGTCAATCCATCGGGTGACAACCCCAATCTGAGCGGTCCCATCCGCGTGGAGCGCGAGATTATCCTGGTCGACGACGGCTCGACCGATGGCACGCGTGAGATCCTCGCCGCCTGGCAAGCTGAAAAGCATCCTGACATGCAGATCATCTTCCACGCGGTCAACGGCGGCAAGGGCGCTGCGCTGCGCACCGGTTTCGAGCACGCCACAGGCGACATCATTGTGATCCAGGACGCCGATCTTGAATATGACCCGCGCGACTATGTCAAACTGCTCGAACCGATCCTGGAAGGCCGCACGCCAGTTGTCTACGGCAGCCGCTTCCTGGGCGGGCCGCGCGCCGCAATGAGCCTCAGCCACACTGTCGGCAACAAGATGTTGACTATCGTGACCAACATCTTCTACGGCACATCGCTGTCCGACATGGAGACGTGCTACAAGTGCTTTCGCCGCGATGTGATCGCCGGTATGCCGCTGCGCAGCCGCCGCTTTGAGATCGAGCCAGAGCTGACCGCCAAGATCCTCAAGCGCGGCTACACGATCTTCGAAGTGCCGATCAGCTACAACGGTCGCGCCTTTCATGAGGGCAAGAAGATCACATGGCGCGATGGCATCGTCGCCCTGCGCACATTGGTGAAGTATCGGTTCGTCGACTGAGCCATGCTGGCTACAGACGCCACATCACACCCAAAACAACCGACGACATCGCTCTTTCTAGCGCTCGATGAACGCGCCGCAACTGTCGTCATCCTTTGGATCGGCTTTGCGCTGCGTCTGACCAGCGTTGACCGCTTCGCCTTCCACCCCGACGAAGCCATCTACAGCTTCTGGGCGCTTCATGGCCGGTATGTCGATCCGCTCTTTCTGCACATCTGGCCAGACAAACCACCCCTCTTTTTGTGGGTGCTGCAGGGCGCGTTTGATCTATTAGGGACAACGCCGATCGCTGCGCGCACACCCAATATCTTGTTCAGCACGCTTTCGATTGCCGTGGTCGTCGCGCTTGCGCGTCATTGGTGGGGAACTCGCGCCGGATTGATCGCCGGTCTGTTGATGGCGCTCAACCCCTTTGCGATCAGCTTTGCTGCAACCGCGTTCACCGACCCGCTGCTGGTGCTCGCCGGCCTGCTGGCAATTCATGGGGCGACGCGACGCCATCCCCTGTGGTCGGGCGTGTGGCTAGGCGTCGCAGCGATGACAAAGCAGCAGGGTTTGCTCTTTGCGCCGATGGTGCTTGCCTTGTTGTTTCAACCGCCGCTCACCTTGCGCCAATCTGTACGGTACACGCTGCGCCTGCTCGCCGGGCTGCTGCTTGTCGCTGCGCCGATCTTCTACTGGGATAGTCTGCGCTGGGCGGTGGCGCCCTCACCGTGGGATTTGGGTGCGCGCAATGCAACCGGCTTCGCACTCTCCGATCCCGCTGCATGGCTGGCGCGGCTGCTCGACTGGATGACGCTGAGTCGTCACCTCCTGGGCGCTCCACTGCCGTGGCTATTGCTCCTTGCTGCAATGCTTGCCCCGCTGCGGCGACGCGGCGCGTACGGTTCAGGCCCTGCGTCGTGGCCTGCGCTCGTGCTGGCCGGGTGGGGCGCCGGCTTTCTGATCATCCACACTATCTCCACCGCGCAAATCTGGGATCGCTACTTGCTGCCATTGGCGCCAGTCGTGGCGCTGCTAGGCGGATTCTGTGCGACGTGGAGCTTGCAGCGGTGCGCAGATCAACAGACCGCACCGGAATGCACCTTCACACAAGGCGCGATCGCCTGGCTGCGCATTCATGCGAACCGCGCATTCGTCTCGATGCTCTTGCTCGCCGCCTGGCTCCTGCTCCTTGCCGGACCGGCTGTGCAGGCAGCGCAAGGAACCCTGGCGATCGGTGGCGACCATGGCGCCTACACCGGAATTGACGACGTCGCGGCCTGGCTTGTCGAACGCAGCGAATCACAACCGGTTGTCTACCACCGCACCCTCGGCTGGCATCTCCAATTTCACCTCTTCGCACCTTTGCAGGACGGGCAGATCGATTTGCGCTGGGCGCCGAGCGCGGTGCAATTGGCTGACAATGCAGCCAAAACGCCCCATCGCCTGCGCTATCTGGTCGAGGCGGATTGGTCACCTGCACGTGATCTCTCCCTCCACCTGGCGGCGCGCAACCTGATTGCCGAGCCGCGCCTGCGCATCGGGCGATTTACGATCTATGCGATCCATGAGACCACCGCGCATCCAAACAGAACGGCGCAATGGCGGGTCTGCCGAGCATCCGTTTCACCGAACGCTGGCTGGAATACATGGCAGGGCATCCCTGATTCAACAACGCTGCGCTGCACCAACGCGCAGCAAGGAGCTTTGCCATGACGCGCACCACCGAACATAAACAGAAGGCGCGGCGCTCGACCTATACTCATCTGCTGGCCGGCGCACTGTTGGCCAGCTTCGTGCTGGCGCTTTACGCGCGGCTGCTTTTCACGAATCGCGTCCTGGCCGGCGGCGACATCCAGCTCTATTTCTACGCATATTGGGAATATGTCGGTGCAACATTGCGCGCGGGTGATCTGCCATTTTGGAACCCCTATCTCTTCCTCGGCGCGCCGTTGCTCGCAAACCCGCAAGTTGCGGCGCTCTATCCACTGCACTGGCCGATCTTTGCAATGGGCGCCTTTGATGCACCGGTGACAACCCAGCTCTATTGGAGTGCAGCACTGCACACCTGGCTGCTCGGCATGGGAGGGTACGCGCTGCTGCGTCACTGGGGATTTGCGTTTGCGCCTGCGTTGATGAGCGCACTCCTGCTGGCCGGCAGCGGTTTTGTCGGTGGTCTGATCGGACACATCAATCAATTGAACGGTGCTGCCTGGCTGCCATGGGCGGCGCTCTGCCTTGCCTGGGTTGAGACGAGGCGCGTGACCCGGCCTGCCAGCCGTCCTGACTGGCAGGCGATCTTCCTTGGCAGCGCGCTCTTCGCCGTGCTCGTGGCGCTGATGCTGTTGGCAGGCCATACACAGACCCTCTTCGTCAACCTCTTTGGCCTGGGCCTATGGATCGTGTGGCCGTGGTGGAAAGCGCAACCACACAACGAAGAGGGAACGTCTGACCCGACTGCCGCCCCAACGCGTGTGCACTTACCCCGCCATCCACGAGTCGCCAACAGCAGAGCGCGGGTCGGCGCCTATTTTGCGTCGCTTGTCCCGTCGCTCCTCGTCTATTTCAGCGGCGTGACGATGGCTCTGCTGCTGGCTGCCCCACAATTGCTGCCAACCCTCGAACTCAGCACACTCGGTCTACGCAGCGGCGGATTGACCTATGGCGAGGCGAGCAGTTTCAGCCTCAAACCTCTGGCGCTAGGGTGGACGCTGTTGCCCAGCTACGGTCTCGCTGATCTGGGCATGATCTTCGACACGCCAGGCTACACCGAATTTGTCGCCTATATCGGGCTGATTGGATTGGCGCTAGCAGCCATCGGTGCGTGGAAAGGCTGCGGCCCGGCGCGTGGATTTGGTCTGCTCTTTGGTGGGCTTGGGCTATTCCTTGCGCTTGGGCGCTGGAATCCACTCTACTATCTTCTATACGAAATTGTGCCTGGATTCGATCTATTCCGGGCGCCCGCACGCTGGATGATGCTCTACACGCTCGGCATGGCGGTGCTCGGCGGTGTCGGTATGGCTGCGCTCGGGGCATGGCGACCACGATTTGCCCGCGCCGCGCCGGCTGCGCTGTTGATCGGGTTGGTTGCAGTGGAATTGCTTGCTGCGGCGCGCGCCTTGCCCCATACACGGCCAACTGCGCCGCAGGCTGTTTACGACCTGCGCACGGCGCCAACCCATCTGCTCACCAGCCCGGATCGCGATCTCGCCGGTGCAGCCGCTGCAGGCCGCTTTCTCGGCATGAGCACCATCACCTACGACCCTGGCGACATGGCCGACTATCGCCGTATCCTGGTCGAGAGCGAGCCGCCCCAACTCAACGACGACGCCTTTCACGACCTGGTGATCGCCCAAAAGGTGCAAGAACTGCTTGTTCCCAACCTGCCGCTCTTCTGGCGCATCCCGGCGGTGGATGGTTTTGACGGCGGTGTGCTGCCGCTGCAACGCTACATCCGCTTTGCCGAGCTGCTCGTCCCGCCCGAACGCCTGGTGGCCGACGGTCGCCTGCGCGAACAAATCCGCGAAATACCAGAGAGCCGCCTGCTCGCCATGCTCAATGTCGCCTATGTGGTCACCGACAAAGTGCGCGATCTCTGGTTTGAGGGTGTTTTCTACGATCGGCAGATCGGCGCTGACTTGGGTCGCCTGTCCGCGCCGCTCGTGATCGAGGCGCCGCTGCCCTTCTCGGCGACGCACGTCGATCTGATCGGCTATCTGACCGGCGACGCTGCCGCGAGCACGGCATTGGCGGACGCTGCACAGCCGGTCGCCTGGTTGGAGGTTGTCGACACCGCTGGCGAACGCGAGCGCATCACACTGACCGGAGGCGGTGCACCAGGTGCGCACTTCGCCGATGGTGCGCTGGATAGCCCGTTGGCGGCAGCCAGTGGCGGCATTGTGGCCTATCGCGATGTCGAGGCTGGCCGGCAAGAGTACCGTGCGCGGCTGTCGCTTGCGGCGCCACGCGAGATTGCAGAATTGCGCATTGTCGCCGCGCCCGGCGCACCTGCTCTCGTCATACAGGCAGCGACGCTCTACGATGCACGCACAACAATGTTTGCGGCGCTGCTGCCCAGCGACCGCGGGCGTTTCCGGCTGGAGCATAGCGGCGATGTCAAGGTCTACCGCAACCTCGATGTGGCGCCGCGCGCCTACCTTGCCGGCGCAATGGCGCCCGTCGACAACCAGGAGGATGCGCTCATCATGCTTCAGGAGCAAGCTGGTATGGTGACTGTTGTCGAAGGTGCGCTCGAGGGCGCACAACCGGCCACGCCAACCGACCGCGCCGAGCTGATCACATACGCCGCCGAAAGAGTGCATATCCGCACAAACAGCGCAGCGCCGGCGCTCCTTGTGCTCAGCGACAGCTACTATCCAGGCTGGCGGGCGACCGTCGATGGTCGCCTGGCGGAGATCAAAGCGGTCAACGGCCTCTTCCGCGGCGTGGTGACGCCAGCAGGCAAGCACGACGTGGTCTTTACCTTTGAGCCGACCGGCTGGCGTAGCGGGCTTATTCTTGCTGCGGCAGGCGCGCTGCTGCTGGCGATAGCAGTCGGTGCTGGAATCGCTGTAGCGGTTCGGCAACGCCGCAGGGGTGCGGTATAATGCCGTCGGTGTTGCGCTCCATTCCTGAAGGCGAATCTGGATGAATCTATTCAACCGTATCATCGCGATTCTGCTCTGGCTGACGCTGTTGGTCGCGCTCTTGGTGGCAGCGATCATCCCGTTGCAGAGCATTGAATGGCTACAATCGAACCTGACCACGCTAGCTGCCTGGCTGGCGGCCGTGCAGATGGAGAACCCGGTCTACTTTGTCATCGGGCAGGCTGCGGTCGGCATCGGTGCGTTGCTGATTCTGGGTGCACTGCTCTTTTTCGAGGTGATGACCGTGCGCCGGCGCGGGGTGAAAATTCGCACCGCCGAAGGCGGCGCCGCCGAGCTGGACACTGTTAGCGTCGAGCGCCGGCTACAGTGGCATCTCGACCAGTTGGCCGAAATCATCACGGTGGTGCCGGCCGTGCGTTCGCGCGGCGGCTCGGTCGATGTTCGGCTGGAGATCGAAACGGCGCCAGATATCGACATCCCGATGAAGACCGACGAAGTCGTCGATGCAACCCGCGATATCATCGAGCAGGATATGGGGCTGCGGCTTGGCAAACTCGACGTCCACATGCGTTGTGCACCGTTTGAACCGGAGTGGAACCAGTGAGCCGCACCATGGCTCCGGCGCCGCCAACACAGCCGCCAACACAGCCGATGACACAGCCGATGACACTGGGGCGCTTTGTGCGCGTCACCTTGCACAATTTTCGCATGTTGCTCAACACCTTTTCTGGAAATGATCTGGCGCCTTCCATGCCAACCGAAACACCGACTGAACAGAACCCGAAACGCGACGTTGCCAAGTCGTTGCCCACAGCCGCCACACCGATTGAATCGCCAGCAGCGTCCGCTGCACGATCGTCCGGCGTCGCCGTTGAACCGGCGCACCACCGTGTCACCGAACCCGTCACCAAACCCGTCACCGCATCAGCGCCGGAACCCGTGACAGAAACGCCCGCTGCTGAGCAGCCCGATGCCACTACCAAGATAGGCGACTCTGCGCCCGATGCAGAGAGCGATGGGGACAGTACGCCAGAGCAGGTGCAGCCAGAGCAGGTGCAGCCATCACTCGATCTTGCAACAAATTCTGCGGACCCACTCCTGACCGCCAGGACGGAGAGCGGCGCGCTGATTGTGCGCATCGGCGACACCTCGCTTGGCATGCGCAGTGCGTTGGAGAGCCTGCTCTTTGTGGCGGATGCACCCGTCGAGGCGGCGCAACTGGCACGCGTCGTCAACACGCCGGTGACGGTGGTGGAGGCCTACCTGCGCGAGCTGGACGAGGAATACCGCACGCAGGAGCGCGGGCTGCGCGTTGCCGAGCGTAGCGGGCGCTTCCAGATGGTGACCACTCCTGCGGCTGCACAGTTGATCGAGACCTTTCTCAACCTCGATATGACAACCAAATTGAGTGCGCCAGCGCTGGAGACATTGGCGATTGTCGCCTATCGCCAGCCCGTCACACGCGCACAGGTGGAGGCCGTACGCGGGGTCGATTGTTCGGGCATACTCCGATCCCTCTTGCAGCGCGGGCTGATCGAAGAGGTAGATCGCCTCGATGCACCGGGGCGGCCTGTGCTCTATGGCGTGACAGATCTCTTCATGCATCACTTCGGGCTGACAAGCCTGCAAGAACTGCCGCCACTACAAACCGTTGAAGCAGAACAACTTGACAGCGCAGTCGAACAATAACGAGCAAGAAAACGACTGCGTTCGCCAGCCAGACAAAACGAGTGTCTCCTCTACACCCTATCACATTTGAAAGACTGTGAACGCACCAGCCTGAACACTAACCGCTTGCCAATCACCCAGCGCGTTTTACCGTCAGCCAAAAGGGTTGGATGTCAGGCTCTTTGTTGGTAAAATGTCATGTAGAATGCCAGAACACCTGTCATACTGATGGGGTGGAGCGCTCAACACTCCACGCTTTGGCAGGTTGACAGCGTGATCAGTACAGCGTGATCAGTACAGCGTGATTGGCACAGCCTGATTCAATTCTTGGCAGCTCTGTCAACATCTCTACGACGAGGCTGTTCAATGCAAAAATAGGGAGGCACAATGCGCACCCAGTATCGTTGGTTTTGGCTGCTATTGGCGGCAGTGATGCTGAGCGCCTTGGTTGGCGCGTCGTCGCTGCCAGCTCAGGCCGCCGAAAAAAGCCTTGTCTGGGAACGGTTTGATGTTGACATCCAGGTCAACAGCGACGGCACATTCGATGTAACCGAACACCAGGCCATCCGCTTCATTGATGGCACCTTCACGTTCGGCTATCGCGACATTCCCAAACGCAATTTCTCGTATTTGTCCGACTGGTCGGTGACCGACGCCGCCGGCAACGTCTACACACAGGCAATGGGTGGCGCGCTGCCATTCACCTTCGTCGTGGATGACAGCGGCGGCAGCTACACCATCCGCTGGTATTTCCCAGAGACCAATCAAGCGCAGACCTATACCCTGCGCTATCGTGTTCACGACGGCCTACGTTACTACGCCGACGGCGATCAACTCTGGTGGAAGGCTGTCTACGCTGATCGCCAGTTCCCGGTGTTGGAATCACGCGTGCGCGTGCTTGTGCCCAGCCCGGCGACCATCGACCAATGGGCGGCGTATATCAATGAAGAGGATGCACGCGACTCGGTTGTGGCGGAACTGCTGGGCGACGGCCGCACCATAGTGTTTGACACCTTGCGCACGCTGCGCGCCGGGGAAGAACTTGAAGTGCGTGTACAATTCACCGCTGGCGTGTTGGCAGGCGCCGCACCATCCTGGCAGAGCGCGGCGGACGCACGTGCAGCCCAGTTGGAAAGTGAGCAGGCGTTCCGCAATCGCTGGGGGCCGGTCGCAACGGTATTGCTCGGCGTGCTAACGCTCGTGATGCTGCTGGGCGGCCCCGCGCTGGTCTACCTGATGTGGTACAAGTACGGGCGCGACAAGCCAGTGGCGCGCATTGCAGACTATCTGCCGGAGCCTCCTGACAACCTGCCGCCCGGATTGGCTGGCACGCTGCTCGATGACAGCGCCGACATGCAGGATGTCGTCGCCACCGTGGTGGATCTGGCGCGACGCCGGGCAATCAGCATCACCGAGCTGAAAGAAGAGGGCTTCTTCCGCATGGGGACGGACTTCATCTATCGCCGCGAACGCGATGATGTGCCGCTGAGCGCCTTCGAGAGTCGCCTGCTCAAGGATATCTTTGGAAGTGGTGATGAGAAGCGTCTTTCCAAGCTCAAGAACAAATTCTACAAAGACATCCCAGACATCAAGACCGCCATGTACGATGATCTGATCGAGCGCGGTTACTACCGCTCCAACCCAGAAACAGTGCGCTCGCAGTTCGGTTGTCTCGGCGGCGGCGTAATGATCGGAGCAGGTCTGCTTTCAGTTGCGCTGATGGTGCTGCTGATCGACTTGACAGCGGCTGCGATCCTGCCCGGGATTGGCTTCGTCGCCATTGCGGCTTCGTTGCTGATTGCGGCGCGCTTCATGCCGCGCAAGACCGACGCCGGCGCCGAAGCCGCGGCGCGCTGGAAAGCGTTCCGGGAATATTTGCGCAATATCGACAAGTATGCCGACATTGCGGCGCAAAAGGAGATCTGGGACCGCTGGCTGCCCTATGCGATTGCCTTCGGCATCGACAAAGAGTACATTCGCAAATTCGAGCAGATCAACGCGCCAGCGCCGGGCTGGTATATCCCCTCGCCAAGCATGTACGGACCTTACCATCGCCGCTACTATGGCCCCGGCGCGCACCCGATCGGCCTGCCGGGGGGTGGTGGCGGCGAAGGCGGATCGCCAGAGGGCGGCTCCTTTGGCGGCGGCCTGAGCGACGCATCGCGCGGCATGGGCACAAGCCTGGCTGCCATGAGCGCGGGACTTGGCTCGCTGCTCAACAGCACCAGTTCCACCCTCACAAGCCGGCCAAGCAGTTCGAGCAGTGGCGGCGGTTGGAGTGGTGGCGGTGGCTTCAGCGGTGGTGGATCGTTCGGCGGCGGCGGCGGCGGCGGTGGCGGCGGCGGTTTTGGCTAGAGCCACCCTGCAACAAAACGCTGCCAAAAACGTATTGCATCGTTTGTAGGAGATAGTTCATCTTGCGGCGCGCAGCGATTCGTCTCAGTACCGAGCGACGCAGGCGAACAGGCAAGCGCAGTGAAGCGTAGATTGCGCACCAGACCGCACAAAGAGAAAGTAGGTGGCTATGATTGGTGGGGGAAAAACGGTCGGGTTGATCTTGATGATCGTCAGTGCAGCGTTGCTGTTAGTTTTCGGCGCGTGGCTGCTGACAGCCTTCTCTACAACTGAAACGAGCAGCGGCGGCGCCGTGCTGGGGCTTGGCCTGGCGCTGCTCACAATGGCCCCGCTCTTTGGCATCGGCGCTTATCTTTTCCGCAAGGGTGGGCAGGAACAACAGGAATATGCGCAAGTCGCAAAGGAAAAGCAGATTCTCAACGCCGTCCTTACACGCGGACAGGTCACAATCACGGAACTGATTGCCGACCTGCAGCTCCCACGCGACGAGATCGAGAAAATGATCCAGGCACTGGTGGGCAAGCAACTTTTCAGCGGCGCCATCAACTGGGAGAAGGGAATTCTCTACAGCGTCGAAAGTCAGAAACTCACCGGCGATCAGAAATGCCCGAACTGTGGCGGCGATTTGAAGTTTGCCGGCAAGGGGTTGATCATATGTCCGTACTGCGGCAGCCAGGTGTTTCTCACCAAACGCGCGGCGGCGCAGACCGCGGGGTAATTCTACTGGGAAATTGGGCGGATTGATTTAAATTGGAGGGAAGCTATGGCCGACAATTTTGTGGAGTTTGCAAAGGGACAGATGGGCGCAGTCGAGAAGTTGATCAAGGGGCTGCCGGGCATCGGCGGCTACATCGACAAGGACTTGCGCCGCGACGCGGACAAACGCGTGCGCGAGGCGATTGCAGCCTCGCTCGACCAAAGCCAAACCGCGCTGCTGGGCGTGCAAACTGCGCTGCTCAAGGGCGGTGGCCTGGCGCTGATGGACGATGTCAATACGGCGATCGTCAACCTTCAGGCGCTGGCCGATCGTATCAAGACTGCCAGCTACGGTTATGCCGGGCTGTTCGACCCGGTGCGTATCAAAGAGCAACAACTGGACGCGCTGGTGCGCTTTGACAAAGCACTGGCGCAACAGGTTGGCGTCATCAATGAGAAGATCGCGGCGCTGGCGCAGTCTGTCAAGGACAAGACCGACATCGACGCCGCAATCGAGCAATTGAGCCAGACGGTGAATGAATTGAACGCGCTGTTCAGCAAGCGCAGCGAGGTGGTTGAACAGCCGGACTTGCTGAACGACCCATCCTATGCGCCACGCGTTGACGCTGGCGACCCTTTAGCATATGCGCCGCCTGCTGACGCTGGCGATGCTGCACCTTATACGCCGCCTGCTGACGCCGGCGGGCCTGTATCAAGCTAATCGACCTGCCTGACACGCTTCTCAAAAGGAGAATCCTGATGCCAAGAATTATCGACGTCGTCGAAGCGCCCAATCAAGGGCCAAATGAGTTGGTTGCCCGCGTCCCAGAAGTAGGCTCTGGCGATTTTCGCCTGGGCAGCCAGGTGATCGTGCGCGAGAGCCAGAACGCCATCTTCTACCGCGACGGCAAATCGCTTGACACGTTCGGGCCGGGGCGCCACACGATCACGACGGCCAACTTGCCGCTGCTCAGCACTGTAATGAACTTCTTCACCGGCGGCAACAATGTCTTCACGGCAGAGGTCTACTTCGTCAATATGCGCGAGTTCACCGACCTGAAGTGGGGCACACCGCAGCCAATCAGCCTGCGCGACAGCGAACTGGGCTTTGCGCGCATACGCGGCTTTGGCCAATACACCATCCAGATCGCCGAACCCAAGCGCTTTGTCGACCAGATCGTCGGCACGCAAGGGCTGTATCAGACCAGCCAGATCGAAGATTACCTGCGCAACACCATTATCAGCAGCGTCACCGATGTGCTGGGCGAAAACATGACCAGCATCTTTGACCTGCCCAAGCTGGTCGACGAATTGGGCGCGGCCGTCAAGGTCAAGGCGACAGGCGCGTTCGCCGCAATGGGCATCGCGCTCAAGCAGTTGATGGTGGTTTCGATCACCCCCACCGAGGAGACGGCCAAAGCTATCGACGAGCGCGCCAGCATGGGCGCCATCGGCAACATGGACGCCTACATGAAGTACAAAGCGGCGCGGGCGATGGGCGACGCGGCCAACAACCCCAGCGGGGGAGGCGCGGCGGCCGGCGTCGGCTTGGGCGCGGGCATGGGCGTGGGCGCGGGCATGGCCGGCATGATCATGCAGTCGATGCAGACGCCATCGCAGCCAGCCGCAACGCCGGCCCCAGCATCTGCGGCTCCGTCAGGCGTCATGACGCTCGACGAAGCCGCGGCCTATCTCAGAGTCACTGCTGCTGACGTGCAAGCAGCCATCGAAGCGGGCGACCTGAAGGCCAAGAAGATCGGCAGCCAGTATCGCATCGCCAAAGATGCCATTGACGCATATCTGGCGAGTTGACAGCGCGCCTGCCCGCTTCATTTCCCGGCAGACGTCAATCACAGTGATCAGGCGGAGCAGTGCGGATGCTTCATCCATGCTGCTCCGCCTGATCGGCGCCTTTGTGTTCCGACATCCCTGTTTTATAGAACATCATCAAATCAAATAGCGCGTGCAAGCGAGGCGGTCCACTTTATGGAAGAGACCCAATATACGGTATCTGAACGTCGTCACGCAGAGCGCATCGGCGCCTGGGAGATTGCGCTGGCAGCCGTGGTGCTGGCAGCCTGTCTGCTCGGTGGACTCGCGCTGGCCGATTGGCAGACGCCTGAGCCGATCGTGGGCGTTTTGCGCTTTGGCGCAGAGATCGACTTCGCTTCGGCCGATCAGCTTGTTTCGCTGCTCGAAATTGCGCGCCAGGACTCGCACATTGCCGCGCTTGTGTTGGAGGTTTCCAGCCCCGGCGGCTATGCCACGAGCAGCGAAACCATCTTTTACTCGCTGCTGAACTTCCGCAACGCCAAACCTCTCGTTATCGTCGTGGACGGCCTGGCGGCAAGTGGAGGCTATTACATGGCTGCCGCCGGCAATCGCATTTACGCGCCGCCCAGCAGCTATGTCGGCAATGTCGGCACGCGCGGCGGGCGCCCCAGCGATCCTGCCTTGGCGCCCGACGAGTTGAGCAGCGGGCCGTACAAACTGGAAGGGGGCAGCCGCTTCGAGCAGATTCACCAACTCGACCTGGTGCGCGATGCGTTTGTCAACAATGTTGTGGCGCAGCGCTCCCAGGCGGAAGTAAACCCGCTGAAGATCTCCGCGGCCGAACTTGCCGAAGCCCGCATCTACCTCGGCAGCGAGGCGTTGGCGCTGGGACTGATCGACGGCGAAGGGAGCCGCTCGGAAGGCATCGCCGCCGCGGCCGCGCTGGCCGGCCTGACCGATTATCAGATTCTCGACGTTCCCGCTTATCTGGGGGTCCCGCAGATCGGTGTTGTCCCCGATCCGGCCGCGGCGCAAGCGTTGTTGACGGATGCGCCGCCGGGGACGATTTTTATGTTGGATTCGCGCATCCCTTTCCCGGAGGCCGCGCTGCCGCAGACGCTGCGTCACCTGCGCAAACCGCGCCGCGGCGCACGCGACCTGCTACGCAATGACTATGCGTCCAACGTCCCGTCACCCACCACTTTTGCCGGCGCACTCGCGCCCGCCAGCCCACAGCCCTGAGGAGCACGCTCATGAAACAAAGCACTCGCTGGTTCCTCATCGCGCTCGTCGGGCTGTTGCTGCTGGTTGGGCCAACTGCGCTGCGCTTTACACAACCCAGCGCACCACCTGCTGCCTACACGCCGCCTGCCATCGCGACTGCGGAGATCGCGGCGACGCCGATCCCTACGGCAACACCGGCGCAGCTCAAAACGGGCGCGGACGTGGCGACGAATCCAGTCAGGCGGGGGCCGGTTATCGTCGATCTTGCCCACTATTCGGCCGTGGAGCGCAACCGGTTTCAGCCGATGGCCAGCGCACTGGCAGCCGCGGGGGTGGATCTGCGCTTCTGGCTGCCCACGGTCGCGCTTGACGAAGTGGCATCCTTTGCGGATTTTCCCGATCAATCCGAAGCGCTGCAAAAAATGCTGGCCGATGCGAGCGCGCTGATTGTTATTAGCCCCTTTTTCCTCTACAACGACGCTGAGGCGCAGATCGTCGAACGCTTCCTGCTCGATGGCGGACGCTTGCTTGTCATCAGTGACCCCGATATCGAAGGCGATGCGGCCCGCGACACCAACAGTCTGGCGAGCCGCTTCAACGTGGTGTTTAATGAGGATTATCTTTACGACACCGTTGAAAACGATGCAAACTTCACTCACTTTTTCCAGGGTGGCTTCTTTGACCAGGCGCTGGCGCTGGAGGGCAGCCGGATCGTCTTTTACGGTGGCCGCAGCATCGACGGCGCGGTGACGCCCCAGGTGCGCAGCGCCTCCACCACACTTAGCAGCTTGCGCACCGGTCAGAGCGGCTTCACGACCGTTGCTCTGGGTGGACTGTCTGCTAACGACACCGATGGGCGCGTATTGGCGCTCAGCGATTTCGATGCGCTGACCGACCCCTATGTCGCGCGCTATGACAACCGCAGGATGCTCGACTTTGTGGTGGGCTTTCTGGCTGAAGGCGCACGCAACCAGACCATCGCCGATTTTCCGGAATTTTTGGGGAAACAGGTTGCGCTCATTGTCGAAAGCAACGACCCGGTTGGGGCCGATGCAGTGAGCAAAGCCGCCGAATTGCAGCGTGTGCTGGAACTGTCCGGGCGGACGTTGCAACTGGGCGCCACCACCTGGCTGACAGAGAGCAACACCGCCGGCGACGCCGATCTGATCTATATGGCGCAATTTGAGGATGCCAGCCACTCGACGACGCTGCTCTCGGACATGGGCTTTACGCTTGAGGAGCGCACCATCACCCCGACCGTGACCGCGCCCGCCACAACGCCGCGCACCGATACAACACCGCTCCTGCCAGAAGCATTGCCTGACCTCGCGCCGGATGCTGAATCGCCATCGGGCACAGCAACGCCGCTGCCAGAGTTGCCTTCCCTGACGCCGACGCCCAACGAGCCGATCCCTTCTCCACTTCCCGAAAGCCTGTCGCTGACGTTGCTGCCTGCTCCCGACCATGCCGTCGTGCAGAATTCAACGCCGACTCCCACTGGTGCGCCTCCAGCGGAGACGCCGGCTGCCCAGACGCCAGATGCTTCTGATGCAGCAATACAGCCAGAAGCTGAGGAAACTGCGGAAGCTGAAAAAGCTGAGGAAACTGAGGAACGCCAACCAACGCCAACCGTGCAGGTCTATCTCGTGCGCGGGGATGGCATCCGGCTGCTGGCGGACGAGACGCAGCTTTTCATCCAGCGCACCGAAGAGAGCGGCCGCAAGACAATTGCCGTGCTGGGCGCCGACCGTGGCGCCCTCAATGCCGGGTTGACGCGGCTCCTGAATCGCGACCTGGCTGGCTGTCTGATTCAGGACAAGCTGGTGATCTGCCCGTATCTGCCGGGCGCGCCGGCGGCTAATGAAGCAGCAGTGGAAGCGACAGCGCCCACCACGGCGCCACGGGGCATTGTTCCCGACAAAGCGCCGGACGGTATGCCACAGGACGATCCGGATGCCTTGATCCTGATCGTGGACGATGATCGCAATGCAGTCGCGGGCGATGTGGGCGAGGCTGAACTCTACGCCGCCTTGTTGGCCCGAGCCGGCTACAGGCCAACGCTGTGGTCGACGCAACAAAGCGGCTATCCAGAGGCGGACATCCTCAGCAACTTTGCCTGGATCATCTGGAGCGACGCGGCCTACAGCGACAGCGGCGTGCGCGGCGACGCGCTGCGCATCGTGGGCGATCTGATCAACACCGGCGGCAAGCTAACGCTTGGCAGCCGTAACCCCTTCTTTGGCGTGGGGATCGATCCTGCGTCATCAATTGCCGACGTGATCGCCGCCGACGGCCTCCCCGAGCTTGTGGCAAACTTGCCGACGACGCCAATTGTGCTGGCTGATGGGTTGCCCGACGTGACGCCGCTGGAGCGCAACCCGGAGCCTTCGACCGGCGCCGCTATTGCCTTGCGCCGTGGCCCTGCCAGCGCAGCCGCCGACGCGCCGGTGCTGATGCTCTACACTGATGAAAACTTCGACGAGCCAAAGGGGGCCAAGCTGCTGATCTTCGGCATGTCGATCAACTGGTTGCCCGACGATGTCGCGGCGCAGTTGGTGGAGAATATGGCGCGGGTGATGTTGGCGGAATAGAAGCTACAGCCACGCTTTCAGATAAGCCAACGCTTCTGTCCGCATCTCCGCGGTTTCAAAGTGACCGATCTCGTACCGTTTCATTGTCCAGGCATTGGCTGCGCCATGCTCGGCGTATACACGGCGCAGCTCGGCGTCGATGCGATCCAACCCGGCGCGCGGGGTGAGTGGATCCAGGTTGCCCGCCAATCCCAAATGCGGGCGCGGCGCAATCAGGGCGTTGATCTGTGCGGCGGTGAAGTGTTTCAGCAGAGAAGGCACATAGTAGTAAATGCCGTGGCCGTCGAGACCGCGGCTTTCGATCAAGGCGTCGAAGTCAGTAAGACAACAGAGATCAATGCAGACCTTGATGCGCAGATCGAGCGCCGCCACCCACCAGGCCATTGTGCTGCCCAACGAAAGGCCGAGCGTCGCTATGCGGCCGGCGTCGACTTCGGGTCGCGTGCACAGGTAATCGAGCGCACGCACGCTGTCATAGACCATCATGCCCCACAGCACCTGCCCACGCCACAACATCAGCTTGAACAGCTCGCTTTCAGTGCGGCCGCGGCGTTCGCCAAAGAGCCAGTGTTCGATGCACAGCGCCGCGAAGCCCTGCGCGGTCAACGCCTCGACATAGGGGGGCTGCTGTAAAAGCGGACGACCGCGCACAAATTCTTCTTTGCCCAGGTCGTAGTCTCCGCCGTGTGCGTGATTGTAAAGCACGGTTGGGAAAGGGCCGTCACCTTTTGGGCGTGCAAAATACGCGGGCACACTCTCCAGCCCATTGAGATCCAGGACGAGCCGCTCCAGCACATAGCCTGCTTCCTCGCGCTGCCACAGCAGCCGCGCCGAGATCGGTCGATGCCGCGCAGGCAGATCGCCTAACATGCTCCACAGTTGGGTGCGTTGTTGTTCCTGGTTCATGTGATCTCCATCCACTTTTTATGCTGCGCCTTGCTGCCATGCCAACTGTGCAGCCAAGCCATCGATAATACGCGTCCGCGGGGTGTAGCCGAGCACCGTGCGCGCCTTGGTGGTGTCGGCGACGGTGCGGCGCTGATCGCCCGGGCGCGGCGGGCCATGCACGATCTGCGCCGCGCGGCCCGCCAGCTCCTCCAGCATTTGCAGCACCTGGATCACATTGACTTCCTCGCCGCCGCCAATGTTGAACGTTTCGCCCTTGCTCTTTTGGGGTTGACCCGCGGCCAGCAATATGCCGTTGACACAATCGGCGACGTAGGTGTTGCTGCGGCTGTCTGTGCCGTCGCCATCCACGACGATGGTCTCGCCGCTCAACAGCTTGCGGATGAAGATATTGTAGCCCATGTCCGGGCGCTGGCGTGGGCCATAAACCGAAAAGAGACGCAGAATTGTATAACTCAGCCCATCCTTTTCACCGTAGGCGCGGCAAAGCTGCTCCGCCGCCAGTTTGGTGATGCCATAAGGTGAAACCGGCGCCAACGCGGACGCTTCATCCCCCGTGGCAAAGCGCCCGTAGACTGAAGAGGTTGAGCAATGCAGAACATGCCCAACTTGGGCGGCCACACACGCTGCCAGCAAGCGCTGCGTCGCCAGCACGTTGCAGGTCATATAGTCCTCAAATTGCTGCCAGCTCTTGAGCAGCCCCGCCATGGCGGCGGTGTGGAAGACGTGCGTTGCGCCCGCCAGCAGAGGTTCAAGCTCGCCGTGCCGCAGGTCGATTTCCACAAAAGTGAATGCAGGATGCGTCAACAAAGCAGCCAAATTGCGCTCTTTGAGTGCGCGCGGATAGTAGGGAATAAAGGCGTCAATGCCCAGCACGCTATTCCCTTCCGCAACGAGCCGCTCGCTGAGCTGCGAGCCAATGAAGCCGGCCGCGCCGGTCACTACCACATGAGCCATGAAAGATCTTCTCTCCTCTACTGCTGGCGCGCCGAGCGCACCTAGACGCCCTGCTCAGGATAAAGGTATTTTAGCACGATTGGTCACGGATCGATGGCTGTGGCGCGCTAGTCATCTCTCCGCGCTTTCTAGTCCAATTGACCGATCAGCTCTTTTGTCTCAAAACGTTATTATATTTTCTGGAATAAAAAGTGATGTTTATTTGCAGATTCGATTACTTTACCCAAATCGACGTCCCCTGATTCGCCTCGCAGACATGCTGGAGAGAGCGCTAACTAGTGCGCTTAATAAATCAGCAAGAGAAGGAGCATTGAACATGACGATCTCGCTACGAACAATGAATAAGCTGGGCTGGTGGGCGGCAATAGGCGTCCTCGTGGTTGCAACGGCGTTGTCCGGCGCACAAAGCGTGGCTGCTCAAGATAATAGCACTCCCGCTGGCGCGAACAAGAATGGCGCGCTTGGGCCGCGGATGTTTCTCCCGCTCTTGACCACCGCGGAAGCCCAGGCGCCAGGACAAGCTGAAGGGTCTCCTACGATCAGCCTTGCACTTGATGGAAACATCGATGGCGAGTGGATTGGGCCGCGCAACGACTTGGGCATAACCCCGGTAACCTGCGAATCCGTCGAGAACTCGCCCTTGACTGTCACAAATGAGAATGTCGTGCGCTATGGGCAGCCGATCGGTGCGCAGGATTGCGGGACGACAACGTTTCGCAGTGGCTTTGGGTTCGACGGCAGCGACGTTGCCGCGTTTGTTCCCAATCAACCTTTCCTCCTTGGCCGTTTCACCCATTACAACAACAGCATTGTGACTCCTCTTGTGCCAATGCAACTCGTAGACCTCGCCATCCGCATCCAGACCCCAAGCCCGGCGGTGGACGTTGTCATGACCTACACCATGCGGTTGGACGAGACCGTCAACGAAGGCGCCTGTCCTTACGGCGCCACCAACCCAGGGCTGTGCGACGATAAGGTGGATTTCCTGAACAACACGCCGATGCAATTAGTCTTCGTCGACGGCGTTGCCTATACGCTGAACATTCTGGGCTTTGTGCCGGGCGCGCCAGAAACTTGCCAATATTCTCCTTCCTTGACGGATTATTTCATCACAGGCGAGATCATGCAGAACGACGCCTGTGTGTTTGCCCAATTTATTGCACCACAACCGGCGATCGATATTGCCAAGACGCCTGACCTCCAGAAAATCGCTGCTGGAGACAATGCCGACTTTACAATCACCGTGCAAAATACGGGCAATGTCGGTCTGAGCGAGATCGCCATCACCGACCCGCTCACGCCTGACTGCGCTCGTCAGGTTGAGGAGATGAAGGCGGGCGCTACGCTCACCTATGCCTGTACAGCCAACGGCGTCGAGCAGGATTTCAAGAACGTGGCAACGGTGACAGGCATCTTTGCAGGAACCACCTATCAAGACAGCGACAGCGCAGTAGTCGATGTCCTGGCGCCGGACAGCGCATCGATCTTTGCGTATAAATATTACGACCAAAATGGCAACGGCCAGCGCGATGACCTGGAGCCGGGTATGCAGGGTTGGACATTCTGCGTCAAAGATGCCAGTGGCAACACGGTCGGGCTTTGCCAGACGACCAATCTCGAAGGGTTTGCCATCCTGGCGCCAAATCGAGCAGGCAATTTCCAGGTGTGCGAAGTAGCGCAGAATGGGTGGGCCAACACCGACCCGGTCGACGGCAGCGGCTGCAAGCCAGTCGCGGTGACGCAGGCGCCTCTTTACGCCGAACTCAACCCGACCGCCGCTCACATCTACGGCATCGAATTGACTGAAAAGAGCTCCAACCAACTGAGCTGGACATATACGCTCTATCAATTTCTGGAAAGCCAGCCGCCCGATGCCTGGGTGCTGGCGCTGCCCGCGTGCATCGACGCGGCTCAGCTCGATCCGGACGGCACCACCCCCGGCTGGAGCTTTGTAGTGGATAGCATCACTGGCTTGCGCGGGTTGCGCTGGCCAACCGCGGCGCTGCCGGTGGAAGGTGCGATCTTCAACGTGGCTTTCCGCCAGGCGTATCCAACCGGCGCTGGCAGCGGTGGCGTGATCGTGGGCGGGAGTGCACCGGTCGGCGCGGCTGATGCAATCGCCGGGCCGGTTTGCAATCCGTCTGTGCTGCTTGGCAACAACACCAGCACAGCGGCCAACAGCACACTGGAAGTGCGCAAAGCAGTGTTGCCGGCTAACGACAATGGGCGCTTCAACCTGCTCATCGACGGCCAGGTGCTTGCCGCCAATATCCACCATGGTGGCAGTACGGGCGCGCAGCCTGTCGCCAGCGGCGCGCACACAATTGCCGAAGGCGCTGGCGATCAGACGACGCTTGACGACTACCAGAGCACGCTGCGTTGCACCGAGACAAACAGCGGCAGCACGTGGACGCCTGACGCCAGCGGGCGCGTCAATGTGAAGGCGGGCGAAAACATCGTGTGCACTTTCACCAATATTCGCCGCGGCGCCATCAGCATTGTAAAGCAGGTGAGCGGTGTGGCGGCGACGGACTGGCGCTTCGGAGGCGCTTTGGGAGACTTTACGCTGCCGGCGACGGGCGGACAACGCGCCTTTGTACGATTAGCGCCAGGAACCTACAACATATCTGAACAGCAGGTCCAGGGGTGGGCGCTCAGCGCGCTGACCTGCGCCGACCCTGGAGCCGATTCGCCAGTCAACTTGTTGACCGCCACCGCCGCCATCAACCTGGCGCCGGGTGAGATCGTGACTTGCACCTTTGTCAACGTGCAGGAGCCTGGCTCGATCACGATCATCAAGCAGGTCAACGGCGTCAGCAGCGCATCGTGGCCCTTTGTCGGCACGCTGGGAGCGTTTACCATCGACGCGGCCGGCGGGACGCGCACATTCGAGAACCTGGCGCCGGGTGCATACACCATCCGTGAGGCTACCACCGAGAATTGGCGGGCGAGCGCCATCACCTGTGTTGATCCGGACGGGGCGACGACCACCGATCTCGTCAGCGCCACCGCGGTCATCGATCTTGACGCGCGCGAGTCGGTGGTGTGCACCTTTGTCAACGAGCCGGGAACGCCGGTCATCGCGCTGGAAAAAGATGTCAGCGAAGCCGTAGTTTATCCAGGGGCGCTGGTAACCTACACATTTGCCGTGAGCAATCCAGGCGGAGTGACGTTGAGCAACGTGCGCGTCGAAGATGCGCTGTGCCCGGCGTCGCCGGTGTCTGCCGGCGCGACAAATAGCGGCGATGCCAACGGCAATGGATTGCTGGAAAGCGGTGAGATCTGGCGCTACACGTGCAGCACGACTTTGAGTGTGGACACGACGAACACAGCCACCGCCTGGGGCAGCGCCCCGTGGGGCGAGCAGGTGTGGGCGCGGGACAGCGCCGTGGTGGACGTGATCGCCCCGGTGCTCATTGTCGAAAAGACGGCGGATCGCACCCAGGTCGCGCCCGGCGAGATGATCAATTTCCAAATCACCGTGCGCAATGCGGGTGACGTTGCACTCTTCAACCTTGCCGTGACGGACGACCAGCCCGCCTGCACGCTGAGCGGGCCAGGCGGCGACAACGGCAACGCGGCGCTCGACCCGGCTGAGCGCTGGGTCTACACCTGCGCCATGCCCATCACCGCCGACATGGTCAACACGGCGACCGCCGTGGGGTACGACCGCCTGAACACGCGATGGACAGCCTCTGGCAGCGCCTCCGTCACCGTGGTGCGGTCGGCAATCGGCATTGTCAAAACTGTCGACAAGCCCTATGCCTACCCTGGCGAAAGCGTGATTTTCACCCTGAAAGTCCGCAACAATGGCAGCTCATGGCTACAAAATATCGCCATCGACGACTCGCTCCCTGAATGCCGCCTTGCCGCACCCGTGGGTGATGATGGCGACGGGCGCCTGGCCATCGGCGAGGAATGGACATACACCTGTTCGATTGCCTTCTGCACCGACGCGCACTTTGTCCTGCCCGACACAGTGACGCCAGCCAGCGGCGATCTGCCCACCGTGTGCGCCGACGTGACCAATACGGCTGTGGTCACTGCGCAAGACCCCCTGGGCCAGCCAGTCAGCGACCAGGACAGCGCATCCGTCGAGCTGATCCGGCCGGGTATTTACGTCACCAAGCTGGCGGACAAGAGCTATGTAAGTCCGGGCGAATTGATCAACTTCTCGATCTTTGTCAAGAACACGGGCGACACCCCGTTGATGGACGTCGTGTTGACTGACTCGCTGCCGGACTGTGTGGTGAGCGGGCCGGCAGGCGACGATGGCGACGAGGTGCTCGCCCCTGCGGAGGAGTGGCTCTACACCTGTTCGACCTCCGTGCAGATGGAGACGGTCAACACCGCGCGAGCCACGGCAAAAGATCTGCGCGGCACGAGCTGGTGGGATGAAGACAGCGTGCTGATTTCTGTCTGTTTCGACTAAACAGTTTTGATAACTGCAAAAAAGCTGGATGCGCTTCAGGTGCATCCAGCTTTTTTGTTGCACAACCGCCTGCATGAGTGTGTCACACTACCCTTCTTGCTTGCGACAATTGCCCGATGCTCGCGTCGTCTATGCGCGCCTACGATGATAGATATGGATGCCAACGCTGTGAAAACTGGTTTGGTTAATCGTAGAAAAGCGAACAGGAGGCAAAAATATGTGCTCAATATTAGCAAAAAGAGATATTTGGCGCATCCCCATCTTGATGGTGCTGCTATTGACAGCAGGTTTGGTCATGCTGTTTCCCACCGTCAGGGTTCACGCACAGGACAGCCCTCCCGCTGGGGGTGCGGTCGATGGCGAGTGGAGCTATCCACGCAACGATCTCGGCGTGACGCCTGTCACCTGTCAGGACATCAACAATTCGCCTGCCGATCCGACGGACGAAAATGTGATGCGCTACGGTCAGCAGCTCGGCGCGTCCGGCTGCGGTGAACTCATCTTCCGCAGCGGTTTTGGATTTGATGGCGCCGACAACGTGACGTTTACACCCGCAACGCCTTTCCTGCTAGGACAGTTTACCCATTACAACGAGAACATTGTTACACCACTCGTGCCGATGCAGTTTGTCGACCTTACCGTCAACTTCCAGAGCAGCACCCCGGCTATCGATGTCCAAATGTCCTACACCATGCGGCTAGATGAAACGCTCAATACTGGGGCGTGCCTTTATGGTTCGACCAACAACGATTTGTGTGATGATCGCGTCGATTTTGTCAACAACACGCCGGCTCAGACAGTCGTCATCGACGGCATGACCTACACGCTCAATATTGTTGGGTTCACACCCGGCACAATGGATAATTGCCAATATAACGAGGACATTGTCGATTATTTCATTACCGGCGAAATGATGCGCAATGATGCCTGTGTCTTCGCCGAGTTTGTTGTGCCCGAGCCCGCAATTACCATCGAAAAATCGCCGGATCTGCAACAGGTGTTGATCGCAGACTACGCTGAATTCACCATTACAGTCACGAACACGGGCAACGTTGGTTTCAATCAGGCATTCGTCACCGATCCACTGACGCCCGACTGCGACCGCGCGATCGAAGGGTTTAAGAGTGGCGACGTCGAGACTTACTTCTGCACGGCCTACGATGTTATGCAGGATTTCGACAATGTAGCCACCGCTTCAGCCGTGTTCGATGGCAACGAATATTCAGCCATGGATAGCGCCCGCATCGATGTGCTGGCGCCGGACACAGCCAGTTTCTATGCCGTAAAGTATCACGATCAGAATAGCAACGGTCAACGCGACGCCGGGGAGCCGGGATTGTACGGCTGGACATTGTGCGTCAAGGACAATGATGGCGCCATAGTCGGCTTCTGCCAGGTGACCGATCCGGCGGGCCAGGCGACGTTGGCGCCTAACCGCGCGGGCGAATTCCTGCTCTGCGAAGAGCCGCAGCCTGGATGGATCAACACCGACCCCGGCGATGGGACAGCCTGTAAGCCGTTCTCGATCACTGAAGCGCCGCTCTACGTCGAGCTCTATCCAACTGACAGCGACATATACGGCGTCGAGCTGACAGAGACAAGCCCTGCGCAAACGCAATGGAATTATACTGTCTACCAGTACTTCGAGAGCAACAAGCTTGACGAGTGGATGCTCAGCTTGCCATCCTGTATTGACGCCGCGCAGATTGACGCTGTGGCGACTACGCCGGGCTGGAGTTTTGTCGACGAGCCCGCCGCTGGATTGCACGGCGTCCGGTGGCAAACGCCTGCCGGCGTCGATCCAATTGAGGGGGGACAATTTACGCTGGCGCTGCTCCAGCCGCACCCGACAGGCGCGGCCAGTGCAAGGATCACCATGGCCGGGCCACCGCCCATCAACGCCACCGATGCGATTGCCGGCCCAGCCTGTCATCCAATTATACAGATCGGCAATGCCACGGAACTGCCGGCCAGCGGCCAGCTCGAGGTGCGCAAGCAAGTCTTGCCAGCCAACGACAACGGCTATTTCAACCTTGCTATCGATTCCGTCATCTACGCCACCGATGTGCAGAATGGCGGCACGACTGGCAAGCAGCCTGTGCCGTCAGGCGTGCACATTGTCGGTGAAGGCGCCGGCGCCCAAACAGAGCTCGATGACTATATTCGCGGCTTGAGCTGCACGGAGATGAACAGCGGCGCCACCTGGACGCCAGCCGCAACGGGCGAAGTCAATGTCGATGTCGACGATGACGTCGTCTGCACCTTCACCAACATCCGGCGCGGCGTTATTCGCGTGGGCAAGCAGGTGGTGGGCGTCGCCAGCGCCGACTGGTCGTTCACCAGCAACACACTTGGCGCCTTCACGCTGCCGGCCGCAGGTGGACAACGAGACTTTGCACGGCTGGCGCCCGGCCTCTACAGTGTCGCCGAATCCGCGGTTGCGGGGTGGGGTCTCGCAGGACTGACCTGCACCGATCCAGACAACGGCACAGTGACCGACCTGGCCAATGGTTTGGCGACGATCGATCTTGACCCCGGCGAGACGGTCGTCTGCATTTTTGACAACGTCGCCGACGCCGGCAGCGTGACCATTGTCAAGGAAGTAACTGGCGTTGGAGATTCGCCCTGGTTCTTTGAAAGTGCATTAGGCGCTTTCACATTGCCGGCCGCGGGTGGTGCACGCACCTTTGAGGGCGTCGCGCCGGGCGTCTACAATGTGTTAGAAAGCGCCAAAGAATCCTGGCACGTCGCCGCAATCAACTGTACTGACCCGGACAGTGAGACAACTGTCGACACCTTGGCTGGCAGAGCGATTATCGATCTCGACGCCAATGAACATGTCACCTGCACGTTCGTCAATGCGCCTGGCCGTCCGAATGTGACTCTGGACAAGAGCGCCAGCGCCAATATTATTTACCCGAACCATGTCGTCACCTACACATTTGCGGTCCGCAACACTGGTCAAGTGCCATTGCGCAACGTCCGCGTCGAAGATGATCAGTGCACGGTGCTGCCAGCAACTAGTGACGCGCACAACACCGGCGATGTTGATCAGGATGATCTGCTGGATGTGGGCGAGCAATGGAGCTTCACCTGCGCCCGTGCACTGGCCGAGGACACTACCAATACCGCCACGGCCTGGGCCGAAGCGCCGTGGGGCGAATCTGTCTGGTCGACCGACAGCGTGGCGGTGGATGTGATCGCACCGCAAATTGCGCTGAAGAAAAGCGCCGATCGCGAGGTTGTCCATGCGGGCGAAACTGTGAACTACCAGATCGTCACCCGCAATTCAGGCGACACTCCGCTTTACAACGTCGTGGTCGAGGATGGTCTTGCCGAGTGCACATTGGTTGGCCCCACCGGCGACAACGGCAATGCTGCTCTCGATCCGGGGGAGGCGTGGGCTTACACCTGCGCCATGATTCTCACGGAAGAGACCATCAACCTGGCGACCGTCACGGGGAACGACGCGCTGGGCAATCCCTGGTACGCCGAAGACCGCGTCACGGTTGAAGTGTACACGCCTGAAATTCAGGTTACCAAGCTGGCCGACCGCGCTTTCGTCTATCCTAATGAAGCGATCAACTTTACAGTGAAGGTGCGCAACGTCGGGAACACGCCGCTGAACACAGTGAACGTGACTGATTCACTGCCACAGTGCGCTTTGGTCGGCCCCACCGGCGACGATGGCGACGCGCAGCTTGCCGTGGGCGAAGAATGGACATACACCTGTATGTTGACTGTTTGCCCCGGAGAGACGCCGGCAGTGGGCGGCGCCGGCGCTGGTGACGTCAGCGGCAGCGCCGTGACGGTCGATGTCACGAAAGCCTGGGATGTCGCCAGCGCTGAGCCGGAGCTGGCCCCTGCCTGCACCGACCCGCCACCGACCCTGGTTGGCCCCTCGTTCGGCAGTTGCTGGAGCCCGACCAATCGCTGGTTTGAGCTGACTGTGGTGAACAAGGCTCTCATTCCAGCGCACATCGGCTATGACATCTACCGCTCTGCAAACTCATTCCGCAAACTTGGTCGCTTCGATGTCGGTCAACGCAGCGTCTTCACTGTGACCCAGGAAGGGACGTTGCGCAAGTACATCAGCGCCAACGGGCAGACCAACTGGCAGCAGTTAGGCGGCACCCACACGCTGGACATCGCGGGTCACATTGCCCACGGCTATCTGTGCCCGGAAGCGCCGCCGCCGATCCCGCCGATCTGCAGTGATGTCACCAACATCGTCGAAGTGACCGCTAAAGATGCAACAGGCCGCGAAGTAAGGGACAAGGATTCAGCCTTTGTGAATCTGATTCACCCTGGCATCGATGTCACGAAGAGCGTCGATAAGAGCCAGATCGCGCCTGGTGAAGAGGTCAATTTCACCATCAGCGTCAAAAATACTGGCGACGTAGCTCTGAGTAATCTCACCATCGAGGATTCCTTGCCGGCCTGCGCTCTTTCGGCGGCATCAGGCGACAACGGCAACGGCATCTTCGAAGCATTAGAAACTTGGGTGTACACCTGTGCGCTGTCGCCAACCGACGACGTGACCAACGTCGTGCGGGCCACCGGTCGCGACCCATTGGGCGCGCTCTGGAGCGATGAAGACAGCGCTGCCGTGGACGTTGTCAAGCCGGCGCTGGCGATCGTCAAGGAAGCCAGCAAAACGGTCGTCTACCCAGGCGAAACCGTGCACTTTACGCTGCGTGTGCGCAACCAGGGCAACGTGACGCTCTCTCAAGTATACGTCACCGACAGTATGCCGGCATGTGGCCTGTCCAGACCAAGGGGAGATAACGGCAACCGCAGGCTCGATCCTGGCGAGGAGTGGGTTTACACCTGCGATGTCACCTTCTGCAAAGGTGAGAACATGATACCCGACGGCGGCGTAGACGAAGTAGGCGCAGCCTGTACGCCGGGACCATCACCGAGCGTATGCCAGGACAGTACGAATATCGGCAAGGTTACAGCCAAGGATCCGAGAGGCAGAACTTTAACCGCCACCGACAAGATCTTCATCGACTTGATCCGCCCAGGCATCACAGTCGTCAAGAAAGCCAACCGCACCGTTGTCCCCGCGGGAACGGAAGTGGACTTCACAATCAAGGTGAAGAACACCGGAAATACGCCGCTGACCAACATCACGGTTGTCGATGAGCAACCAGCGTGCAATTTGAGCGGACCGACTGGCGACAATGGCAATGGCATCCTTGATGTTGGGGAAAAGTGGGTCTACACCTGTTCGATGGCAATTACAGGGCGCACCACCAACATCGCCACAGCCACAGGCGTCGATATGCTCGGCAATCGCTGGCGCGACACAGGCGCGGTGTTGGTGCGCACCTCGTGCTCGTGCGTCACGGTGGCCGGGGTCCAGGACACGGAAGCATGTCTCGCCGCCGAGGGCGAGGTCGATGCGGCCTTTAATATCTATCTGCCTATGACCCGGCGGTAGGCGTCACTGGCCCACCACCTATCGTTCCCACAGGGAGCGCACACCGCGGTGTGCGCTCCCTGTTTTTATTGTAGACTTGTCCCTTTTGTTGCAGGGGTCATTTGCCAAAGGCCTCTGAATTGGGCAGAATGAGTGTGAAATCGATTTCGCCAGTCGCGGATTTTGGGAACAAAGACGTTACATTCTCAGCCGTTGGCAAGTTCATACCGTCAGGGGAGGAAGTTAATCATGAATTATCGTCGCTTAGGAAACGCTGGTCTGAAGGTCAGCGAACTGTCGTTTGGCTCCTGGGTCTCATTTGGGACGCAGATGAATGTTGACACCGCGTACGACTGCATGGTGGCTGCGTACGATGCAGGCGTCAACTTTTTCGACAATGCGGAAGCATATGCGCGTGGCGAGTCCGAAGTGATCATGGGGCAGATTCTCAAGCGCGCCGGTTGGCGCCGCGCCAGCTATGTGGTCTCCACTAAGTTTTACTGGGGCTTGAACGACGGCCCCAACGAGCGCAACACGCTTAACCGCAAGTATTTGATGCAGGCAATCGACAATTCGCTCAAACGCTTTGACATGGAATATGTCGACCTCATTTTCTGTCATCGGGCTGACCCGAACACGCCGATCGAGGAAACGGTTTTTGCGATGGACGACATCATCCGCCAGGGCAAGGCGCTCTATTGGGGCACGTCGGAATGGAGCGCCGATGAAATTCGTGCGGCCTGGGAAATTGCCGAGCGCCACCACCTGCACAAACCGCAGATGGATCAACCGCAGTACAACATGCTGCATCGTGACCGCGTTGAGCAGGAGTATGCGCGTCTCTATGATGACATCGGGCTTGGCCTGACCATCTGGAGCCCGCTGGCATCCGGGTTGCTCACCGGCAAATACAATGATGGCATTCCTGCGGACAGCCGCGCCAGCCTGCCTGGCTATGAATGGCTGAAGTCGCGACTGACTGACCCCACTCTGTTGACGACCGTGCGCGCGCTCAAGCCGATTGCCGACGGGCTTGGCGGCACCATGTCGCAGCTTGCCATTGCCTGGTGCGTCAAGAACCCGCACGTCAGCACCGTAATCACGGGCGCCAGTCGCGTCTCTCAGGTGCACGAAAACATGAAGGCGCTGGAGATCGTCCCCAAACTCACAGAGGATGTCATGGCGCGCATCGATGCGATTCTCAAGGAAAGTTAGTCACTGGCGGCATGACACACACGCCGGGCTAATAGCCGAACCTACTTTCATAGACCTGCTTTTGTATGATTGCCATCCACCTTCCAGGAGGAGTACAACCTCCTGGAAGGTTCGCAAGAGTCAAGATGAACACAGCAGCGTTACCGCCAGTTGCAGCGGTGCTTGACCAGCTCGGCGTTTCGTATCGTCTTTTTACCCATCCTGACCCGGTCAACTCGCTGGAGCAGGCGGCGCGCGAGCGCGGCCAGCGCCCCGAACAGGTTGTGCGCAGCATTCTCTTTCGGCTGGCGCAAGATCGCTTTGCGATGGTGCTGGTGGCTGGCCCATCGCAGGTGGACTGGAAGCGACTGCGCCAGCATCTCGGTCAATCGCGTCTGACGATGGCCACCGCGGAAGAAGTGCTGACCGTCACCGGCTACCCAATTGGTGCGGTCTCGCCTCTCGGATTACCGCAGCCGCTGCCCCTCTACATCGACGAGAGCGTCTTGACCGAGGCCGAGGTGTCGATTGGTTCGGGCGTACGCGGGACAACGGTAATTTTGCAGAGTGCAGCATTGAGAGCGGCGCTGCCTGCGGCGGAGATCGGCGTCTTTCGCCAGACTGAAACTCCATAAAACGAACTGGCCGCCCGGCCCTCGCGTGCAACTTTTCACTTTCGCAACGCATCCACGATTCAACGGCAATCCACTTTCGCTATAATTACCAATGGATACCCTGCGCTTGCGCATTAGTTTTGTTATCCGCCGTCGAAGGATCAATTAACTTTTGGGGTTTATGTATGCCAGATACAACATTTCGCCATTTGAAAGCATTAAGCGTAGAAATTGGCGCACGACCCAGTGGATCGGTGGGAAATCAGGCCGCCGCCGCTTATATCGAGTCGGTGTTCCGACGCTGCGGATTGGCCGTTGAAACGCAAGAATTCGCCTGCCCCGCGTGGGAAGAGCTCGGGGCATGGCTCTGTATGCACGACTCCGCGATCCCCGTCGCCGCCAATCCTTACTCTCCCTCCTGCCTTGTGTCCGCCCCTTTGATGCCTCTTCACACACGTGAAGAATTAGAGGCAGCGGATTTGAAAGGCAAACTGGCAGTGCTTTATGGAGAGTTGGTGCAACGCCCGCTCCCACCGAAGGCGTGGAGTTTTAAGGACGGCTCAGACGCCCGCATTGTCGAACTATTAGAGACCAAACAACCTGTCGCAATTCTGACCGTGCAGCACCGCGCAGGTGAAGTCGAACGCCTGATCGAGGATTGGGAATTCCACATCCCTTCAGCGACCGTGTCTGCTCAGGTGGGCGCAATGCTGCTCCAGCACACTGGTGAAACTGCACGGCTGCGCATCGACACGCGCCAGAGCCGCGGCGTCACCGCCAATGTCGTCGGTCGGCTGCCCGGTCTGATCCGTCAGCAGATCGTTCTGTGCGCCCACTATGACACAAAGGTCGACACGCCAGGCGCAAGCGACAATGGCAGCGGCGTGGCAGTGATGTTGGCGCTGGCCGAACAGCTTTGCCGCCGGGAGCAGCCTTACAGCTTCGAATTTGTGGCCTTTACCAACCAAGAATACCTGCCTTCGGGCGACGACGAGTATGTACGCCGGCGTGGCAATAGCTTCAACTCGATCGATGCTGTGCTCAACTTCGATGCGGTTGGCCTGCGCAACGGGCCAAACACGGTCGCCGGCTTCAATCTGCCGCCGGTCATGCAGGCCAATCTTGAACGCGTGACGGCCAATTTCCCTGAAGTTACGTGGGTGGAGCCGTGGCCGGAAGGCAACCACTCGACCTTTGCTTTCCGCGGTGTGCCGTCCCTGGCCTTTACGGCCAAAGTTGAGGATGCGCACTATCATCTGCGCTCCGATACGATAGATCAGATCAGCCGGGAGCGCCTCGACGAGATGGTGATGCTGGGTGGGAAAATGGTCGAAGAGTTGGCGTTGAGCCTGCGCGTGCCCGCCTAGCCATGCTCATCTCTGCCCGCTGGTGACGCTGTTTTCACTGGGACTGGTCCTCGTATCCGCCCTGCTTCATGGGATTTGGAATCTCCTGGCAAAGCGCGCCCGGGGCGGCGCCGCTTTCACCTGGCTTTTTTCGGCGTTGACCGCGCCGCTCTGGGCGCCCATTGTGGCCATCTATGTGCTCCTCTGGCAACCTCAGCTTAGCTGGATGGGGGCGCTCTTTATTCTGGGGAGCGCCATCATCCATGTAGGCTATTTCTTACTTCTACAGCGAGGATATCGAACGGGCGACCTGTCGGTCGTTTATCCGTTGGCGCGCGGCACAGGCCCGCTGCTGGCGATGATCGGCGCGGTTCTGCTTTTGGGCGAGCGTCCTTCTCTCCTGGCTGTTACAGGGGCGTTGTTTGTCATTATCGGCGTTTTTTTCATTGCCGGCGGCGCCCAGATGGTGCGCGCTCGACGGGCCGCCGCGGGCGTGGGCTATGGGCTGCTGACAGGGTTGCTGATCGCCGCGTATACGTTGTGGGACAAGACGGCAGTCAGCACCATTCTGGTGGCGCCGTTGCTACTGGAATATGGCTCCAGCATTGGCCGCACCTTGCTGCTCACGCCGCTTGCGCTCCGCCGTCGCGCGGAAGTGGTTTACGAATGGCGCACGCACCGGTGGGAAGCGCTGGGCATCGCGTTGTTAAGTTCGTTGGCGTACATCCTGGTATTGACGGCGCTGATCACGGCGCCGGTCAGCTATATTGCACCGGCACGCGAATTGAGCATCCTGTTTGGGGCGCTGCTGGGCGCCTGGCTGCTCAAAGAGGGCGACGCCCGGCGGCGATTGATTTCCGCCGGGCTGATGGTGGTCGGGATCGTGCTGCTGACAGCAGGGTAGAAACTTATCCACCGCGCAGCCATTGCAAGACGATGACGAGCAGGATGAGGGTGTTCGCAATGCCGATGATCGCAGCAACTTGCCAGAGACGCATGAGTGCGCGGTTTCGCTGCTGCGTTGCCGTAAAGGCATCCAATTCAATTTGCAAGCGCGCGGCTTCGGTCTCGCTGAAGCTGAGCGCAGAGGAATAAGTTTGCATCGTATGCCGCGCGGTGCGCTGCTCTTGCGTGACCTGCTCCTGAAGCAGTTTGCTGCCGCCAAGCACCTCGGCAAGCTGACGATTGCGCTCTTCCAGCTCCGCGCGCAGCCGCTCGATGCGCTGGTTAAGGGAGTCGAGTCGGCTTTGACTCGAGCTTTCCCAGGCCACTTTTGCCGCGTTCATCCGATCGATCAGCGCGGTCTTGCGTTCTGCCTCCTGTTGCAGGCGTTCGATCTTGCGCTCTGCATGGTCAAGCTTCTCCTGGAGCGTGCGCCCCTGGGTGTGAGCCTCCTGCGTCAGTTGCTCGACCTGAAGCAGAAGCGCCTTTTGTTCGACCTCAAATGCCCTGCGTTCGGTGCTGCACATCTGCTCCAGTTCAATCAAGCGGGCGCTCAAGCTGGCGTTGGTGCGTTCGTATTTTTCCAGCCGGTCGCGACTTTTGAGCAGCTCTTGCTCCACCTGGGCCAGCCGCTGGCTGGCGCGCGCCATATCTTGCAGCGACTGGGCATAGACGGACGCGGCGGGGCGACCTATGCCTGGATCGACGCCTCCCAGCAGACGCCGCGAAGCGTCGAAAGCCGAACGCAGTTGCGCATCCGAAAGCACGCGGTACGCCTCGTTGACGCGCTTGATCTGCTGCTCTGCTTGATAATGATGCTCCGAATTGCGCCGGTAGCGATCTGGATGAAACGCCAACGCCAGAAATCGATAGCGTTGACGGATTTCATCATCCGAAGCCAACGTTGAAACGCCGAGCACTTCATAGTGATCCGCCTGATGCAGGGAGGAGGCCATGGTTTTCTTACCTCTGGTGGCGACTGACAAACCGCCACATCGATGCACTGTCGTGTCGGCTGCATTCTACTTCACGTTGACCACAGGCTCCAATGGCAGCCTTCCAGGTTGCAATTAGAAGCTTGTCCCGATCTGCCAATTCTCCAATTCGAGTCTCTTCTTGTGGCGTGATACAATTGAGTGTGGCGTCCCTACCGAGGAAGCCAAAAAATATATGTGACGAATCCCGCCCGACGGTGACCAAAGGGGTAGACAAATGAGTTACGACGGCCGCGTTTTCACCGTGCAGCTTGGCAACGTCATGCGCAAACTGCCGATTTTCCAAGTCGCGCCAGGCGTCAAGATTGCGATCTTCAACATGTTGGGCGACGCCGAAATCGTGGAGACGGCCGCTTCTCTGTTATCGGCGCGCATGCCCACCGCGGCTGAGGTGCTGATTGTGCCCGAAGTAAAAGCAGTGCCGTTGGCGCACGTGTTGGCGGTGCAAAGCAAGCTGCCTTATGTCGTCGTGCGCAAATTCCGCAAGCCTTACATGGTGGACTGTCTGGAGACCGAAGTGGTCAGCATCACCACCGGCACCCCGCAGAACTTATACATTGACGGCAAAGATGTGCATCTGGTGCGCAACAAGAATGTCGTACTGGTTGACGACGTTATCAGCACCGGCAGCACACTGCGTGGCCTTCGCCAACTGATGGAGATGGCAGAGGCGACTGTGGTGGGGGAAATGGCAGTTTTCACCGAAGGTAAACCGGGAGATTGGGACGAAATTATTTCACTAGGACATCTTCCCGTTTTCATGGACTGAGAAAGATTGACGGACTGAGAGACAAGCATGTCGACGATCCTTGACCGTGTTGCCAAAATTGCCAATCGTTTTGAAGAATTAACCCAGATCATGGCGGATCCCAGTGTGGCGGCCGATTTCACACGCCTGAATGAGATCGACCGCGAGCGTCAGGAAATTGAGGAACTGGCGCAGGCTTATCGGCGTTATGAAGTGGCAACGACACAGCTTCAAGAAAACCATGCGCTGCTCGAAGATGCAGACGAAGATCTGCGCGACCTGGCGGCGCTCGAAATTGAAGCTCTGCAAGCAGAGATCGAGGCGCTGGAACAACAGATGATGGCGCTCTTGCTGCCCAAAGACCCTAAGGATGAGAAAAATGTCATTTTCGAAATTCGCGCGGGGACAGGTGGTGAGGAAGCCGGGTTGTTTGCATCCGAGTTGTATCGCATGTACATCCGATGGGCAGAGGCGCATCGCTACAAGGTGGAGGAGCTCAGCCTGAACGACACCGGACTTGGCGGTCTCAAGGAAGTCGTCTTCGCCATCAAAGGCAAAGGGGCGTACAGCAAGCTGAAATACGAGTCGGGCGTACATCGTGTGCAGCGTGTGCCGGTGACCGAAAGCGCCGGACGCATCCACACCAGCGCGGCGACCGTGGCGGTGTTGCCCGAAGCTGACGAAATCGACGTTGTAGTCAACGACAACGACATCCGCATCGACATCTTTCGCAGCAGTGGCCCAGGCGGACAGAGCGTCAACACGACGGATTCCGCGGTGCGCCTGACGCACATTCCCACCGGCATTGTGATTTCGTGTCAGGACGAAAAGAGCCAGTTGCAAAACAAGCTCAAGGCCATGCGGATTCTGCGCTCGCGGCTCTATGAAATTGAGGAGCAGAAACGCACGGACGCGCTTGGCGCCGCGCGGCGCAGCCAGATCGGCTCCGGCGACCGCAGCGAGAAGATCCGCACCTATAATTTTCCCCAGAGCCGCGTCACCGACCACCGCATCAACAAAACGGTCTATCAGCTCGACAGCGTCCTCAACGGCGCGCTCGACGAATTCATCGAGGAGCTGGCCACGCACGACCAGGCGCAGCGGTTGGAAGTGATGAGCGCGGAGTTGGCGTGAACCATCCTGTAGGTATGCGTGGGGCAACTGTGCCCTTGTCGTGCGCCTGTAGTTCGCCGGATGTCGCACGCGCAGCAACCAGTGGTCAGCACAAAGTCAGTTGCATTGGCCCCGATTTCTGGTACAATCGTCCATGCACAGGAATGCTTGTGAATGATTACCCAGCTAATGTACGAGTAGGGATGTCCTATCCGTTCTCTCTGCGGAAAAGATGTCCCGCGTTTCAGCCTTGAACATGCAATGATGCACGTCTCTGTTGATTCCCAGGAGGAACAATTTGGCTATTTTACAGTTGGATGTTCGGCCAAAGAAGGGCGAACGCCGGAATCGTCGCGCTCAAGGGCGAGTTGCGACCGGCCCGAATGTAGTCCAGTCGTTGGACGGTCTTTTCACGATCCATCATCGCACCGGAGATGCCATGTCTATCACTCCAGACGACGCGCCAATCTGGCAGCAAGTGGTCTGGAAACTTTCACACAACGCCGAAGTCGGCCCGGCCATCAACGCGGGGACGCAACGGCTGGAGGAGGCGCATATTTCCACGGCGCGCCTCGACGCCCAGGTGATTCTGGCGCACGTGCTCGGCGTCGACCGCAGTTGGCTTTTTGCTCATTATGAGCACGTCCTCACGCCTGACCAGGCTGAGCACTACATGGATCTGGTGGTGCGCCGCGTCGCACATGAACCCGTAGCCTATCTGGTCAACCACAAAGAATTTTACGGCATTGAGTTGTACGTTGACCCGCGCGTCTTGATCCCACGCCCTGAGACTGAAATGCTGGTCGATCAGGTGCTCGCTGAAGCCACGATCCGCAGCACGCGGCGGTTGATAGTGGCGGATGTCGGCACAGGCAGCGGCGCCATCGCCCTGGCAGTGGCGGCGAACGCGCCCAATACCCGCCTCTACGCCCTCGACATCAGCGCCGACGCCCTGGCGGTGGCGCGCAGAAATGTCGAGACCCACGCTCTGGCCGATCGGATCACGCTGTTACAGAGCGATCTGTTGGCGAGTTTGCCCGAACGCGCCGATATCGTGGTGGCCAACCTGCCCTATGTGACCAGTGATGACTATGCCACGCTGTCACCCGATATATGCAATTACGAACCTGCCGGTGCGCTGGTCGCTGGCCCGCTTGGGCTGGACGCCATCACTCAACTTCTGTCGCAACTACCCGACCATGTGGCGCCGGGCGGACTGGTGGTGTTGGAGATCGGCTACAATCAAGGTGCGGCAGTGATTAGCCTGGTGGAGACAATGCTCAGCCAGGCCTCGCAAGTCGAACTGCATCGGGACTATCAGGGACACGACCGCGTCGTGACGTTTCAACTATGAATTCATCCTGCGTTGCAAGTTCATGCTATGCCGTCATTTGATCTCGTCGTGCTTGACCTTGATGGCACGATCCTGAATGCCTACAAGCGCGCGCGCATCAGCCAGGTCGTCCACGACACTATCGAAGCTGTGCAGCGCGCGGGCGTGCCCGTCACCATCGGCACGGGGCGCACGCTCGACTACATCCGGCATAATCTACCCGGCGATTTGCAACTGACGCATCCCGTGATCACGACGCAGGGCGCGGTTATCGGCGACCCTCTCACAGGCAACGTGCTGGCTGAAATCCACCTTCCGCTCGACCAGGCGCGTGCGATTGCCGCCTTTGTCGACGAACATCGCTACCCGACCGCGTTCTACTTCAACGACGCCGAGGGTCGCACTCAGATCTATCAAAATGCACGCGGTGACACGCCTGACGAAGAAGAATTGCTCCACCATCTGTTGGGCGCGCCGGCCGCGCTGGTGGAGTCGTTTCATCCGCTGTTGGCCGCGCCGCACGCCCATCCTCCGATCAAGGTAGTTGCCTTCAACCACAGCTTACCCGACAACATCGACCTATTGCCTGAATATCAGCGCCGCTTTGCACCGCCGTTGACGATTACGCGCACGCACGAGTGGCTGGTCGAGACCACCGCCGCCGGCGTCGACAAAGGCAGCGGACTGCGCAGGCTGTGTGAGCTGCTGGGCATCGACGTTCGCCGTGTGCTGGCGATCGGCGATAGCGACAACGATATTCCCATGCTCCAAGCCGCGGGCTTTGGCATCGCGATGGGCAACGCTGGCGACCATGTCAAAGCCGTTGCTGATTGGATTGCCCCCACCCTCGATGAAGAAGGCGCGGCTGTGGCATTGCAGCAGTGGATTCTCGATCCGCTGGCAAGGTGAGATCATGCGTAAATTGGCTGTGTGGGTTGGGCTGGTTTTGCTTCTGGCCGGTTGTCGTCCGATTGTTGCGCCACCCTCAGGGGCGTCATCCTCCGCAGCCACGGCAGGCTTGCCCGGCGTCGGCGACCCGATCTTTCCGCTGCTGGGCAACACCGGCTACGATGTGCAGCACTACACGCTCGATCTGACGGTCGACACGGAGCGCAACCTGCTCAACGGCACGGCCACCTTGCGCAGCAAAGCCACGCAGCCACTGGCCGCGTTCAACCTTGACCTGCTCGGCATGAACGTCAGTGGGGTTACTGTAGCGGACGCGCCCGCGCTGTTTGCACGCCGCGGGCAGGAACTGACCGTTACGCCCGCGGCGCCGCTTGACGCCGGCGCTATCTTTACCACGGTCGTCGCCTACGACGGGACGCCCATGCCCTTGACCGACCCGGAGCTTGCCTTTATCAAGCAGGGCTGGAACAACCGCGACGGCACAGTCTTTGTCGTCAGCGAACCGGGCGGCGCGATGACGTGGTATCCCGTTAACAACCATCCGACCGACAAGGCGACTTACACGTTTCGCATCACCGTGGACGAACCCAACGTTGTCGCGGCCAACGGCGTACTGCGCGCCGAGATCGACCTCGGCGCGCAGCGCACCTATGTGTGGGAGATGGCGCAGCCAATGGCAAGCTATCTAGCCACGGTGGCTATCGGCGACTTTGTGCGCGTGGAGACGCCAGGACCGGATGGCGTCGTGATTCGCCACTATTTTCCGCCGGAGGACGTGGACGCGCTGACCAACGCCTTTGCCAATACCGGCGAGATGGTGGCTTTCTACAGCGAGCTGGTCGATGATTATCCCTTCGACGAATATGGCGTCGTGGTGATGCCTTTCTCGCTCGGGTTTGCGTTGGAGACTCAGACGCTCTCTGTCTTTGGCCCGGAGATGGCGATGGAGGGCGTCAACGCGCACGAGTTAGCGCACCAGTGGTTTGGCGACACTGTCACGCTCGACGCGTGGAACGAGACTTGGCTGAACGAGGGTTTCGCCACCTATTTACAGCGTTTATGGCTGGAGAACGAACTCGGCGGCGACTTTCTGGACAAAGGCATGCGCCAGTATTACGAAAATCTGACCGTCTTCAGGACGCCGCCGCCAGGCATTGTGGAGGAAGCCAGCCTGTTTTCAGAAGCTGTATACGAGCGAGGGGCCTGGGTGCTGCACGCCTTGCGGCTTAAAATTGGTGACAACCTGTTTTGGCAGTTTCTGCGCACCTACTACACCCGCTTCAAGGACGGCGTCGTTTCGACCGAGGATTTTATCGCCACCGCCAACGAAGTGAGCGGGCAGGATCTCACCGACTTCCTCACCGCCTGGATCTACGACGAGACGCTGCCGCCTATCCCGCAATAAGCAACTGTTAAGAAACTATTTTCAAGTCAGCCTCTAAAAGATTTCGGCGGCATCCCGATGATGCGCTTACTGGCGTGTGCGCACACGCCAATGGCACGGCGTCGATTCCGCCAGCTTTACGAAGCCAAAGCGCTCCACAATCGGCCGGCTCATCGGGCTGGCGTCGATGGTCAGGTACTGTTTACCGCGAGCAATTGCTTCCTGTACGCGTACAGCCAACAGCGCCGTATAGAAACCCTGCTTACGATAACCCGCCAGCGTTGAGCCGCCCCACAGACTGGCGAACGGACCTTGCTCTGCAAAGTGAATCCACCCACAGGAGACCGGGGCGTGATCTGCGTAGGCGACGTAAATGCTCATGCGTTGTGGCGATTCCAGCAGCGCGCGGCGCAGAAACTCGCCGACAAACTCGCGCTCCTCGCCCCACACCTCCTCTTTGATGTGTTTGATGTCCGCAAGCTGGGCGGGATCAAGAATGCGGCGCACGTCGTGCGTCACCGGGGCCAGCAGCGCGGCGGGCGCGGCGGTCAGCGGCAGCGCCAGAATGGTCTCCAGTTCGTCGATCTCAAAGCCACGCGCGGCCAGGCGCGCTTTAAGGTCGGGCGGTGTGTCGTAATCATAGTGTTTCCACTCAAAATCGCAGCCAAATTCCTCGAAGCGAGCGATCTGCTCATCGATCAGCGCGTCGGCGTTAGTGGCGGTCAACTGCGAGTAGACGACCGCGCCGCTGCCGGGCGCGGCTTTGGGAAGATGGCGAACAACGTGCGCGGTTGCCTCGCGACGGGTGTCGGGATATTCGGACTCGATGCGCTCACAGCTTGTGTAAAGCTGGCGCAGGGTTTCAATCTCTGCCGGTGTCATAAATTGCTCTTTCTGAACTCGATCGGTTGGACAAGCTGCGTAAATCTAGCCGCATGAAGACGCTGTTCGGATCTTCCCGATAGGAGCCAAACGGGGCGCACTCGCAAAACCCATGCTTATAATACAACTGCCGCGCCGCGGCAAAGAAGGGCATCGAGCCGGTTTCAAGGTAAAGCGTCACATAACGCTGTTCAACGGCGACGTCCACAATAAAGCGCAGCAACATAGAGGCGATCCCCTTGCCTCTGTGCGCGGCAGAGGTGCGCATCGACTTGATCTCGCCACTGCCCGACCCTAAGTTCTTCAGCGCGCCACAGCTGACTAACACCTCACCCTCCCAAACTGACCAGAACTGAATCTCCGGCGACCGCAGCCCTTCCAGATCCAGCGCGTGCTTGCTTTCCGGCGGCGAGACAGAGCGCATGTCTTCAATATGCTGCGCCAGAAAGCTGGCGATCGCATCCCCTTTTAGATCATCAAGCCGAATGGCAAGTGGCGTATTTACTGGGTTTTCCATATCTGTGAATTTTTCCTGATTCATCGTTGTGTTGTTGACGTTCAGGGCCGCCACTTGCCCAGCACCGTGCCTTCGGCCAGCGCCGACTCCACCAGATCGCGGATGGGCGCGGGCAGGTGTGCGCGCTGCCACTGGCACTCGGCCGCGGCCGCGGCTTCCGCAGTACCCGGCGCGGCCGCGGCTTTCACCGCCTTTGCCGCGTAGTACACCGGCCCCAACGCATGATCCGCCATGTGCGCGGTGGCAACGGCATGGCCCGCGGCCCGCGCCGCCGCAGTGGCTGCCAGATTCGCGGCCTCACGCGCGGCCGCGTGCGCCTGAATCGCGGCTTCCCGCGCGGCGCCCACGCTGATCTCGCCACGCGACCACGCACGCGCCGCCTCGATCGCCCGCTGTGGCCGATCATCCTCGGGTGCGCTTTGGGCAAAGAGCGGCAGGACGTGCTCGGCGCACGCGGCTGCCCATTCTGCCAGCAGATGGTGGCGCGTCAGGTCGAGCAGACCGCCGCGATGGATCGCTACGAAACGTGGATCTCTCGCCATGACATTCTCCTGATTGGCTGCTAAACCCTGTCTTCGACCGGCGCCGGACAGCCGCAGCGCCGTTCACGACCTGTTGCGCTCAACAGAGGCATCGCCATCGACCGCGACAGAGTTACTGCGACAGAGTTACTGCGACAGAGTTACCGCGACAGAGTTGCTGACAAGGAGGTTGCACATCCCAGCGCCCCTGATTTCGCCGCCAATTGCTTTTGCCGCCAGACGCCCACCGTAGACTGTCGGCGGTGCAGCACAGCCCCGATGCTATCAAATGAAGGTTGGTGCGTCAACCATGGTTTGGCGCCAGTGGCATCGCAGAATCTGGGCCAGAGCGTCTCTGCCGAGAACCACTTCCGCCCTGGTAAAGCAAAAGTGGTTGAACAGGGTTGCGCCTGGCCGGGGCCAAAGATATAACACAATGTGGACGTCACGCGCACCGGTTCAGCAGTGACGGCGCAGGGTTTCTATGGTAAGATTGCCACTCTGTCAATCTGTGGGTTCAAGTCCCACCTGGGCCAACTGGCGTCCGGCAGCAGCGAAGGAAAGGAATCCTGATGGTGCACAAAACACCTCGCCAGATCACGCGCGCACTTGACCGCGTCTTGCACAAGGTCGAAAAACCAGCGCGCTACACTGGCGGCGAACTCAATACTATTACCAAAGATTGGGCCGACCCCAGCATCAAAACCAGGGTGGCGCTGGCGTTCCCCGACATCTACGAACTGGGCGGCAGCAATCTGGGGCTGATGGTGCTCTACGACCTCATCAACCGCCGCCCCGATTTGCTGGCCGAACGCGTCTACTGCCCATGGCCGGATTTCGAGGCGTACATGCGACGCGATGACATCCCACTCTATGGGCTGGAGACGCGCCATCCCGTGCGCGACTTCGACATCCTTGGCTTCAGCCTGCCCTACGAACAACTCTACACCAACGTGCTGACGATGCTCGATCTGGCCGGCATTCCACTGCGCGCCGCCGATCGCACTGTTGATGATCCGCTTGTCATCGCCGGTGGCTCGGCCTGCTACAACCCGGAGCCGATGAACGCCTTCTTCGATGCTATGATCATTGGCGAGGGCGAGGAAGTGATCTTTGAAGTGATCGCGGCGTATGAGGACTGGAGATTGGAGATGGGGAGATTAAGAGATTGGAGATTGGAGATTGAAGAACACAGGGACGGCATCAACACCGAATCTCCCCATCTCCAATCTCCCAATCGCTCTTCTCTCCTGGAAAAACTCGCCGCCATCCCCGGCGTCTACGTCCCCGCGCTCTACGAAGCAAGTTATGCCGCGGACGGAACGATCGCAGCGGTGACGCCCACTCATCCCGCCGCGCTGCCCGCGGTGCTCAAGCGGGTGGTGACGGTGTTGCCGCCGCCCGTGACGAAATTTATCGTGCCCTACATCAACGTCGTCCACAACCGCGCCGCCATCGAGATTATGCGCGGCTGCACGCGCGGCTGTCGCTTTTGCCAGGCCGGCATGATCTTCCGCCCGGTGCGCGAGCGGCCGGTGGAAGAAGTGCTGCAGGCAGTCGACGAAATGATCGAGCAGTGTGGCTTTGAGGAAGTTAGTTTCCTCAGCCTGAGCAGCAGTGACTACACGGATGTCGCAGCGCTGGTGCGACGCACGATGGAACGGCACGGCGCCAAACGGCTCAGCGTGGGCCTGCCCAGCCTGCGCATCGAGAGTTTCAGCGTCGATCTGATGGAATTGCTCGAAAGGGGACGGCGGCGCTCCGGCTTTACCTTTGCGCCCGAAGCCGCCACCGACCGTCTGCGCGATGTGATTAACAAGCCGATTGCCTCCGCTGAACTGTTGGCGACCGCCGAAGAAGTCTATAAACGCGGCTGGACCACAATCAAGATGTACTTTATGATCGGCCATCCCACCCAGACGCTGGAGGACGTGCAGGCTATCGCCGATTTGTCGAAACAAGTGCTGGCTGTCGGGCGGCGCGTGCTGGGCAAGAAGGCGAACGTGCGCATCGGCGTCAGCACGCTGGTGCCCAAGCCGCACACGCCTTTTCAGTGGGTGCCGATGGAGGACGAGGCGGTGATCAACGCCCAGATCGAGCTTTTGCAGCGCGAACTGCGAGGGCCAGGCATCCATTTCTCGTGGAACTATCCAGCGGAGACGCTGGTCGAGGCATTCCTGACGCGTGGCGACCGGCGCCTGGCTGATGTGATCGAGCTGGCCTGGCGCAAGGGCGCTAAATTGGAGGGCTGGGGCGAATACTTCAATTTTGCCGCGTGGCAGGCTGCTTTTGACGAGCTTGGCCTGGACATGGACTGGTACGCACGCCGTCAGCGTCCGCTTGACGAAGTGCTGCCGTGGGAGCACATCTCAGCCGGGTTGAAGAAGCAGTTTCTCATGGACGAATACATCCACACCTATCAGGGCGGCGTCGTTGACGACTGCCGCGAACATTGCTTCTCGTGTGGCATTCTGGGACATTTCAAAGAGCAGCGCCGCGACGCCCCGGACCAGGGATGGGGATGCCCGCCGCTCGGGCGCGACAAGGAACGTCAACCGGTCAACATCACGCCGATCCCGCTCTACTTCAACGAAGACATGTCACCCGATCTCACCGGCCAATTTGATCACCGTGTGCCGCAGCGTAGAGAGGGCACGGTGAGCAAGCGGGTGGAGAAGATATGAGATTGGAAGATGGGAGATTTGGGAACGGGTCGGCGAAGCAATCTCTTAATCTCCCAATCACTTCAGGATAAACTATGACCGAAGCAACCACCGACCTCCCGCGCCAGCGCGTGCGCATCCACTACGCCAAGGGCGAGGCGATCAAATTTATTTCGCACCACGACGAGTTTCGCCTGTGGGAGCGGACGTTGCGCCGCGCGGATCTGCCGTTGCTCTACAAGCGAGGCTTCAACCCCCAGCCGCACATTCAATTTGCGGCGCCGCTTGGGGTGGGCATCACCGGCGCCAACGAGCCGCTGGACATCATCTTGTCGCCGCCACTGGCGATCGACGAGATTGCGGCGAAGCTGCGCGCCAAGCTGCCGCCGGGCGTGGCGCTGCAAGCGGTCGCAGAAGCGCCGTTGGCCGCCGACGCGCTTCAGAATCTGATCATCGGGGCCGACTATACCATCGTGCTTTACACTGCGCCGGATGAGCTGCCCGCCGGTCTGATCGAGGCACGCATTGCGAGCTTTCTCCAGCAAGCGACGATCTGGCGCGAGCGGCAACGGAAAGGGCGGCATTACACCTATAACCTGCGTCCTTTGGTCTTCGAGCTGCGTTATGTCGGTTATGACGCCGTGAACGAGGAGCATCGCATTTTCTTGCGCGTGCAGATGCGCTCCGGCGCCACCGGACGCCCCGACGAGGTCGTCGATGCGCTGGGTTTCGATGATCTGGCGCGCATGTTGCGGCGTGAGCGCATCTATTTTGACGACAGCGCCGAGGATCGCGCTGTGTTTGGGGGGTACCCGGTGGTGCTTCAGGAGCAGGTCGCGGCGCCGCCTGGCGTACAGGGAACTTCACTGCGCGAAACGCCGCAGGATGAACCCAGCGCACGCCAAGGCCAGCGCACCATCAACGAACGCGCAGGAGATGAGTTCGTCTGATTCACCAGCCACCTGACCGCTTGACAGAAACACCTCTTCGACGCGGCGGCGCAGAGGTTATTCTGAAGCCAGACGCGCCAGTTCAAATGCAGCAGCCAGCGCCGCGATCGGTTCCCCGCGCGGAATAAACTCGTGCCCTACGTAGCCGGTGTAGCCGGTGGCAGCGATGGCCTGGAAGATCGGCCGGTAATTCAACTCCTGTTTGTCGTCCAGGTCCGCACGACCCGGGTTGCCCGCGGTGTGATAGTGGCCGATCCAAGCATGCGTCGTTTCGATCGTGCGGATGATGTCGCCTTCCATGATTTGCATGTGGTAGATGTCGTACAGCACCTTGACCGCCGGCGAGCCAACCTGGCGGCAGACTTCAACTGCCCAGGCGGTGCGGTCGGCGTGATAGTCGGGGTGATCGACCTTGCTGTTGAGAAGCTCCAGGACGAGGGTGACGCCCGCGTCTTCAGCCTGCCGCGCTGCCTGTCGCAGCCCTTCAGCCGTGGCCTCGATGCCTTCGGCGTCGTTCAGCGCGCGCCGGCTGCCGCTGAAGCAGATCAGGTTGGCAATCTGCCACTGCTCTGCCTTGGCAATCTTTCTCTCCAACTCGCGTGCGATACGGCCATGATTGGCGCGCTGATTGAGGCCATCGATAATCGAGTCATGACCGTTGACCGAGGCGATTGCCAATCCGTGTTCTTTGGCGAGCGCCCAATACTCTTCGGGCAGCAGTTCAACCGCGGCATAACCAATGTCAGCCGCCGCGCGCGCAAGCTGCAACGGGCTGAGCAGATGGGGCGTCAGACACCACCAGGAAACTGATTGAAGATAAGATGACATAAGCTTGCAGTGCTCCCTTTCTGCATTGAAGTATACCATCGAGACGCCGTGAGCACACCTGATGCCCCGCGATGAGTGCGTCCAGGATTTTTGGCGAGAACGCCCCTGGCGCCGGTCACAGGGTTGCATTCTGGTAAGATCGCTTGACCAGCGCCGAGAACGCCCCTATAACTTGGACTCCCCCGGCAATTCGTAGGACGCGCGTCAGGTCAGTTGTTGATTGGCAAGCGCCAGTGCAATCGATACAATATCGATACAGTAGGGTGTGAAGTCATGTTTCTGTTGTGGCAGTGGCGGCGTCAGCGCAGGCGCTGAAAAACGCCGCGAATGGGTCTGTCTTGTCGGCGGTCATCCTTTTATGGTCTCGTCGACATTATGGCGCCAGGTTGGCGCTGACGGCACTGCGCCTGACGCGCGCCGCGCCGTATAGCTAGCCGAAAAAATGCTTGCCTGAAAGGAGGGCGTCGCCTGTGGACACGCAAAGCACCTATGCCATTATCCTGCGCTGCGCCCTGGATGGCACTGTTCAAGAGATCATCGCTAATTCTGGAATGCTCCTGACCACGCTTAAGCCGGGCGAAAGCTTTATTCAGTTCATCAGTCCGGGCAGTATTGATAAAGCGCTGCGCCTGCTCAAGGAATTGCGCACCGGCGCGGGTGGTGTAAGCTGGGAACTGAACGTTGCTTTGGAAAAAGGGATCCAGGCTTTGCGTTTCAGCGGTTTCCGGGATGGGGACGTCCTGTTTATTGGCGCCGCCATCGACGATACTGCTACGAGCTCGATGCAGCAGGACCTTTTGCGTATGGCGACCGATCAAGCCACTGCATTGCGTTCGGTCATCAAGCGCCAGTACGACCTGGCTCTAGAGCAGTTTCAGCACGGACGCGACCGTTACGACGAACTTTCTCAGCTCAATAACGAATTGATCAACCTGCAGCGCGATCTGCTGCGCAAGAATCATGAGCTGGAACGTCTGAACACCTTCAAGGATGAATTGCTCGGCATGGCCGCCCATGACCTGCGCACGCCATTAAGCGTGATCGCGCTGTACAGCCAGTATCTGCTTGAAGAAACCGAAACGGAGATCAGCGACGAACAAGCTGACCTGGTGCGCGAGATCGTAGACGCCAGTGACTTCATGTATAAATTAGTCAGCAATTTGCTCGATCTCGCCACGATCGAAGCCGGCCGGCTGCAACTGGAATGTCAGGCAGTTGACCTTGCCGCCATGATCGCCCACAATGCACGCCTCAACAGCACACTAGCTCAGCGCAAATCTATCCGCATCGTCATCGATATCTCACCTGAGCTGCCGCCAGTCTACGTAGATGCGGTCAAGATCGAGCAGGTGCTCAATAACCTGCTCGCCAATGCAGTTAAATTTTCCCCGACAGGCTCAACCTTGTTTGTTGCGGGGCATCCTTTCCCCGTGGCATCTGGAGAAATGGTTGCCGTTACGATCCAGGATCAAGGGCCAGGCATCTCTGAAGAACAAGGCGAAAAGCTCTTCCAACCTTTCTCGCGGCTGTCGTCGCGCGCCCCTGGCGGTGAAAAGAACAGTGGGCTTGGATTGGCCATCAGCCGTCGTATCGTTGAAGGGCACGGTGGGCAGATCTGGTTGAAGGGCAAAGTTGGAGAAGGCGCTGCTTTTACTTTCACATTGCCAATTGCCAGCGGGGACGAGGCGCAACTGTTGGTGAGCGAAGCTCATTTTCTGGAAGATGCCACCCTGTCGGAAAGGCAGCCACCAACCTAGCGAAGTCTTTGGCAAAAAAAAGAAACTGTCAGTGGTCCCCCGAAGGTCGAGTTTGGGGCTCGACCACCACTGACAGCTTCGATACAGAAGTGTGCCACAGGCGGCGGAATCGGGGAACAGCCAAGTGGCCAGGTTATCGATCCGCCAGGTGGCCAGTACGGCCAAATGATGCGCAGGTCGCGTCACCGACCCGATATATCTTGCCCCAAACCCCGCGGTCACATCCCGCCGTCACACCTCGCCGTTGCGCTGATAGCGTGGCCTGCGAGCACTGCGAGCGCACTCACATTCCGGCTTGCATTACCCCAGACTCCAAATGGCGGAGCACCTCCAGCGGCAAATGGCACAAAATCACATGTCCATCCCCAGCATCCTGATTCATTGGCGCCTCAGTCTCACAGCGCTTGCCGCCATCGGGCATGAGGACGCGCCGCGGGCAGCGCGTGTGGAAGCGACAGCCGCTGGGTGGGTTGATGGCGCTGGGCGCATTCCCTTCCAGCCGGACGCGCGTAGAGTTTGCGTTGGGGTCGGGCACGGGCACGGCCGAAAGCAGCGCTTCGGTGTAGGGGTGGTGAGGCGGGGCGTAAATGGCGTCGACCGGGCCGGACTCCACCAGCTGACCGAGATACATCACGGCCACATCGTCGGCGATAAAGCGCACCACGCTGAGGTCGTGCGCGATGAAGATCATGGTAGTGTTGTTCTCATGCTGGACTTCCAGCAGCAGGTTGAGGATGGCGGCCTGCACCGAGACATCCAGCGCACTCACCGGTTCATCGCAGAGGACGAGGTCGGGATGGCTCGCCAGCGCACGAGCAATGCCGACGCGCTGCTTTTCACCGCCGCTCAACTGGCGCGGGAAGCGGTCGTAGTAGGTGCGGTTGAGACGCACTGCCCGCAGTAGGCGCACCACTTCGTCGCGCACCTGGCCGCGCGGCACGGTTTTGAAACGCTCCAGCGGCCGTGCAATCTGCTGTCCCACGGTGTACGCGGGGTTCATGGTCGAATCAGGATTCTGGAAAACCATCTGCAACTCGCGGATCGTTTCTAACGTGCGCTTGGAAAGGTCGCCGCGAACATCGACGCCCATGAATTCCAGCACGCCGCCGTCGATGCTTTCCAGTCCAATAATACTCTTGACCAGCGTGCTTTTGCCCGATCCCGATTCACCGACTATGCCCAGGGTTGTGCCCTTGCGTACGACAAACGAAACATCGTCCACTGCCTTGACAAATTTTTTCTCCCCCAACCCGAACAGGCTTGCCAGCGACGTGCCGGGGACGCGGTAGTATTTTTTTAGATGCTCGCCGCAGAGCAGACGTTCGGCGTTGGCGGGCGGCGGCGTCTGGGGCGCAATTTCGGCGTCGGGCGGCGGCGTCCACTCCGCGGGGTCGATCTCTTCAGCGAAGTGACAGCGCACCCAGGCGTTGCCCGGCATCTGGCGCAAGGCGGGCAGCTCGTGACGGCAGCGTTCCTGCACATATTGACAGCGTGTGCTGAACAGGCAGCCATCCGGGCGTTCATCGGGCCGCGGCACGCGACCAGGGATGGGATAAAGCACGCTGCTTGTCTTGTCAGCGCCCAGCCGCGGCACACAACGAATCAGCCCTTGCGTATACGGGTGCTGCGGAGCGTGAAAAATCTGCTGCACGGTGGCCTGCTCGACCACCTCGCCAGCGTACATGACCGCCACGCGATCACAAATGCGCGCAATCACCCCGAGATTGTGGCTGATAAAAATAATTGCCGTATCCATGGTGCGGCGCAGTTCAGCGACCAGATCGAGCACAGCGGCCTCCACCGTGACATCCAGCGCCGTGGTTGGCTCGTCCATGATCAGCAGCGACGGGTTGTTGAGCAGCGCCATGGCGATCACGACGCGCTGTTGCTGTCCGCCCGAGATCTGGTGCGGATACCGGTCGAGCACGCCGGCCGCGTCGGGCATGTGCACCCGCTCCAGCGCCTGGATGCAGCGCGTCGTGGCTTCTTCCGTGCTCATCTGCTGATGATAGGTGAGCACCTCGCGCATTTGCTCGCCCAGCCGCAGCGATGGGTTGAGCGACTGCATCGGATCCTGAAAGACCATCGCGATGCGATTGCCGCGCAGTTGCTGTAGTTCCTGGTCCGAGCGTCCCACCAGGTCTTCCCCTTCAAAGCGAATCGAACCCTCGCGGATAAAGCCATTAGCGCCCAAGAAATTGACGACCGACCAGCCGAGCGTGCTCTTGCCACAACCCGACTCGCCGACAATGCCGAGCGCCTCGCCGCGTTGCAGGTCGAAGGACACGCCGCGGAGGGCCTCGACGACAGTTTTGCGCGTGCGGTATCCAACGGTGAGGTTGCGTACATCAAGCATTGTATTATCCAGGGGTGTTTCTGTTGTATCGATCATGGCGCACACGTCATACGTGATTTGTCATGGTGTGGCTGAATCATTGTGGTTAGTCCTTAGGGCCAGGCGGCGCTACACACCATCGCGTCAATCAGAAGGGAAATGATCTTCTCTGCGCCTCTGATGATTTGTCTTTGCGTCCAAGGCAATTTTTCCATTGAGACTCATTGATCATCATCGTTGATAGCGCGTGATCTCCTCGCGCAGGCCATCGGCGAAAAGGTTGACGCCGATCACCAGCGTGGCGATCGCCAGCGACGGCCAGAGAATCGCCAGCGGGTTGGAGTAAATATACTTACGCGCATCGTTGACCATGCTCCCCCAGTCGGGGTCGGGCGGCGGCAGGCCGAGGCCGAGAAAGCCGAGCGTGCCAATGGCGAAGATGGCGTAACCGACGCGCAGCATGGCGTCCACCAGAATCGGCCCGCGTGCGTTGGGCAGCGTCTCCCACAACATCACATACCACTTCGATTCACCGCGCGTCTCCGCGGCGCGGATATAATCGTGGGTTTTGATGTCCATCGTCAGCCCGCGCACCAGGCGCGCCACGCCCGGCGCGCCCGTCACCGTGATCGCCAGGATCACGATGACATCTCCACGCCCCAACGCCGTCACGATCACCAGATAGAGCACGATCACCGGAAAGGCAATGAAGGCGTCGAGCACCTGCATGATCACCTGATCCGCCGCGCCGCCGCGATAGCCGGCATTGACGCCCAGCAACCCGCCCACCAACACCGCGCCGATCACCCCCCAGATCGCCACCCCGCCTGGGATGACGACCCGCGGGTCGGTCGCAAGGCGCGTCTTCAGCAGCACCACCTGCGTCCCCGCCATGATGCGTGACCAGGTGTCGCGGCCCAGATGGTCGGTGCCCATCACATTCACCGCACTGGGCGGCAGGTTGGGGTCAAACAGTTGCGCATTGGGCGGATAGGGCGTCCAGAACAAGCTGATCACCCCGATCGCCAGCCAGAAGATCACAATTGCCAATCCCACGACAGCAGTGCGCGAACTGAAGACAATCGCCAGCGCCTCGCGCAGCCGGTTGAGCCGACCAGGCTGGCTTTCCAATTCAGGTGGTGCGGTGGTTGTGGTCAAGAATTAAGACCCCCAATAGGGTGAGATTAAGAGATTAAGAGATTAAGAGATTAAGAGATTGGAGATTGGAGATTGGAGATTGGAGATTAGGCGAATAAACGGTTGGGCGATGGGGCGCCCCGCAACACAATCTCCAATCTCTTAATCTCCAGTCTCACCATCCCCTATCTTTATGCAAACCGAATACGCGGATTCAAATAGGTGTACAGCATATCGCCGATCAATCGGGTCAACACGGCCACAAAGACGGTCAACATTGCGGCGGCGGCGACTGCATTGAAATCGCCAAAGGTGGCGGCGTCGTAGATATACGCGCCAAGTCCTGGAATGCCAAAGAGCACCTCGACGACGATAACGCCGCCGATAAGCCAGTTGATCTGCAACATGATCACGGTGATTGGCGCCAGGAGGGCGTTGCGCAGCGCATGGCGAAAGATCACGCGGCGGCGCGGCACCCCTTTGATGAAAGCCGCCCGAATGTAGGGTGACTGCATCACCTCGGCCATGCTGGCGCGCGTGATGCGCGACACGTAGCCAAACTCGGCTGCCATCAGCGTCAGCACAGGCAGCACCAGGATTTTGGGGTCGCGGAAGATGGCGTCGCCGGTAAGAAAGACCGCGGTCGCCGGCAGCCAGCGCAACCAGATGCCGAAGATCAGGATCAAAAAGACGCCGATCACAAATTCGGGCGTGGCCGTAAAACCAAGCCCGGTGATGGTGATGATGCGGTCGAGCAATTTGCCTTCGTTGACGCCGGCCAGCACGCCAAAGACGAGCGCCAGCGGCATCACCAAGAGAAAGGCGGCGCCGGCCAGGATCAAGCTGTTCGCCGCGCGCGAAAAGACTGTGGAGGATACCGGACGGTTGGTTTGCAGCGACATGCCAGCGTCCCCACGCAGAATGCCTTTGCGCAGCGGAATATATTGCTGCGGCCCGCCGGTTTCGCTGCGCACGCCGGCCTTGCTCAGCACGAGGACGTCCACGTCACTGCCGCGCACCCACTTGACGAGATTGTTGTTGACATCGACGCCCCAGAAGATTGCGTTGCCCGCATCGTCTATTGTCCAGACATCGCCGGCAGGCGTGGTGGTTTCTTCCCCCTCCGCTGTGCGCTGCATGGCGATCAGCTCACCATCCGCCAGTCGCCAGCGCGTCAGCGTGTCATCCACCACGGCCCACCACCCTGGCTCTCCAGTCTGTGGATTCGGCATGGTTACAAGCGGGAAAGGCGTCATCTGCTGGGCGCGCCAGTCGCTGCCCGCCAGCCAGTCGAGATAGCGCTGCCACGCGGGTGCATCCAGCCCAAGCTGACGACGCAGCGAATCACGCTGCGCGGGCGTGGCAAAGACGCCCAGCAGCCGCACCGTGACATCGCCCCCCGCCACTTCGAGCAGGAAGAAGAGCACAGCCGACACAAGCAGCATCGTGATGAACATTGAGAAGAGATTGCGAAGGAAGAAACGCGCCATGGACTGCCCCAATCTCTAATCTCCAATCTCCCGCGTCAGACTAGAGATTGGAGATTAGAAACATGTTGGCTTACTGCTGCTTCCAGACTGCGTAGAAGAAATCGAAATTCGATGGGTGCGCGATCACACCGTGGAAGCTCTTGGGGAAGATCTCCCACTCGTTGGTCCAATAGCTGTTGCCGATCGGCCCGCGCTCCTGCATGATGTCCTCCAGATCGCCGATGATCTGACGCCGCGCTTCAATATCCAGCGTCAACTCGGCCTGGGCCAGCTTCTCAGAGAACTCAGGATCCACCCAGCGCGTCTCGTTCCAGGGCACCGGCGCGCCATCAGCGTCGGCGATGTAGGCGAGCGGCGGCGTCATGGTGTCGAGCGGCCGGTGCGCCCAGATCGTGATGCCCAGCGGCACCTCGGTCCAGCGATCCCAGTAACCGTTCGGTTCAGTAATGTCGAGCGCGATCTCGAAGCCACCCGGCGCGGCCAACTCTTTCAGCGCCTGGGCGATCTCCGGCTCGGACAGGTCGTTCTTGGTCGCCAGCGTCACCTTGAGCGGCAGGTCGACGCCCTTTTCCGCCGCATACTCTTCGAGCAGCGCCCTGGCGCCTTCCGGGTCGTAGGCCGGGATCGGACGCTCAGCATAGGCAGGATGCACGGGCGAGAAAGGCGCGTCGATCGAGAGGATGCCTTCACCGTTGTAGGAAAGGTCGAGAATCTTCTGGCGATCCTGGCACATCTTCATGGCGGTGCGCACGCGGTTGTCGTCCCACGGCTCCTGATCCACGCGCATGCGCACGACAAAGCAGTTGGCAGTCGCAACGCTCTTGACCTGTAAGTCTGGATTGTCTTTGAGCGCCAGGAAATCCGACGGGCGCGGCTTGAAGAGTGTGTCCAACTGACCGGCCTGGATGGCGGCGACGGCCGCGTCTTTGTCCACCGACACCATCACGATCTCGTCGAGGTAGGGCAGCGGCTTGCCGTCTTCGCCCATGCGCCAGTAATCTGGCCGCGCCTTGAAAATCGCGCGCTCGCTTTCAATATACTCTTCCAAAGTGAAAGCGCCTGTGCCGATCGGCTGCTTCACCCAGTCGCCCTGGAAGTCGCGATGCAGGATGACCGCGGGATAGTGGAAGAGATGTTCCGGCACGCCGATGTTGGGTGAGGTCAGGTTGAGCCGGATCGTGTAATCATCCACCTTTTCGACGCTGTTCATGCCATCCAGATAGGAGAGCAGGCCGAGCATCGACGAACCGACTTCGGGGTCAAGCCACTGGCTGAAGCTGTACATGACATCGTCGGCCGTCAGCTCGTCGCCGTTGTTGAATTTGATGCCCTGGCGCAGCTTGAGCGTCCACGTCTGCACGTCGTCGCTCGCTTCCCAGCTTTCCAGCAGATAAGGCCGCGTGATATTGTCGGGGCCGGTTTCGGTCAGATATTCGTTGACGAGACGCACCGCGTTGGCGCCCTCGAGCCACGACAAGCGCGCTGGATGATCGACCGGCTGCACCAACACGCCTTTGCGCAGCGTGCCGCCGCGTGTAATGCCGCCGGCAGCGCCGGCCTCGCCCGCGGCCGCTTCTGACGCGGCCGGCGCGCCGGCTGGCGCACAGGCGGCCATAGCGTAGGCAGTGCCAACGGAAACGCCCAGCAAGGTTGCGTAACGCAGAAAATCACGGCGGCTGATGCGACCCCGCTCCAGCTTATCTGCTGCCTGCAATGCCAATGGATGGATGCGTTCACTCATAGAAGTAACTCCTTTTGATGAAAGTTCAGTCGTGGTGCGCTGACTATACCGTACCAAACTTTGGAGGATCGCGCAATCATTCGCCTGATTTCTTCTTGGGCGCGGGTGAACCTCCTATCACCACGGTTGAGCAGGGGCCAGCCTGGGCGCGCGTTGGGCGCCAACACATCTATCGCCGGGTTGGGCCGCGGCAGCGCATTCGATATTGCTCAATCGATCGTCACGATCGCTGTAGACAGTTGGCCGGTGCGCGAGTGCATGATGTGCGCTGCGCCTTGCGCCGGCAAGCCGCCCAGCATTAAGGCCAGGCCCTTCAAACCGGATGCGACTGGCTCACTTGCGGCGATGCGCCGGGGCTGGGAGGCGTGTTAAACAAAGTGGAACTGGTCAGGACCTTTGTGAATCCACCACCTATCGCTGACGCACGGGATGCTCACACGTTTCAGCGCGCTGCTTCTCTCATTCAATCACAATGTCGCCAAGTCCTGTTTCGGGCGCCGGGTAGCGCATGTGCAGCCCTTCCAGCGTTTGAATGATGACGTGTGAGATGACCAGGTTGCGATACCACTTGCGGTCGGCAGGTACGATGTACCATGGGGCGTACGCCGTACTCGTCTTTTCCAGCACCGCCGTATAGGCAGCCAGGTACTCGTCCCAAAGTTTGCGCTCGGCCAGGTCGCCGGTCGAAAATTTCCACTGCTTCTCCGGATCGTCCAGGCGCTTCTGCAACCGCTGCTTCTGCTCTTCCTTGCTGATATGCAGAAAAAACTTGAGGATTGTAGTGCCTTCTTCGGCCAACTGTTGCTCGAATGCATTGATCTGCGCATAACGGCGCTTCCACACTTCTGGCGGGACTAAATTGTGCACGCGCACGACCAACACATCCTCGTAGTGGCTGCGGTTGAAGATGACGATCTGCCCGCGCGCCGGCGTCTGCTGATGGACGCGCCACAGATAATCGTGCGCCAGTTCGAGCGGCGTCGGCGCCTTAAAGCTGGCGACGCTGACGCCTTGCGGGTTGACGCCCTCGAACACATGACGGATCACACCATCTTTGCCGGACGTATCCATGCCTTGCAGCACGATGAGAAGCTTATGTTTACCTTCCGCATAAAGCAACTCCTGCAGAGTCTCCAGGCGCGTGTTGAGCGGGGGCAGCGCGGCCTCGCCCTCCTTTTTGCCACCCTCGAACAGATCCTTGTCGTCAGGCTCCCATGTTTTCAGATCGATCTTGCGGTGTGTTGCAACGCGGTATTTGTCAGTAATCATATGGCTGCTTCACTTCTTGGGTGGAAGCCTGACGGTGAGGCCGCCGGGCAACAAATTTTGACTGGATAGCTAGACTTTATCGCACGCACGACCACAGCGCAAATGACCCTTGCGGGCGTTGTTCGTGAACCGATGCCACGCGTTCAGCCACTAGCAGGTCAGGCTATCAGCCCGGCGCAGCTTCCATGATCTTGCCAGGTGTTGTCGCCTCTGCCCGTTTGGCTTGCTGCTGCTGCCACGGGCTGTTGACGCAATTCCGTCGGGCTGGCAGCCCGATATACTAAGAAACTGACTTGAAAAGGGACAAATTTGACGCGGAGGCGCAAAGAAGCAGAGGCTCGCAGAGGAACAACAGGCAACTATGGGCAAGCACTCTCTGCGTTTCTCTGCGCCTCCGCGTCAAAAAAAGGGCTTTTCAAACAGTGTCCATGCCCCTGCGGCGCACAATCGAACATGAAAACGCCTTTGCGCCTCTGCTTC
>JACSRH010000095.1 GCA_014879855.1 Caldilineaceae bacterium | reverse complement strand
GACTTGAACCAGTGACCTCTACGATGTCAACGTAGCGCTCTAGCCAGCTGAGCTAATCCCCCAAAGCACGCAAAGTATAGCATGGGCGCGCCCATGCTGTAAAATCTGCTGGCCTGGCGTGCGGCATGAAACGCTGGTCAGTTCGGAAAAATGTAGCCACTCGGCCCGCGGTTGAGCAATTGCATATCTTCACGTGTGTCGTTCATGTACTTGAGCAGCAGCAACTCACGCGACAACATGCGGCTCTCCAACGCCAGCATCTCAGGCACACCCACGGCCTCAAGCAGTTGCTGTTTGTCTTTATCCCCAACTTGCAGCGAAATCGCCACGAGGAAGGCCAGCGTCAACGGATCTTCGGGCAGGCGATCCAGCGTCAGGTTGACATTGGCCGCTTTTGAAAGCAGCGCCACATAGTCCAGCACTTTGGGTCGTACGCGCTGGCTCAGATCGCTTGCCAGCCGCGTGGCGCCGTTGACGATAGGGAAGTGACTCACGACCGCGGTGAGATAGCTCTGGTCATCGCGGAGCTGCAGGATGCGGAAGCGCTGCGTCCCCACGGCCGTGATATTCATGCGCCCATCTTCCAGGCGCTCAACCCGCACGATCCGCGCCGCAGTGCCCACGGTGTGCGGTTTTGCGCTTGCGCCTACTTCTTGGCCTTCAGCAATGAGCACCACGCCGAAAGGCAGCCGCTCCTCAATACAGCGATTGATCATTTCGCGATAACGCATCTCGAAGATGTGCAGCGGGAGCACCATGCCTGGAAAGAGCACAACATTCTTTAGTGGAAAGATCGGCAGTTCCATAAGGCGATCCCGCGGCGCGTCGATTGATGCTTGATTGGCCCGTTCGGCCCCTTTATCCTGATTATTCATCTCTTCAACTCACTCATCTTCTTCAGCGATGACAGATAGATGGTCGTCTTCGACCTTCATTAATTCGCGCATGACTACAGTTGCAAAGGCGCCTTTGGGCAATGTGAAGCTGGCGACAATGGCGCGGTCGCGAATGGCAAGCGTCAGATCGGGAACTAGCAACCGCCCCATGCGCCGCGTCCCTTCAACCCGCGCCCTGGCAAAGTGCTCCAGGGTGACCGGCGACGCGGCTAACACGGCATTTTCCAGCACGCCCGCCGCGTCTTTTGCGGCCCACATACGCGGCCCATATAAGGGCGCCGTAAAGCTGATCTCCTGCGCAGCGTACCGCGGTTGTTCAGCTTCCACCTCCACAACATCAAACATACCCCCCGTCGCCGTCTTCTTGGCGACATCACCGCGCAGCAGGTGGTCGAACGCGCCCATTTCCAGCCGGCGCACGAGATATTGGTTGCACAGATAACTTTGATAACTCGAAATCAGAAATCGTCGCAGCCACTTATCGCCCCGTGACCGTTCGCCCAGCAACACCGCAAGTCCCTGCCGCACGTTGTTGCCCGCCGGCCCAATGCGCTGCACGCCAAAGAAATTGGGCGTCCCGCGCTGGAGAATCTCCGACACAATGGCATTACCGCGGCGCAGCGCTTCGTCAGGCGCCACCGCCAGCTCGGTGACGGTGATTGCAAAACGATTGCCGAGCAGATGGCCAAGCTTCAACTTATTACGGTGAAACTGCACCCAGTTGACCTTGACCGGCAACTCCGCTTCGATGCGCTGCGCCGCTTCATCCGCAAATGCCGCTGGTTGGTGGCCTACGCTCAGGCTGAAGGTCTGCGTGGTCGTGGCGACTTTGTCCTTCATCCCGGCAAAGCCCACCGCGCCCGGCCCCAAGCCAAAGAGCTGCTCCAGCCCGTGCTGAACCTCTTTGGTCGTCAGCCCCACCTTGGTAAGGTTCACATACAGGTGCTGCCCATCGCCGGCCGCCGCGTAGAGACCCACTTCCTCCACGACGAAATGCTCCGGCGAGGCGCGCAGCTTGCCGCCAAACCCTGGCAGAGCCGCCGATATGTAGGGCAGACCTGTCACAACGGTAAATTCATTTTGCATGTCGATTGCGTCTTTCGCAGGAAGGGAGGTTCCAAAGCTGATGAAGCGAGTGAATACAGCCGGGCGATTTTGCTAAAATCGCCCGGCGTGGTGCGCATTATTTGTCATTGATGAACGCAGCATGATAGCCGGCCAGCGTCTGTGTGCTGTGCAGCGACCGGAAGCCACTCTCCTCCGCGCAGCGCCGCGCCGCACCGCGCCACATAAAGGCGGGATTGAGCAGCTCGTCGGCAATCCCCAACCGCGCGCCAGGCTTGAGCACGCGCCGCACCTCGTTGAGCGCCGCCGGTTTATCCGGAATCTCGCCCAGCGTCGAAATGATGAACGCCACATCAACTACATCGTCTGGCAAGGGCAGTACATAGGCGCCCGCATGATGGAGGCTGACGCGATCCAGAACAGCCTCGAACTCGACGCGTTGCCTGGTTTCCGCCAGCATCGCGGCCTGCAAGTCGACGGCATGAATGCGCCCATCCACGCCGACCATGTGTGCGGCCGTGCGCGTGAACAGCCCAGTGCCGCAGCCCAGATCGAGCACGGTCATATTGGCGCCGACGCCAAGTGCGTCGAGCATCTGCGGCGGATCCAGGTATTCCAACCGCAGCGGGTGCTCCAGCAACGGGGCAAATTGACGGGGCAGCGGGTGAGGCTGCAAGTTCTGTTGCGCGCGCAGCACAATTTGGAACCCAGCCGCCGTCCCAACCGCAGTCGCTGCCATATTGACTAATGCATCGAAAATCGCTGCCACAGAGCTATCCTTTATGAATTAGCTGACTGACCGTCGGCTTGCCCCTCGGTAAAGGGCGGCGGAAAACGAATCTTGAGCACGCCACCGACGAAAGTCGCGCCACTGGCGTCGCGCTGCGCCAACACCGAGGGCAGCAGCATCTCTCGCTTGAAGTTGCCGATATTGACAAAAAGTTCATCGCCGCGTTTGGTCAGCTTAACCTTTTCCAGTTCCACCTGTGGCAACGGCAGCCGCAGCACAAAATCCTCCCCCTCTTCCTGGATCGACTGCGCCTGGCCGCGGAAGAAGATTTGGCTGGGATCCTGTTCCTGGAACAGATCGCTGGCCAGCTGCCGCAGGCGATTCAAGCCGACCATTTCCTGATCGTACCAACGCGAACGCAAGATTGGCAGTGGGTAGAAGTCGCGCTCGATCTCGCCCAGGTAACGCGCCTGGATTTCCTGCAGATGGCGTAAATAGGGGTCGCTGCTGGGGACCGTCACGCTTGCCTTGCCGGTTGCGTCGCTCTCCACACCCGGCAGGATGCGATTTACCACCGCTGCGTCCACCGGATAGCCAAAGAGCGACAGATAGGTGACCGCGCGCGCGCCTTCCTTGAGCACCATCTTTTCAGGGTTGAGCACAATGCGATAGCTGGTCACCTCGGGGTCGGTCAGCACCGTCTGCAACTCCTTGACGCCCTCGATCAGGTTGTTGAGGCTGGCGAAGAAGTCCTTGTCGGGGACGATGCGGTTTAGCAGTCCGCTGGCGATTTTGAGCGTGGTGTCGCCCCAGCCACGCAACCGCCCCACATACCACTGAAAACTCTCCGGCATCGTGAGCAGCCGCATGGTTTCGCCGGTGGGCGCGGCATCGACGACCACACAATCGAAATGTCCCTCGCGCGCCTGCTTGTTGATGTGTAACAGGCTGACGACTTCTTCCATACCGGGAATGATCGCCATCTCCTCAGACACGGCTTTATTCATCCCCTGTTTGCGCAGGACAGTGCCCAGGTAGCCCTGCATCTCGCCCCAGTGTTCGCGCACTTCTTCGATGACATTGATCTCCTGGGCGAACAGGTTGGGTGCGATCTCCATCGGCTGCGCGTGGAGAGGAACGTCCAGGCTGTCGGCCAGGCTGTGAGCAATATCGGTGCTGACCACAAGGGTGCGGTAGCCGAGATCGGCGCACCGAATGGCAGAAGCCGCCGCGGTCGTGGTTTTGCCGACGCCGCCTTTCCCCAGGTAAAGAATAATCCGCATGATGATTTGTGCGCTCCTAACGCTCCTGCCTCGCTGCAGGTTATCGCAAATGGCGGCGCAATTACCCGCCGATGGTCAATACTACGTGTTTTTGCCGCCTCAGTTGCGCGGCCTGCGCCGCAGGAAGCCGGCCAACATCGCGCCCAGCATGGCTGCCCCCACAGCCGCCCCCACCATGGCCGCCCGGCTCAAGCCAAACCAGCCACGAATTCGCCACCAGTAGAAGGGAATCTGCGCCCAGTAGCTCCACTGAAACGGCCAGCGTTGCCCGACTTGCAACACATATTTGCCCATGTGGTTGTGCGGACTCCACACGACGATGTAGGCGCGCCCGCCGATCAACATGCGCGTGTCGATTGTCGGCCCTAAGTAGTAGCGGACGCGGGTGAGCACATCCTTGACCGGCGCGGTGAGCTGTGCAGGCGGCGTCGCCACCACCGCGCTAAAGCCGACCGGCGTCACAAAAGGTAGTTTTTGCATATCCGCGCTGTAGGGCAGGCTTTGCGCCACTACAGCAAACGCGGGCACAACGGAGCCGCCCACCGGCAGCATCGGCACCAGCATTTGCACGCGCAGTCGCTCACCGGCGCGGCATTCGGCCGAATAGACGTGCACCTGACCAGGCTGGCCGAGGCGGTTGAAGATCAACCGCTTTGCCTGCAAGCCAGACAGACGCAGACTGGCTTGCAGCGTTGCTCCTGGCAGCCCCGGAAAAAGGGGGGTGCACCCGGCAAAGTCAACGCCCGTTCGATCTGGTTGAGTTTGCATCGTTGCCATACATGCAGCCAAGCTAGATGAATGAGCCGCCCAGTGGCGACGAGTCACTTTGTACTCTGCAAAAAGTCTAGCATTGCCCTGAGAGGGCGTCAATTCAGTGGACACCTATGGGCGTGTTCCAAAAGCTTGCAAAGACCGACAAAGTGTAAGCAATCTATCAGGCGCATCAGGCGCGATCAGCTTGACCCACAATGAGGGATGATTTACCATATCAGACATGACAAGTTCTGAAACACCTGAGCGCCCAGTATTCTCGGTTGTGATCCCGGTTTGGAACGAGCAGGAGGTGCTCCCTGTCCTTCACCAGCGCCTCGTCCAGACTATGGATAGCACGGGCGCGCGCTGGGAGGTGATCTTCGTCAACGATGGCAGCAAGGATCGCAGCCTGGAGTTGCTTATCGCACTGAGCCAACAGGACGCGCGCGTCAAGGTGCTCAACTTTAGCCGCAACTTCGGCCATCAGATCGCCATCACCGCGGGCTTCGATTATGCCGACGGCGACGCCGTAATCGTCATGGACGCCGACCTGCAGGATCCGCCCGAAGTCTTGCTGCGTATGATCGGAAAATGGCGCGAGGGGTACGATGTCGCCTATGCAGTACGCACCAAGCGCGAGGGCGAAACAAAGTTCAAGTTATGGACAGCCTCTGCCTTCTATCGCCTGATCCGCTATATTGCTGACGTCGACATTCCGCTGGACGCAGGTGACTTCCGCCTCATGGATCGCAAGGTCGTGCTGGCAATGCGCCGCCTGCGTGAAAAGAATCGCTTCATGCGCGGGCTGAGCAGTTGGGTCGGCTTCAAACAAATCGCGGTCGAATATGAACGGGCCGCGCGCTATGCAGGCGAAACCAAATACCCCTTTCGCAAAATGCTGCGCCTGGCCAATAATGCCATCACCAGTTTCAGCCACGTACCACTGCAACTGGCGATGTACACGGGCTTTATTTTTGCCGGCATCGCCGGTCTCGGCATCGTGATTGCGGTCGTGCTGCGCCTTTTTGGTCATGACACCCTGACGGGACAGGCGACTACATTGGTCAGCGTGCTGTTTCTCGGCGGCATTCAGCTCATTTTTCTGGGCATCATTGGGGAGTATCTGGGCCGGATTTACGACGAGGTGAAAGACCGCCCTCTCTATTTTATCTCTGACATGGTTGGGTTTGAAACTCCAAGCCGCTCCTCCACATTGCCAGGCGGTCAAGAGATCGCACAAACGATCAGTCAGATTGACGGACAGCCGCTGCCTGTTCACCCTCACTCTTCGTGATCGCCCCCATTCACTTCGCAGAGAAAGCACAGGCAACTTCGCAAGCATTTCTCCGCGCTTCTCTGCATCTCCGCGCCTCAGCGTCAAAAAGGTGGACTTTTCAAACAGTGTCCATGCCCTTGTGAGGTGCAATCAAAAATGAAAGTGTCTTTGCGCCTCTGCTGCTTTGCGTCTTTGCGTTAAGAGACTATTTTTCAAGTCAGTTTCTAAGCAGAGACGATGCGTCTACGCACTTGACGCTTGGCGCGGAATGAAATGATGGGGCGGCGCCTGTCTGCGTGCGCCGGGGTCTCTGCGTGCGCCGGGGTCTCTGCGTGCGCCGGGGTCTATCGAGGCTGTCATTGCTGCGCACGCCGTCGCGTCCGGCAAGCTGGAAAGGTGCAGCAGCGAACGGTGCAGCAACTGCATCTCACGGCTTGGTGCAATCTGCAACATATCCCGCAACAAATCCTGATACCGTCCATATGCTTGCAGCGCGTCCTGCATTCTACCCGCTTCAGCATACAATTGCATCAAGGTGCACTGCGCCCTGTCGTCGAGTGGGTCGATCACCGTCCAGCGCTGCGCAGCCTCAATGCTACTCACATAATCGCCCACAGCCCAATAATGATTACACAGCGCGGCGCAGGCGCGATAGATCAACGTCCTGAACTTCGCCTGCTGGTATTTTACCCAGGCCTCGAATTGTGGCGCGTTGGGCAGTGCAATTCCTTGTAGAAAGTCGCCGCGATAGAGCGCCAACATGCGATCAAGCTGTTGCACAGCTTGTCTGCCCAGTACACTCCCACTGTCGCGTCCCGGCAACAGCGGGACAACCGCGGCCTGGAGTTGTTGTGCATCCATCCAGAGCGCGGTTTCCGGCGCAATACATACAGTATAGCGCGCGATCATAACGGTTGAGCCCACAAACCGGCGTATCGTGGTCAGCGCCACACGCAGATTGGTCGCCCCACTGGTCAGCCGCTTTCCGCCCCACAACAAGTCGCACAAGTCGTTGCGTGGGTGGCAGCCTGGCTCGCAAGCCAAATAGGCAGTGAGCGCACCGACCTTGGCCGGCATCTCCGCGGAGAGATCAACGCCATCCCGCAGGATTTTCAGCCCGCCAAACGTGTAGATGCTATATTCGTGATTAAACTCGACTTTGCCTGCTACACGATGTGGGGTCATGATCTTGCTGCTTTGCATGCCAGATGGTAGGTGCGCGAGAAAACGCCAGCGAGCACAAGGCTCCATGAATAGTAATCGTTCAAATGCCACTGATTCATGCGCGCGCGCCTTGATCTTGTAAGATATTGCTGAATTCACTGCATTTGAACCGCATCCTCTGTGCATCCCCAGCTTGAAGCGGATCATCGCGGGGAAGTCTTCTCCATAGAGAGGGAGACATGATGAGTCGCTATGAACGATTGTTCGATCTCACCGGCGGCAGCATCATAGTGTTTCTAGCATCCGCGCCCAGGTGATCGAGCCGGGGCAGAGCATCTACGCCGCGGCCAAAGCGGGCGCGGTGCAGATGGTGTGCTCTTTGTGGATGGTGGCTGGAACGCGGCGGATGGGCGCTTCACGCCGCCATTGTGCGCCACACCTCACTCGCGGCGCGGTGTACAAGTGTATGGCGGCGCGCCAGGGCGTCGAGATCTTTGCTATACCCGCCGCCGATGACGGTTGCGACGGGCGTCGCGTGTTGCACACAGCTTGCCAGCACAAATTGGTCGCGGCGCAGCAGACCGGCGTCGCTCAACGCCAGCTTGCCCAGCGCATCATCCCGGTGCGGATCGACGCCGGCGTCATAAAGCACCAGGTCGGGTCGCACATGCGTCAACAGGTCGGGCAGCCACTTCGCCAGCGTGGCAAGATAGACATCGTCTTCCGCGCCTGCCGGAAGCGCCACATCAAGATCGCTGGCTTGTTTGTGAAAAGGAAAGTTGGCGTTGCAGTGCATTGAAAACGTGACGAGGGCGCTGTCTCCCTGCAAAATACTGGCAGTCCCATCGCCTTGATGCACATCCAGATCGACGATCAGCACGCGGCGCGCCAGCCCACGCTGCTGCAGCCAGCGCGCGGTGATCGCCAAATCGTTGAAAATGCAATAGCCTGAGCCAAAATCGTAAAAGGCGTGGTGCGTGCCGCCTGCCGTGCTGCACGCCATGCCATGCTGGAGCGCCAGTTCGGCGGTCAGCATAGTGCTGCCGAGGGCCGTCAATGTGCGTTTTACCAACTGCTCACTCCACGGGAAGCCGATGCGCCGCATCGCACGCGCGTCCAGGTCGCCCTGGCAATAGGCGCGGACGTAGGTTGCATCGTGGGCGAGCATAATGTGATCGAGTGCAGCCGGCTGAGGGAGATGGAACTGGTCGAGCGTGGCGACGCCGTCGCGCACCAGCCGTTCGTACACCTTGCCAAACTTCGCCATCGGAAAGCGATGGCCGTCCGGCAGGGGCGCTACATGGTCGGGATGATAAACAATGGGAAGCGACATACACAAGGGAGCAACCAGCTACCGCGGTCTTCCCGGCGCCTCGTGACAGGCGCGACAGCGCGCTTCATAGCTCTCACTGCCACCCACCAGAATCACCGGCTCGTCGTAGCGCGCCGGTTTGCCGTCGATGAGACGCTGCGTGCGGCTGGCTGCCGCCCCACAGACGACGCAGATGGCCTGGAGTTTGTCTACATATTCCGCCAATGCCATTAACGCCGCAATCGGGCCAAATGGTTCGCCACGGAAATCCTGGTCAAGCCCGGCGACGATCACGCGCAACTGGCGTCCGGCCAACAGGTCGCAGACATCGATGATGCCCTCGTCGAAAAATTGGACTTCGTCAATAGCTACAACTGTGGTGTCGGGCGCCAGGCGGTCAAGGATTTCCCGCGCACAGGCGACCACAATGGCATCTTCGCGCGCTACGCCGTTATGCGAAGCCACGCGCACAAGGCCGTAGCGATTGTCGATGGCAGGCTTAAAAACCTGCACCTTCTTCCGTGCGATCTCGGCGCGGCGAATGCGCCGCAGCAATTCTTCAGTTTTACCGCTGAACATGGAGCCACAAATGAGCTCCATCCAGCCGTCAGGAGGTGGGTGATGCATAAAATCCGTTATGGCGTGTGGGCGGACGCAATGTCCGCGGGTCCGCGTAATTTATCTGGCGGATAAGCCGATAAGACATCCGCGCTTCGATGGGAAACTCGGCGCAAAAGAAAAGGGCAGAGATCGAGTGTCTCCGCCCTTATGTTCACCTCGATGCCGAGACTTAATTTTGCTCGACGCTTAGTTGTTCGGCGCGCTCATACTTTGCATAGACCTCAGCGGCCGCGGCCTCGGCGTTGCCGCCGCGGGCGCGTGCCTTGCGCGCGGCCTCATCGGCTTCGCGCCGCATCTGTGTTTCCAATTCACGGCGCGCGCTCTCGGACTGACGGCGTTCCAGGCGCTTCATAAAGCGCTCCACCTGACCCGCGGTGTCGATGATGCGCTGCTCACCGGTGTAGAACGGATGGCAGGTGCTGCATACGTCTGTGCGAATCTCCGGGACAGTGCTGCCCGTCGTCCAGCTCGCCCCACACGAGCAAGTGACCCGTGCGTCTGGATAATACTTGGGATGGATGTCTGCCTTCATGTTAATTTACCTTTTCAGGATAGACGCTGACCTGCTTGCGCCCTTTACGCGCCCATTCGAAGGTCACGTACCCTTGCGCGGTGGCGAACAAGGTGTCATCTTTGCCGATGCCGACGTTCACGCCAGGATAGATGCGTGTGCCGCGCTGGCGCACGATGATGCTGCCCGAGGGGACAAGCTCGCCACCAAAACGCTTCACACCGAGGCGCTGCGCATTCGAATCACGACCGTTGCGGCTGGAACCGCCACCTTTTTTATGTGCCATGAGATAAATACCCCTTTCAAAACTCGGCGTGCAACGCTCAGGCGTTGATGGACTCAATCTGCAGACGGGTTAAATATTGGCGATGACCCTTGCGAACCCGAATGCGCTTCTTGGGCCGGTACTTGAAAACCATGATCTTGGTCCCACGATACTGACCCGTGATCTTGGCGGACACAGTCACGCCCGCTACAGTAGGCGTGCCCACCTGCACCGCATCGCCAGCCGACACCAACAACACATCTGCGAGGGAGATCGAATCTCCCACCGCGCCGTCGAGCTTTTCCACTTCGACGGTGTCACCGGCGGCAACACGATATTGTTTGCCCCCTGTGCGAATTACTGCATACATACTTTACTCCCTTCCTGTGCCGCGTTTGGCAAGCAAGCCTACCAAAACTTCGGAGCGGCGATGCACCCTGAAAGGCGAGGGCGCACCTCCAATAAACGATAGAAATCGATGATGGACGCACTCTGCACCCACGAACGTGTAGTATATGTCGGACCGCATCATCTGGTCAAACTGCACATCCGCACAAAGTGTTCTCAGTTTTTCTGTCCATATTTTGCAAATATTTTGTGGATTGTATATTTACCTACCGAAGATTAGGCTACAGGGTGATTATGATGCACACTATACCTACCAAGTGTTAGGTAGGCAGGGCGAGGAATGCAAATGAGTACGGAACAGGAAGTTAAAGATTCGACGCAGCGTGTGCTCGATGTCGCCGAAGCGCTCTTTATGGATCGCGGCTACAACGCCATCACACTGCGTGATATTGCCGACGAGCTTGGCATCAAACAGGCGTCGCTCTACTATCATTTCCCCGGTGGTAAAGAGCAGCTATTCCTGACCATGGCGGAACGGATGTTTGAGCGCCACCGCCAGGGCATTGTCGCCGCACTGGCAGAAGGCCAGCACGATCTGCGCACACAACTGCGCGAGGTGTCTAAGTGGTTCAGCTCGCAGCAACCAGTCAAGTTTATGGGGATGATGCACGCTGATCTGGCTGCGCTCAGCCCGGAGCACAAAGAGCATCTTGCGCAGAAGGCGCACGCCGCCATGTTCCACCCGCTGCGCGAAAGCTTTGTGGCTGCCCAGGCGCGCGGTGAGATTCGCCCCATGCATCCCGATCTGCTGGCAGGTTGTTTCCTCTGGTTAATGGATGGCCTTAGCTACGGTGAGATGCGCAGCGGCGCCCCACCTCGTCCTGTGATGGCAGAAGAGATTATCTCGATGATCCTGGACGGCTTGCTGCCACGCGTGCAGGAAGCATCGGCTGAGCAATACACATTGAATCACAGATGATATTTTCGTAATTAATTGCAGAGGATGGAGAAGTTTTTATGCGTGAATCTGCCGGTCGGAACCGACTTCTGACCATTTTCCTGATCGTCTTTGTCGATCTGCTTGGCTTCAGCCTGATCTTGCCGTTGCTGCCTTACTATGCAGAGCAGTATGGCGCCAACGAGGTGACAGTTGGCTTGCTGACCGCCTCTTACGCCGCGGCGCAGTTGATCGGCGCTCCATTGTTAGGGCGCCTGTCTGACCAGTATGGCCGGCGGCCCATTCTGTTAATCAGCATTGCCGGCACGGCGTTTGGCTTCCTGCTGTTGGGCATGGCCGAGGTGCTCGGCCAGTCGATCGGCGTCGCTCTCTTTGGCGCCAATCTGGCGGCTATTAATATCGTGGTGCTCACGCTCCTCTTTATCAGCCGCATTTTGGACGGGCTGACAGGTGGCAATATCAGCGTGGCGCAGGCTTACATCGCCGATGTGACGCCACCGCAGGATCGCGGCAAAGCATTTGGTTTGATCGGCGCGGCTTTTGGGCTGGGCTTCATCATCGGTCCGGTGGTTGGCGGCGTGCTGGGCGCGCGGTTTGGCTATGCCGTTCCTGCCTTTGTCGCCATGACCATCGCGACGATCAATTTGGTCGCCGTCTATTTCTTCCTGCCAGAATCTGTCACGCCCGAACAGCGCGCCGCGATGACAAATCGGCCGCGGCCAGCCTTCAACGTAGGATCGCTGCGCGAAGCGTTGCAGCGCCCGCGCGTCGGCCCGCTCTTTCATATCCGCTTCTTCTTCGGCATGGCTTTTGCTATGTTTCAGTCGATCTTTGCGCTTTACGCGGCGGGTGATCCGCTTAACCTCTCCATCGAGCAGACCGGCTTGGTGCTGGGCTATGTAGGCGTCTTGTCGGTGGTGATTCAGGGGTTTGCGATTGGACGCCTGACCAAACGTTACAGCGACAAACAATTAATGCTGGTCTCAGCCATGTTGATGGCAGGGTCGCTGCTGCTGTGGGGCTTCGTCCCCAATGTCTGGACATTGCTGATCGTCATGGCGCCACTGGCATTTGGCGGCGGCGTCCTCAACACGGTGATCAACAGTGCGCTGAGCAAATCAGTCTACCCAGAAGAGATCGGCGGCACGCTGGGCATCTCGGCCTCGTTGGAAAGTCTGACCCGCGTGATTGCGCCGGCGCTTGGCGGTCTGCTGCTCGCGGTCGCGCGACCGTGGGGGCCGGCCCTCTTCTCCAGCGTGTTGATGGTGTGGGTCGCCTCTTTCATCTGGCGGCGGCTGTTTATCAACCCGGACCCGCCGCTGGAGCCACGTGCAGAAGCGCCTGGCAACGCGTATACCAAGACGCCAGACGCGGCCATCGCGCATGGATGAGAAGAGCGAGGGACGAGTTGCGCAGGACGGCATCACACATCACGTGTTAAACAAGTAAACCTAACGATTAGTTTTCGTTGAAGTCTGAAAGTGAGAGAAATATGAAGCGTCTGATGATTTTTCTTTTGATTGTAGTGGCGTTGGCGGGTGCAGGCTACGGCGCCTATGCCATGGGATATCTCCCTGCTGAGCTGACGCCGTTGATTGCAGCGCCTGTCGCACAGGACGCCAAGGCTGATGCGCAGCGCGCGCCTCAAGATGTCGAGGCGCAGGCAGGCGTGCAACCGCGCATCTTGGCCGACGCTAAGGTTGTCCCGCTGCTGCGTTCGGACCTGAGCATGGCGGCCAGTGGCATTGCACAGGATGTCGCCATCCAGGAAGGCGACCGCGTCGAAGCAGACCAGCTCCTCATCAAACTTGACGATGCGCAGCAACGCGTCGCGGTGGCGCAGGCGCAGGCAAATCTGGCGCGCGCACAGGCCAATCTGGATAAAATCATCGCGGGCGCGCGCAGCGAAGAAATCGCCGTGGTGGAGGCAGCGCTCACCGCGGCGCAGGCCAACTATGACAAGCTGGTGAACGCGGCCGCGCCTGGCAACGTCAAATTGGCGGAGGCCGCGTTGTCAAAGGCGCAGGCAGAATACAATCGCGTTGTCCAGGGGCCAAGCGAGGAAATGTTGATCGGCGCGCGCGCCAACCTGGCTTCTGCTGAGGCGCAGTTGAATCAAGCGCGCTCGGCCTACAACCGCATCAAAGACAATTCTGACGTCGGTATGCGCCCCGAATCGCTGGCAATGCAGCAGGCCACGATTGCCTACGAAGCGGCCCAGGCGCAGTTGGACGACATGCTCAACGGCCCGACAGCCGCCGAGATCGCCAGCGCCGCGGCCTCGGTGCGCCAGGCGCAGGTGCAGTTGGAAACCACACAGGACAGCATGCCCTCCGACATCATTGTGATGGCGGCCCAGGTCAACCAGGCGCAGGCGCAACTGGATGAGGCCAAGGCCGGCGCGCGCAGCGAAGACATTGCCGCGGCGGAAGCGGATGTGGCTGCGGCCACCGCATCTGTGCAACAGGCGCTCGTCGGCCTGCGCAACACCGAGCTGCGCGCGCCGTTTGCAGGCGTCGTCGCCACGCTTAACGTGACCGAGGGCGAACAGGTGTCGCCAGGCGGCCCGGTGATCCAGCTGGCCGACGATACAGCCTGGGAGATCGAAACCTCCGACCTGACCGAGCTTGACATTGTGGGCATCACGCAGGGCAAGCAGGTCTCCCTGACCTTCGATGCGCTGCCCGACCTTGAACTGAGCGGCGTCGTCGACCGTATCCGACCCATTGGTCAGGACAACCGCGGCGACACCGTCTACACGGTCGTAATCTCGCCCAACAAGCAGGATGCTCGTTTGCTGTGGAATATGACCGCCGTGGTCGACTTTGGAGCGAAATAAGCAATGTCTTTCTATCTGGCCATCAAAGAAGTCTGGCGCAACAAAGGACGTTTTCTGCTCATCGCTTCTGTGGTGGCGCTGATTACTACGCTCGTGCTCTTTATTGCAGCGCTGGCGGAAGGGCTGGCTTCGGCCAACCGCGAATATATTGAAAAACTCAACGGGGAGTTGCTTGTCTTCCAGGAAGGCACGCAACTTTCCACCACGGCCAGCCGCATCGGGCGCGGAAGCATCGCCGAGTTGCGCCGCGTCAAAGGCATCGAGGCTGTCGGACAGGTGGGCTTCTCAACGCTGAAATTAGTCCCGCCAGATGGTGGTGAGGATATCAACGTTTCCTTTATCGGCGTCGAGCCGGGCATGCCGGGTGAGCCGACGGTCTATGACGGCCAACAACTCATGCGCGCCAGTTCCAACAATGTGATCGTTGACGAAGGCGTCGTCGCGCGCCTGGGCGTCAAAGTGGGCGACGCGATCCGGCTCAAGGTCACCCAGGGCACGCAAGAGGAGTTTTACGACCTGACCGTAGGCGGATTGACCGACCGGCGCCAATATTTCTTTCAGCCGGCGGTCTTTGCCCCTATTCTCACCTGGGACAAGATTCGCCCTGGTGGTGACGCCGGCGACCCGAGCGCCGACCTGGTCTCGAATATCGCCGTCGTCAAGCTGGCCGATCCAGCCCAGTTGGAGACAATGAAAACGGCGATCGAGCAGAACGTCAAGGATGTCGAAGTGGCTGACCGGCAGCGAGCGTGGGAAGCCATTCCCGGCTATGCCGCACAGCAGAGCACATTGACGACGCAACAGTTTTTCACCTTCTTCATCGGTGTGCTGGTGGTCGGCGGCTTTTTTCAGATTCAGACGCTGCAAAAGGTCGCCCAGATCGGGATGCTCAAGGCCATCGGCCTCTCCAACTGGACGGTCGGCTGGACCGCGATCATCCAGATTGTGACTGTCAACGCCATCGGCGTCGCCATCGGCGCGGTGGGCACACTGGCGCTGACCGCCAACTTCCCTGTCACCGTGCCGATCTTGCTCACCGGCACGGCAGCGCTGACGACAGTGCTGGCGCTGCTGGCAATTGGGCCGCTGGGTGGCATCGTCTCGGTCTTCGTCCTGCTGCGCATCGAGCCGCTGCGTGCACTGGGCATGGCGCAATAAAAGCGGGGCGAGTTGCGAGGGGCGAAAATTTGCAGGTCAGGCCAGGACATCAGCAAGCGTAGTCAGGAACTATCATGATTGCATTAGAAGCTATCAACGTCACAAAAATTTACGGGACAGGCGCCAACGCGATCACGGCGGTGGACGACGTTTCGCTGAGCATCAAGCGCGGCGAGTTCGTGGGGCTGGTGGGGCCGAGCGGTTCGGGCAAGACCACGATGCTGGCCATGCTGGCCGGCCTGCTCAAGCCCAGCCGCGGCCAGATCGTCATCGCCGGCAAGGACATCGGCCGCATGAGTGAAGGCAAACGCACCAAGTTTCGCGGGCGCTACATCGGCTTTGCCTTTCAGGCGAACAATCTCGTGCCTTTTCTGACCGCCCAGGAAAACGTCGACCTCTTGCTGCGGCTCAACGGCAAGTTCAACCGCCAGGGGCGCCAGCGCACGCTCGATCTGCTGGAGCGTCTGGGGCTGAGCGACCGGCTCCAGAATCGCCCTGGCCAGCTTTCCGGCGGACAGCAACAGCGCATCGCCATTGCGCGCGCCCTCATCCACGAGCCGGAAGTCGTTCTGGCTGACGAACCAACCGCCAGCCTCGACACCGAGCGCGCGCATCAAGTCGTGCAGACCTTTGCCGAGCTGATCCATGAGCAGAACCGCGCCGGCGTCATGGTGACGCACGACCTGCGCATGTGCAAGTACGTCGACCGCGTCATCCAGATGATGGATGGCAAGATCAGCCGCGTCATCACCGACGCGCGCGAGATTTCGCGGCTTGCGGGCGCGGCGGACGAACTTGACGGCGGTTATGTGGCGCGCACCAATGGCAAGCCCGCGCTGGCCGGCGACCCAATGGTTGCTGTCCAGGGAATTTGAAATGCGTCATCCGTAGAGGCATAACGGGTGACGGCGTAAAAGTCGCGCATCATCCGTTATGCCTTTACGTTTCTTCCTCGCCGCGCTCTTCTCGCATCCACCCTTTCCGCGCAGTTGATGGTAAAATAGCCGACATTTGGGCAACGCGTGTGAAAGGGAGAAAATCGCAACCATGACAAGACGATGGGTGATTCTGCTGGCGTCCGTTGCCGTAGTCGCCGGCGTCGCTTATGGCGGCTACTTTTTGGGCTTCTGGCGCGACGACTTTCTGTCCCTTACAGCCGCGCCCAGTTTTCAAAACGCCCCCTCCCGCGATGAGCCCCAGCCAGCAATTCCCAGCGCGCGCCGCATACGCGCCGAAGCGCGCCTCGTGCCCATCCGCAGCGTCGAACTCGGGATGCTCATCGCAGGCACGGTGCAGGAAGTCCTCGTCCAGGAAGGCGATCAGGTGACCAAGGGTCAGTTGCTCGTCAAGCTGAAGGACAGCCGCCAGCGCGTGCTGGTGGCGCAAGCCGAAGCAACTTTGCGCCGCGCCCAGGCGGCAGTGGCGCTGCTGGCCGCAGGGCCCAACCCCGCAGAAGTGGCGCAGATGGAGGCGGCGCTGGCCGCGGCCCAGGCAAATTATGCGAAGCTGGCCGAAGGACTGACGCCTGGCGCCATCGCCGCGGCCGCGGCCGCGCTCGGGCAGGCGCAGGCTGACTACCGCATGTTGACACGCGGCGCGGACCCGCAGGAAATGATCGAGGCGACCGCCAATCTGGAATTGGCGCAGGCGCAGCTCAACCAGGCCAGCGCCGCGTACAACAAAGTGCGTGGCGATCCCGACATCGGCATGTTGCCGGAGGCGCTGGAAATGCAGGAGGCGACCGCCGCGTACAACGCGGCCAAAGCGCGCTACGACCTGCTCCAGGGCGGCGTCACGCCGGAGTTGACGGCCAGCGCCGCGGCCACAGTGCGCGTGGCGCAGGCGGAGTTGGACGCGCTACAGCAGGCGCAGCCCGGTGAATTGGCGGAAGCCGAGGCGTTGGTGCGACAAGCGCAGGCTGGCGTGGAATTTGTGAAATCCTTTGTGCGCGCCGAGGAGATCGCCGTGGCGCAGGGCGACGTCGATATTGCCATCGCCCTGTTGCAGGATGCGTTGGTCGCCCTTTCCGAAACGGAATTGCGCGCGCCCTTTGATGGGGTCATCACCACACTGGACATCGACAGCGGCGAGCTGGTGACGCCCAACGCGCCGCTGCTGCAACTGGCCGATCTCTCCGCCTGGCGCGTCGAAACACTCGATTTGTCTGAAATCGACGTGGCGACAATTGCACCTGGCGACAGGGTTGACGTAACTTTCGACGCATTGCCGTCGCTTCTGTTGAAGGGAAAAGTTGTCCACATTCGCCCGGTGGGCGAGAACAGCAATGTAGCGTCAGCTGCCGGCGCGGTTTCCGCCAACGACACGCCGCTGACCGAACAGATCGGCGGCGACATTGTCTATCGAGCGGTCATCGCGCTGGAAATGCACGACGCTCGCCTGTTGTGGAACATGACCGCACTCGTGGATTTTGGCGCGCGCCCATCCCAGTAAGCCAATCCCAGTAATTGGATAGTCGCAGACAATTGCCAACGGTTTGTCGTGGTAGACTCGCATTTGCTAGAAATTTCACAATGTTTTGTTCTATTCAGTGGTAAGGAGTGTACGTTCATGCGAAGTCTTTCCATCATCCTGGCGGCAACCATGCTTGTTCTGGCTGCCTGTGGCGGCGGCTCAAGCACCCCGACGCCGACGCCTGCACCGGCCGCGGATGCAGCATCCGCCCAGGAAGTCATTGCCGCCACGCTCGACGTGGTAATGCACGACATCTATTTTGGCGACACCAGCGACAATATCAGCAATCCGCCTGTGTGGACGGTAAAAGCAGGTGACGCCATGACGATCAACCTGGACAACCAGGGCGGTCTCGAACACAACTGGGCCATCGTCAAGCAGGGCGTCGAGATGCCCATTCCCTTTATGCCTGACGAAAATGAAGATTTGATCCTGTGGGCTGCGGGCATCTTGCAGGCAGGGGAGAAGAAGTCGGAGCCATTTCCCGCCCCAACCGTAGCAGGCGAGTATCTGGTGATCTGCACGGTCGCCGGTCACTATCCTGCCATGCAGGGCAAGCTGGTTGTCCAGTAGATTACAGAAAAAATAGACCGCGGATTGGACGGATTAGGCGGATAAAAACCGGAGGATATCCGTAAAAATCTGCCAAATCCGTCTAACCCGTGGTCGGTTGTGCTATTCAGCGGATGATCTTCCCTACGCTGATTCAGCCGGAACAAAGAGCGTCTTGACGCCGCTGCGAT
>JACSRH010000129.1 GCA_014879855.1 Caldilineaceae bacterium | reverse complement strand
AGGCGCGGAGAAGCAGAGGCGCAAAGGCATTTTCATGTTCGATTGTGCGCCGCAGGGGCATGGACACTGACTTGAAAATAATTCTTGACGCAGAGGCGCAAAGAAGCAGAGGAACGCAGAGAGAAATGCAAAAAATCGCGTAGAGACGCAAAATCTTGCGTCTCTACTGCCCCTCTGCGTCGAGATTTGCCCTTTTTCAAACAACCTTTTATACAAAAAGCGTCGAGCTACTCTGCAAGCTCGACGCTTTTTTACCCTTCCCCTGGGCGCTTAGCCGGTTTTATCCCACCGGCGCCTGTATAGGATAGACAAATGTGTAGTCGCCCGCGCCTATCTCCACCACGACCGCCCCTGCTTCCTGTTGTGAATGCGCACAGCCTTCCGCCACTGCCAGCATAACATCGCCTTCTGCAACCTGGTCCAGCCGTGCGTGAGGCAAACGCACTCGCGCGCCGCCGTTGGCCGGCACGCTGACGCTCAGGCGCATGACGCCCTCCTCGATCCTCCACGCCACCGCGTAGCGCCCAGCCATACTCTGCAAGCTCGTCTCGGCCCATGTCAGGCCGCCGCCCGGCTGCGGCGCCACCACGGCGCGGGCAAAGCCAGGCTGCGCCGGATCGACGTCCAACCCGCCCACCGTCCGATACATCCACGCGCCGATTGCACCGTAGGCGTAGTGATTGAACGAGTTCATGCTCGGCGTCTGGAACGTGCCGTCCGCGCGCTGCCCGTCCCAGCGCTCCCAGATTGTCGTCGCGCCCTGCGTCACCGGGAAGAGCCAGGAGGGATAGGTCTCCTGCAGCAATAAAGCGTAGGCCACGTCAAGCTCACCAAAGCGCTCCAGCACATGACAGAGGTAAGGTGTGCCAAGGAAACCCGTCGATTGATGCAGCTCGCGCGCGCGGATGTCTTTTACCAATCGGCGCACCGCTTCGGCGCGACCGGCTTCGGGCAGCATGTCGAACATCAGCGCCAGCACGTAAGCTGTCTGTGTGTTGGAAGCAAGCCGGCCCGCGGGGGTCAGAAATTCCTGCTGGAACGCAGCAACAATGCGTTCGTGTCGCGCACGGTATTGTGCGGCGTCGTCATCCTTGCCTAACAGGGCGGCGATCTTGCCCAGCAGGCTGGTCGAATAGGCATAGAAGGCAGTTCCGATCAGCATCACATCCGTGGCGCCGAAGACCGAGCCGTCGATCCCGGTGTCGAGCGCCAGCCAGTCGCCAAAGTGGAACCCTTCGCCAAAGAGCAACTCATTTTCACCATGGGCGCGCATAAACGCGACCCACGCCTCCATGCTGGCGTATTGCTCGGCCAGGATGCGCGTGTCGCCGTAGACCTGATAAAGCACCCACGGCACGATGACCGCGGCGTCGCCCCAGCCAGTGGCGCCGGCCGCGGGCCACGGCAGCGTTTTCAGCACATCAGGGACAACGTGGGTCACGGCGCCGTCGGGATACTGGTCGAGCGCCAAGTCAGCCAGCCACTTGGTCATGAAGGGCGCGATCTGGTAGTTGAACGCCGCGGTGCTGGCAAAGACCTGCGCATCCCCCGTCCAGCCCAGCCGTTCGTCACGCTGCGGACAGTCAGTCGGCACGTCGAGAAAGTTGCCCTTCTGCCCCCACACAATGTTGTGCTGAAGCTGGTTGAGCAGCGGATGCGAGCATGCAAAGTCTCCGGTCGGCGCCATGTCGGAATGGAGCACGACCGCGCTGAGCAGATCCGGCGTCAGTTCGCCCGGATAATCAGTCACCCCCAGGTAGCGAAAGCCGTGAAAGGTGAACGTTGGGGTGTAGACCTCCTCGCCGTCGCCTTTGAGGATATATTCGTTGGTCTGCTGCGCGGCGCGCAAATTCTCCGTGTAGAGATTGCCATCAGGCTGGAGCACTTCGGCGTGACGGAAGCGCACGCGCTGCCCGACCTCCCCGCGCAGATGGATGCGCACGTAGCCGACCAGATTCTGGCCGAAATCGACCACGGTTTCCCCTTCCGGCGACAGGGTGATGGCGCGCGCGGGCAGTTCCTCGATCGGGCGCACGGGCGGGCTGTTCTGCGCCACGATGGCTGCTCCAGGCGCGGACATCACGCGCACCCCAGCCCAATCATCAGCGGCATAACCAGGCTGATCCCAGCCGGCGCGTTCGAGCCGGGCATCGTACACCTCGCCATTGTAGAGGTCGGCGGCGCGAATCGGGCCGGTGGCAGCGCGCCAGCTTTCATCACTGGCAATGATCTCTTCGCTGCCATCGGAATATGTGACATGTAATTGCAACAACAGCGCCAGCCGGTCGCCGTAGGTGTTGCGCTGCTTCGCAAAGGCGAGATTGCCGCGATACCACCCATCACCCAGCGCGACCGCGATGACATTGGCGCCTGCCGTCAACAGTTCGGTCACGTCATAGGTTTGGTATTGGAGGCGATGGCCGTAGGTCGTCCAGCCAGGCGTAAACTGCCAGTCGCTCACGCGCTGCCCATTGAGCCGCGCGGTGTAAATACCGAGGCTGGTGGCATAAAGCCGGGCCGCGACCGGCGCTGCCTGCAACTGGAATGCGCGACGCAGCAGTGGAGCTGGCTGCGAGATAGTGACGTCCTCGTCCCAGTCCGGCGTGACCCAGACCGCGCGCCAATCAGCGGCGTCGAGCAGGCCCATTTCCCAAAAGGCTGGCGCGCTCCAGGCCGAAGGATGACCTGCTTCGTCCCACACGCGCACCTGCCACCAGTAGCGCTGCCGCGCAACAAGCGCCGGGCCGGCATAGACATGATGGGCGGTTTGGTCACTGACGAGCCGTCCGGCGTCCCACAGCCAACGCTCCGCCTGCAGATCATCGGCGGACGCGGCAACCACAAGCTGATAAGCGTGTTGCCGCGCGCCGCGCCTGGCCGCCTGGAGCTTCCAGCCAAGCCGCGGCTGGCGCACATCGATGCCGACAGGATTGACGGCGTATTCACAATGAAGATGGATAACTTCTAGCATAGAGATAGCCTGCTTGTGAGTGTGTTGTGTGATCTGATGACATTGGGTGAGGAAGCGATGCGGATTGCCTCCCTTTCTGCTGTACAGCATATATCCGCGGCGCAGTGTGGGCAAATACCCACGCCATTTGTCACCGGCGCCTCAACAGTGGACCGGTGACGTCAGCAAATTGCGTACAGCGTCGAGGCGGGCAAGAGTGTGCGAATTGTACGAAACTTCATTTACAATCCTCCCTGCCATGATGTACACTTGCGCCCAGCACTGAGGGAGTCTAGATCCCGTGGAAGCTCAACCCAGTGTGGATTGTCGCACCACGGCACGATACGTTCCAGAGGAGTTCTTGTGAACGAGACACGCATTTTCCCATCCCCTGCCCAGGTCAAAAACGCATTGAATGGTCAGCAATACATTGCCAGCGACGAGATCGCCACGACGGTCTTTCTGACCGCGCAACTGGGCAAGCCGCTGCTCTGCGAAGGGCCAGCCGGCGTCGGCAAGACTGAGCTGGCCAAGAGTATTGCCGGCGCCACCGGCCGCGAACTGATCCGCCTGCAATGTTACGAAGGGCTGGATGAGACCAAGGCGCTGTACGAATGGGAGTACGCCAAACAACTACTCTATACGCAACTGTTGCGCGATAAGCTGCAAGATACGCTGGCGAGCGCCAACACGCTGGCGCAGGCCGCGGACCGCCTCGCCCAGGAGGAGGATGTCTTCTTTTCGATGCGTTTCCTGCTCCAGCGCCCACTGCTCAAGGCGATCCTGAACGACACGCCGACCGTGCTGCTGATCGATGAGATCGATCGTGCGGACGCCGAGTTCGAGGCGTTTCTGCTCGAAGTGCTGAGCGATTTTCAGGTGACGGTGCCAGAGTTGGGCACGCTGGCCGCGGTCCACCGGCCCATTGTGCTCCTGACCAGCAACAACACGCGCGAACTGAGCGAGGCGCTCAAGCGGCGCTGTCTCTATCTGTTTATCGGTTACCCAACAGTGGAGCAGGAGATGGCCGTGGTGCATCTCAAGGTTCCCGAACTGGCGCCGAAGCTGGCGCAACAGGCTGTCGAATTGGTGCACCGTCTGCGCGGCCTCGACCTGCGCAAGTCTCCCAGCATCTCTGAGACGCTCGACTGGGCGAAGTCGCTGGTGGCGCTCAACGCCAAGCAGCTTGACCGCGAGACGCTGGAGAACACGCTGAGCGTGCTCCTCAAACACGAAAGCGACCTACAAAAGGTCAAGCGCCGCATCGACGTGACGGAGAAGGGGCCACGGCTGGAGGACGACGACCGGTCGTCGCGGTGGCGGAATTAGGAGGAACTTATGGACGAACGCATGATCCGCTTTATCTCCGCCCTGCGCGCCGGCGGGGTGCGCATCAGCCTGGCCGAGAGCGCCGACGCGTTCCAGGCGGTCGATATGCTTGGGGTGGAGGAGCGCGAGCGGTTCCGGCTGAGTCTGCGCGCTACGTTGGTCAAGGACGCGGCCAGCCTGCCCACCTTTGACGAGCTGTTTCCGCTCTTCTTTGACAGCGCGGACGCGCAGGAGCCAATGTTCGACGCTACGCAGGAGATGTCGCCTGAAGAAGCGCAAATGCTGGCGCAGATGCTGCGTCAGTTTGGCGAGCAATTGCGCAAGATGATGGAAAGGCTGCTGCGCGGCGAGCAACTGAACCAGCAGGAACTTGATCAGCTTGCGGAGATGGCCGGCCTCAACCGCGCGCAGGATATGCAATATCGCGACTGGTACGCGCAGCGTATGATGCGTGCGCTGCGCTTCAAGGAAGTGCAGGAAGCGCTGCGCGAGATCATGGCGCTGCTCGCCAAGATGGGCATGAGCAAGCAGCGCCTGGACCAGATGCAACAACTGATCCAGGCCAACCAGAAGGCGTTGCAGGAGCAGGTCAATCGCTTCGCCGGTCAAAAGATCGCCGAGAACATGAGCGAAGCCGAGCCGGACGACGCCAACCTCGACGACCTGATGAATCGCCCCTTCCGCGCGCTCTCCGACCGCGAAATGGATGTGCTGCGCAAGGAGGTGCGCCGGCTCGCCAACCGGCTGCGCAGCCGCATTGCCTTGCGCCAGAAGCGCGCCAAGAGCGGCCAGCTTGACGCCAAGGCCACGCTGCGCGCCAATCTCAAACATGCCGGCGTGCCGATTGAGATCAAGCATCGCGACCATCGCATCAAGCCCAAGCTGGTCGTGATCTGCGACATCAGCACGTCGATGCGTCACTGCTCGGAGCTGATGTTGAGTCTGGTCTACGCGCTGCAAGATCTGGTGACGAAAACCCATGCCTTTGCCTTCATCGACCACCTGGAGTTTATTTCGCCCGACTTTGCCGGCAAGGAAGCCAATGCCGCCATCGACGCGGTGCTGCAGCGCATGCCGCCCGGCTATTACAGCACCGACCTGGGCTATGCGCTCAACCAGTTCAGCGGCCAATTTCTGGACACCGTTGATCAGCGCACGACCTTTATCCTGGTGGGCGACGGGCGCAACAACTACAACGACCCCGCGCTCGATGCCTTTCAGAAGCTGGCGCGCCGCTCGCGCCGCATGATCTGGATCAACCCAGAGCCGCCCATGTTGTGGGGCAGCGGCGACAGTGACATGCTGCAATACGCGCCGCTCTGCAACAACGTCGTCATGGCATCCACCCTGGGCGAATTGGCCGAAGCGGTCGATCAGTTGCTGTCGCAGCCGTAGTCGCTTGCATGGCGACGAGCGCAGAAAGTTATCCACAGATAGCGCAGATTTCACAGATGACAGACCTGGGCGCGCTCGTTTGCCAAGCTGTCATTCAAAGTTCTTTAAAATCTGTGCTACCCGTATCATCTGTGGATAGACCTTCTTCTCGTAACCACTTATCGTAACCGCGGCTAAGAAGGCAGCGATGTCTGCGCGCCTCTGCGTCAAAGCCACCTTAAGTCCGCGGTAACGATCCGCAGGACAAAACGCTAGAAAACGAGACGCTGCCCCATGGGAATTGCCGCCGATATTGCTATTATCATTGTTGCTGCGCTGGTCGGCGGGATGGTTGCGCAAACCTTACGCCAGCCGCTCATCGTTGGTTATATCCTGGCGGGTGTTATCGTCGGGCCGTACACCGGCTTCGTCACCGTCAGCAATCCCAATCAGGTTGCCCTGCTGGCCGAGATCGGCGTGGCGCTCTTGCTTTTCACGCTGGGCATCGAATTTTCCCTGAAAGAATTGAAGCCCGTGCGCCGTATGGCGCTCTTTGGCACGCCGATCCAGATGGCGCTGACGATCGGATTTGGCTACGGCGTGGGGCAATGGCTTGGTCTGGACTGGGTGGCGTCGCTCTGGTTTGGCGCGGTCATCAGCACGTCCAATACCATGATCGTTCTCAAGACGTTGAGCGTGCGCGGCTTGATGGGGACGCTCTCCAGCCGCGTGATGCTCGGTGTTTTTGTCGTGCAAGATCTGTGCATTATGGGCATCATGCTGGTGTTGCCCCATATCGGCGGCGACAGCTTCGACATCGGCGCGTTGCTGTTTGCCGTCGTGCGTGCGGCGCTCTTTCTGGGCGTCATGTTGCTGATCGGCACGCGCGTCATCCCGTGGCTGATGCGCCGCATTGCCCGCTGGGAGTCGCGCGAGCTGTTCCTCATCACCGTGACGGCATTGGGGTTGGGCGTGGGCTACGCCGCCTATCTGACCGGCCTCTCTTTTGCCTTTGGGGCCTTCCTGGCCGGGCTGGTCATCAGCGAATCGGATTACAACGCGCAGGCGCTGGGCGAAGTCATTCCGCTGCGCGACATCTTTGCCATGCTTTTCTTTGTCTCGGTTGGGATGCTGCTCGATCCGGCGTTTCTGCTGGCAAACCTGACGACAGTGCTGCTGGTCGTAGCGTTGGTCGTCGTGAGCAAGGCATTGATTTTCGGCAGCCTGACGCGGTTATTTGGCTACCGCAACGTCATCCCCCTGGCGACGGCGCTGGCGCTCTTTCAGTTTGGTGAGTTTTCGTTTGTGTTGGCGCGCGTGGGGTTGCAGAACGACATCTTCTCCGCCGACGTTTACTCTCTCATTCTCAGCGCGGCGCTGGTGAGCATCCTGATCACGCCGCCCGCTTTCGCGCTGATCCAGCCACTTTACAACGTTCAACGCCGTCTCTTCCGCACCGCGCCCATGCAAACCTTTGATGTGCCCGAAGGAGGTTTGCGCGATCATGTGGTGATCGCGGGCGCCGGACGCGTAGGACAATTCGTGGCCGAGATGTTGCACCGTCTCCACATGCCTGTCCTCGTCATCGAATTGAATCAACAGTGCGTGGACGCGTGCAAACAACAGGGAATTCCCGTTATTTACGGCGATGCCAGCCATCCTGCGGTGCTCAAGGCGGCCGCGGTGGAGCACGCCCATCTGGCGCTGGTCACCACCCCCACCATCAAAATCACGCAGACGGTGGCGCAGCAGATGCGCGCCCTGAATCCGGATCTGCGCATTGTCGCGCGCGCCGAAGCCATCGAACAGTTGGCTTCGCTGCACGAGATCGGCGTCTATGAAGTGGTGCAGCCGGAGTTTGAAGCAGGGTTAGAACTGGCGCGGCAGGTGCTGCTCTATCTGGAGCTGCCCACGCCGGAAGTACAACGCTACATCGATGCGGTGCGTCACGATCTTTACGCGCCGATGTATCAGATACAAGAACGCTATGAAGCGGTGCACGCGCTTGAACATGCGCGCCGGCTACTAGACTTCAGTTGGATCGCCTTGCCCGACAACAGCCCGCTCCTGAAGTGTACGCTGGGCGAGGCGCAGGTGCGCAGCCAGACAGGCGCGACAATCGTCGCCATTCTGCGCGCCAGTGGATTGGTGATCAACCCAGACGTTACGGAAACACTGGACAGCGGCGATGTGCTGGCTGTGCTGGGCAATCACGCGGCGCTGGCATCATTCACGACAATGGCCGCGCCGCACAACGGTGACGCTGATCAGACGCACGAAAAATAATATGTGGCTCACGTGGATTCGGTGGGTTTACGCGGATCAAAACAGGAAAAATCAGCAGGAATTCGCCTCATCAGCGTTCAATTCGTGACTCGGCTTGATCATCGGGAGAGACCGAGGGATAGGATTGGCCGTCCGGTGCGCTCGTGGGGATGCCGTTCGCGCCGGCGTCAAGAGAGACGCCCATGCGCTGCGCCAAGCGTGGAAAGAAGCGACGGTAGAGGAAAAGCAGGATGAGCAGCAGTATTACGCTGCCGACCACCGCGACGGTCTGCAAACCGCGTTCCATCTGCGCCACATATTCGCCCAGGCGCAAGCCAGCGAGGACGAGCAAGGCGTTCCAAATCGGCTCGACGATCAAACTCACCAGCGCCAGCCGATACCAGGGCACGCGCGCCATGCCGGAGGCAATCAACAGCGGAATCGTCAGCAGTCCCATCGACAGTTTAGTGAGCAGATAAATCCTGGCGGCGCGCCCATGCAAACTCTTTTGCAGACGCCGGATCGTAAACCAACGGCGCCGCACCCACCCGATCCGCAACAGAATGCGTCGATCGCCCCCAAAATAGCCGAGCGAATACCAGAAGACATCCGACATGAAATTGGCGAGCATCGAGAACAAAAAGACCAGGTCGGCGCGCAAAATGCCGCTGGCCGCCATTGTCGCCGCGACCAGCGTGGCAGCCGGGCCTTCGATAAAGACCAGCACCATCAGGATCACATAGCTCCAGAGCCCCAGGTCGGGCAACTGACCTGTCTGGATGGCATTCCACGCTTCTTGGATAAACGCGCCTGGATTCATAGAAGTGACATTCTACCTCACGCGCGCCACACGCTCTATTTGTAAGGAAGGCGAAAACCCACTGCCCGCGGCAGGGCGTCAGCAGAGAATTGCCCGTCCCACCTCCATGCCGCCCCCCAATCTTGTGGGGTGCGGCCCCAATAATTGCCCGCGTGCGTCGCACGGGTCAAAGGTCATCGTGCATAGAACCATCTGCCGACCCGTGCGACGCACGTTGGCGCTGGACTCGCCAAAAGCTGGGGACGCCCCTGATCTTGTGCACCATTACACAGCCAAGATGGAGAGTGTGCTATAATCTCGCGTCAAGGTAATTTTAGATGGATTTGACGCGCTCCGCTTGACGCGCAAAGCAGTCAGGAAGCCGGAGCCTCCAAACCTGAAGACGATTGAGGAAATTGAAAATGGCAGAACCTTCCCTAAAGGCCAGCGTGCCTTCGGCGGATGCGGCTGTAACGGAATCGGCAGCCGTCCTCGCCACCGAACAACTTCTTCCCATGTATCGCATGATGTTTCTGATCCGTCGCGTGGAAGAGTCGCTGCTCGAACTGGCCGAATCCGGCAAGATCGGCGGCGCGATGCACACGGCGATCGGGCACGAAGGCGCAGCCATCGGCATGGCCGCGGCGCTGCGCAAGGACGATTATCTGACGTGCACATATCGCGGCCATCATCATTCCCTGGCGCGCGGCATGGATCCGCAGCGCGCGATCTGCGAGGTGCTTGGCAAGGCGCCCGGCTTTGCCAAAGGCAAGGGCGGCTCGATGCACTTTCTCGACCCTTCCCTTGGCTTAATGGGCGCCAATGGCATCGTCGGCGCACAAGTGCCGCACGCGGCCGGCATGGCGTTGGCCTCCAAGATCCGCGGCGAGGATCGCATCGCCATCACCTTTTTTGGCGATGGCGCGCTCTACCAGGGGCTGATGCACGAGACCTTCAACATGGCGCAGAAGTGGAAGCTTCCCGTCATCTTCTATTGCGAAAACAATCGCTATTCGGAGATGACGCCCATTTCGCGCACCTCCTCGGTGGATGAAATCTATCAGTTTGTGCGCGCCTACGGCATGGAGAGCATCCAGATCGATGGCAACGATGTCGAGGTGGTCTATGAGGCCGTTGCCAAAGCGGCGGAACGCGCGCGCGCAGGCGAAGGCCCCACTTTCATCGAGGGCATCACGTATCGGCTTTCCGGCCACATGGCGGGCGACCTGGAAACCTATAGGTCGTCTGAGGAGATCGAGATGCAGCGCGCCTACGAGCCGCTGACGCAGCTTCACCAGAAGTTGATCGACCGCGGCGTGCCCGAAGAAGATCTCAACCAACTGCGCGCTGAGGTGGAGGAGGAAGTCCAGGCTGCCGTCGAATATGCGTTGGAAGCGCCGTGGCCGGATCTCGCCGAGGCCTACACGGATGTCTATCAGGTGTAAAGGAGCTGAACAACCATGCGCAAGACTACGTATATTCAAGCAATTAATGAGGCGATGCGTGACGAGATGCGTCGCGACGAAAGTGTTTTTCTGATCGGCGAAGACATCGGTCATTATGGCGGCCTGTTCCGCGTGACCCGCAATATGATGGAGGAGTTTGGCGAGCGCCGCGTCATCGACACACCGATCAGCGAACAAGGTTTTATGGGCATGGCCGTCGGCGCGGCCATGGTGGGTTTGCGCCCGATCGTCGAACTGATGTATATGGACTTCTTTCTCGTGTGCGCCGACCAGATTTTCAACCAGGCTGCCAAAATGCATTACATGACCGGCGGCCTGGTCAACGTGCCGCTGGTGATCCGCGGCCAGCAGGGCGGCGGCAAACGTTACGGTTCGCAACATAGTGCGAGCGTCGAAAGCACCTTTGCCCAGTTCCCTGGCATCAAAGTTGTGGCGCCGGCCACGCCCTATGACGCCAAAGGCCTGCTCATCTCGGCGATCCGCGACGACAATCCGGTGCTTTTCCTCGAACACAAGATGCTCTACTTTACGCGCGGCGACATGCCCGACGCCGAAGAGCAATACACCGTGCCGATCGGCAAGGCTGACATCAAGCGGGAAGGCAGAGACCTGACGATCGCCACTTTCAGCTACAGCCTGTTGCAGACCCTGGAAGCGGCCGAGGAATTGAAGGCAGAGCAGGGGATCGATATCGAAGTCGTCGATCTGCGCAGCATCACCCCGCTCGATATGGAAAGCGTACTTATGTCGGTCGCCAAAACCGGGCGGCTGCTTGCCGTGCACGAATCGCAATCCAACGCCGGCATCGGCGCCGAGATCGTGGCGCGCGCGTACGAAGAAGCGCCTTACCTGCTCAAAGCCCCGGCGCGGCGGCTGGGCATGGCGCCCGCGCCGATCCCGGTCTCCAAACCACTGGAAGAAGAACTTCTGCCCTGGAAGAAGAACATCAAGGCCGCTGTCCTGGAAATGATGAGATAAGGGGAAAGCATGACCACCGAAATCAGGCTGCCCGATGCGGGCGAAGGTATCGACGATGTAACGATCAGCCGCTGGCGCGTGGCCGTCGGCGATAGCGTCAACGAAGGCGATGTAATTCTGGAAGTCGCCACCGATAAAGTGGACACCGAGATCCAGGCGCCCGCTTCCGGCGTGTTGCTCAAGATCAACTTTCAGGAGGGCGATCTCGCTCCGGTCACCGAGGTCATGGGGTATATCGGCCAGGAAGGCGAGAGTGTGAATGGCGCGCCTGCAGGCGCGGCGCCTCTCACCAAAGAGGCGGCCACCGAAGAAGCGGCCACCAAAGAAGCGGCCACCGAAGAAGCGGCCACCGCAGAAGCGACTAGCCCCAAAGCACCTGCCGCCAAAAACGGCCCTGCTCCAGCAGCGGAAGGTGCAGGCGCGAAGGCGACGCCGGTGGCAAAGCGCGTCGCCGCGGACAAGGGCGTCGATTTGGCCGGCGTCGCGGGCACCGGACCGGGCGGCCAAATCACCAAGCAGGACGTGCTGACTCAAGCGGGTGGGGCGTCGAGCGCGGCTGTCTCCCCCTTACCCGGCGATCTGGCTGACGAGTCAACTCTGGCTGTCCGTCGCGCCGCCGCGGACAACAATATCAATTTGCGTGAGATCGCCGCTGGCCGCCCGCTGAGCGTGCTAACTCAGTACGATGTGTTGAGCGCCGTCGCCAGCCGCGCCGCGGGGAAACGCGTACGCGTCGAGCCGGCTTATGCCGCGGAAGGGCAAGGGACGGAGGGCGAGGTTGCAGCCAGACCAGATCGCGCTCAACCAGACACAGCCAAGTCAGACACAGCCAAGTCAGACACAGCCAAGTCAGACACAGCCAAGTCAGACACAGCCAGACCAACCGCGGCTAAGCCCGAGGGGGCCAGGCCTGCCGCTGCACAGACGGCGGGGCAACTCAAACCCGGCGAGGAATTGGTCAAGCTGTCGCGAATGCGTGCTGCAGTGGCGCGCAATACCGTACAGAGCCTCTTTTCTGCACCCCACGTCACAACGATGTGGGATGTTGACATGAGCGCCGTCTTGCAGCATCGCGCCGCCCACAAAAAAGAATTCGCCGCGGACGGCGTCAATCTGACGATCACGGCTTACTTCTTCGAGGCGATTGTGGCCGGTCTCAAAGCCGTGCCCGCGGCCAACGCCACGTGGACGGACGAAGGCGTCATCATCAAGCGCACCTACAATATTGGCATGGCCACCGCGCTGCCGATGGATGAGCACGGGATCGGCGGGCTGATCGTGCCGGTCATCAAGCATGCCGGCGACCTCAACCTGAGGGGGATTGCACGCGCTGTCAACGACCTGGCCGACCGCGCACGCAAGAACGAGCTTAGGCAGGAAGATCTTGCTGATGGCACCTTCACGCTGAGCAACTACGGCACCTCGGGCAGCCGCTTCCAGACGCCGATCATTGTGCAGCCACAGGTCGGCATCCTGGGCGTGGGCGCGGTGGAAAAGCGCGCGGTCGTTGTCAGCAACGGCCATCCGCTCGAGCCAAACCTGGGGGACTCACTGACCTTCAAGCCGATGACGACGCTTGGCTTCAGCTACGATCATCGTGTGCTCGATGGCGCCACCGCCGACGCCTTCTGCGCCGCGGTCAAACACTACCTCGAAAGCTACAATGCGTAAATAGGACGCGGACAACGCGGATGCAGCAGATTTGTGCGGATTTTTATCCGCGCCGATCCGCCCAATCCGCGTTGTCCGCGTCCTATGCTTCGCCCTTCGCTTCTCGCAGTTCGCTCACGTCTTCCGCTGCATCAACCACTGCGCTGTGGCCCAGAGCAGGCTGGCTTCGGCGCGGGCGCCCAGAGCCTCGCGCAGCGCCGCGAGCCCCGCGGCGTAGAATGCATTCATCCGCTCGACCGCGTACGCTTGCGCGCCAGTGGCTTCGAGCAGGTGCAACGCAGTGGGCAAATCCGCCGCGCTGAGATCGCTGCGCTGTAAAAGCGCGTGCAAGACCGCGCCATTGTCCTGATCGTTGAGCGCGTGCAACAGCGGCAGGCTCTTCTTGCGGCGCAGGATGTCGTTGCCCGCGGCCTTGCCCGTGACCGCTGGGTCGCCCCAGATGCCGAGCAAATCATCCTGGATCTGAAAAGCCAGCCCGATCGACTGTCCGAAGTTGCGCAGTGACGCGTCAGCGCCGGCCGGCGCGCCGCCGATCAGCCCACCGATCGCCACGCTGGCGCCGATCAGCGCGGCCGTCTTGCCCTGGATCATGCGCAGATACTCCTCGACGGTGACCTGCGCGCGCTGCTCGAAACGCATGTCGAGGTGCTGTCCTTCGGTCAGCGCCACACAGGTTTGTGTAAAAACCTCAAGCGCAGCCAGCACGCGTTCCGCCGCGACCCCGCGCGCCGGCAGCCGTTGCACGGCGGCAAAGGCCAGCGCAAACATGGCGTCGCCCGCGTTGATCGCTTGTGGTGCGCCCCACAACTTCCACACAGTCGGGCGATGGCGGCGCATCTCATCGCCGTCCTCAATGTCATCGTGCACCAGCGAGAAGTTGTGCAGAATTTCCAGCCCGGCTGCGGCAGGCACAGCCTGCGCAACGTCACCGCCGACCGCCTGACAGGCCATCAGGCAGAGCAAGGGGCGCAACCGCTTGCCCGCCGGCAGCGTCACCGGTTGAAACTCGGCATCAACCCAGCCCATGTGGTAGTGCATCATGCCATAGTGGGCAGCGGTCGCCGGATCATCCCCGGCCAACACCGCGCGCATCTCGTCTTCGAGCACGGGCAGCCAGCGAGCGGAAAAGTCGTTCAGCATTGTAAGCAATTCCTTTGTTGCGGAGAGAGTGGAGAGTAGAGATTAGGAGAGTAGAGATTAGGAGATTGAGAACAGCATGTCCGTGACGTTGCACTCTCCAATCTCTCAATCTCTCTCTTCTTTCACCAGCACACCTGGCCGGCGCAGCGCGTCAATGTCAGCCGCGCCGCTGCAGAACATGGCGATGCGCGCCTCATCGCTCAACAGCTCCATCTCTTCAGCGACGGCTGCCGCGGACTCCATGGCAGCTTTCAAGAAAGGCGACGCCAGCCCCACCAGGTCGGCGCCCAACGCCGCGCATTTTACAATGTCCTGCCCCGTGCGAATGCCGCCGCTGGCAAAGAGATGTACGTCGTTGCGCCCCAGTTCGGCGCGCACTTCATCCGCGGCGACCAGGCTTTCGGCGGTTGGGATGCCCCAGTCCGCAAACGCGCCAGCCAGCCGGCGCAGCCGCTCGGTCGGCGCGCGGTGCATCTCCACCTGGCTCCACGAGGTGCCGCCGGCGCCGGCTACGTCGATAGCGCTGACGCCGGCCTCGATCAACCGGCGCGCGGTCTGGGCGCTGATGCCCCAGCCCACCTCCTTGATGATGACCGGTTTGCCCAGTTGCGCACAAACTTCGGCGATCTTGCCGAGCAGCCCGCGCCAATTTACATCGCCTTCGGGCTGGACCGCTTCTTGCAACGGGTTCAGATGCAGGATCAGCGCGTCAGCGTCGATCATTTCCACCGCGCGGCGACATTGATCGACAGTATAGCCGTAGTTGAATTGCACCGCGCCCAGGTTGGCAAAGAGTAACACATCGGGCGCCACGTCGCGCACGCGAAAGGTCTGGCGCACCGCGTCATGCTCAAGTCCAGCGCGCTGGCTGCCGACGCCCATCGCCACGCGCTGCATCTGCGCCGCCTCCGCCAGATTGCGATTGATAAAAGCAGCTTGCTCGGTGCCGCCAGTCATGGAACTTACTAGCAGCGGCGCGTGTAGTCGCTTGCTCAAGACGGTGACGCCAAGACATACGTCGCCCAGGTTCAACTCGGGCAGGGCCTGATGCACCAGCCGAAAGCGCTCCAGACCGGTGGTGAGCGTGGGGAATTGGACATTTTCCGTCACGTTGATGCGGATATGATCTGCTTTTCTTTGATCGATCGACATGGCATTCCTTTGTATTTATCATTAGTAGGCGTACTTGCTGTCTGCACGCAGCAATCATTGCTTTATCATATCATAATGGATGAAAGTCAATTTGGCTGTCTGCACGAGTGCGTCCTAGAATCTTCATGAAAATATTCCTGCTCTGTCATTATTCCTGCTTTGTCATTTGGAGAGACTCATGCCACAAAGCCTTTATCGTGGGAATCAGTACACTCTAGAAAATTCACCGTTCGACCCGGCGGTTGCTGAAGTCCAGTATCCGCCCGATCTCGGCCTGGAGCCGCTGCATCTGAGCATCGAGTTGGCGATTGACATTGCCGCACAGCGCGCGGCCGGCGTCGTCACGCACACAGTCGTGGCGCGGCGCGCGCCAATGCAGACGCTCACACTCGATGCCGTCGATCTGGATGTGACGGCCGTGGCAGATGAGGAAGGGCGCGAACTCACATGGCGCCATGACGGGAAAAAGCTGACCATCCGCTGGCAAGATGCTTTTGCGCTGGGCGAGGAGCGCCGCGTTGCCGTTCATTATGTGGTGGAACACCCCAGCGCCGGCCTCTACTTCTCGCAGCCAGACGACGCCTATCCCGACATGCCCTGGTACGCGGTCACCGATCACGAAACCGAGCGGGCGCGCCATTGGTTGCCGTGCCTCGATCTGCCCAATGTGCGCACGACGCTTGACATCCGCCTGCGCGCGGACGCCCGCTTCACGATCCTGGCGAATGGCTATCTGGTGGAAGACCGCACGCATGATGACGGGTCAAAAACCGCACACTGGCGGCTCGATCAGCGTTGTCCAAGTTATCTGCTCTGCTTTGCCGTGGGGGAATTCGTGCGCGCCGACGACGGCGAATTCGACGACGGCGAGAAGCGACTTCCAGTCGCCTATTTCTGCAGCCCGCTGCACACCGCTGATGACCTGATGCGCAGCTTTGACCGCACCAAACCGATGCTGGCCTGGATGACCCAGAAGTTTGATCAGTCCTTTCCCTACCCCAAATATTATCAGTGGGCCGCGCCCGGCATTTCCGGCGCGATGGAAAATATCTCGCTGGTGAGTTGGGATGAGCGCTATGTGCTCGATGCTGCGCTCGCCGCCGAATGGAGCTGGTTGCTCGACGCCGTCAATGTGCATGAGATGTCGCACAGCTACTTTGGCGATGCGGTCGTCTGTCGCGATTATGCGCACGCCTGGCTCAAGGAATCGTGGGCGACCTACATTGAGCAAGTGTATCGCGAAGAGAACACTTCGCAGGATGAGGCGCTCTACGTCTATTATAATAACGTCGAAAATTACCTCAGGGAGGCCGACAACGACTATCGACGCCCGATCGTCCATCGCCACTTCCAGTCTTCCTGGGATATGTACGACAGCCATCTCTATCCAGGAGGCGCGTGCCGGCTCCACACGTTGCGCTGCGAACTGGGCGATGACGTCTTCTGGGCTGCGGTGCGCGACTATCTCGCCACGCACCGCGGCCATGTCGTGGAGACGGACGATTTCCGCCTGATCATGGAGAAGCACTCTGGGCGGGCGTTGGGGCGCTTTTTCGATCAATGGTTCTATCAACCTGGTTATCCCGACCTGAAGGTGACCTTCGAGTTCGACGCCGACGCCAGCCGCGGCGTATTCACCGTCGAACAGCAACAGGTCAACGCGGCGGAGCATATCCCAATCTTTCATTTTCAGACTGCCGTTGCATGGCAGCTCGACGGAGAATTGCACACCGCGCCAGTCCGCATCGAGCAGTCGCATCACATTTTCATGTTCCCCATGTCCAAACAGCCGGAGTTGGCGCTGTTCGATCCCGCGGGCGCGGTGTTACATAAGTTGTCGTTCAACCCAGGGGATGACCTGCTGCGCCGCCAGTTGACCGACGGCCCAACCGTGCTGACCCGCATCCATGCCGCTAAAGCACTGGCCGCCACCGGACGCCACGCCAACCTCCAGGCCATCGTGAACGCTTATAAAACGGAGCCTTTCTGGGGTGTACGCTGCGAAATGGCAAAAGCGCTGGAAAAGGCCAACAGCGCCGCGGCGGCAACGGGGTTTCCAACGCTGATCGAGTTCGAGCAGGATGCGCTGGTGCTGCCCACCTTGCTGCGCGCGGCCGGCGCTTATCGCGAGACCACCGTGCGCGGCGCGCTGGTGCAGCGGTTGGAACGCGGGCTGGCGCCACTGGCGACCCAGGCCGCTTACGAAGCGCTCGGCAGTCAGCAGGAAGCCGCGCCCTATGGCCTGCTCGCCGCGGCGGCGCAGACGCCTTCCGTCAACGGCATTGCCCAGGTCGGCGCCATCCGTGGACTGGCCGCCACGCGACGCGCTGAAGCCATCGATGTGCTACTACCCCTTGTCCGCTACGGCGGCAGCAGCTACGCGGTGCGGCCCTTTGCAGTGACGGCGCTGGCTGGCCTGGGCAACTATGTTGACAAACCCGCGCGCGCCCGCATCGCAGAAGCGCTGGTCGCCTTGCTGCGCGACCCCCGCTACCAAGTCGCGATGGCTGCCGCGCGTGGGCTGGCAACGATGCAGGCCACAGAAGCCGTGGATGCGCTGGAACAGTTTGCGCGCGGGCGCGTTCAGCAAGAAGCCGTGGTTGCTCGTCGCGCGGCAGACACGCTCCGCCGCTCTTCACAGCCGGCTGAAAAGTCGCAACAAAACCAATTGCAAGAACTTCGCACTCAATTGCGCCGGCTGGAAGAAGAGATGCAAAAATTGCGCGCTCAGACAGCGTAGTAGGGCGAGCTGTTAATAGCAGAGCAGCATTCATTTGCTATAAATTGAGCCTATTCGATAGGCTCAATTTATTTTGCAAACAAGAAATTGGCTCCTCCCCATAAAAATAGCCACTAGAAATTGTTTGGATTGGTTAGATTTCTTTGGAATTAGACCATCTGCGTGTGGACAATTGGTGTATTTCTCCAATTTTCCTGGCATTACGTTATGAAAACCCCTTGCGTTCCTGCAAAATTCATGGTAGACTTGTCAACGAATCTTGTTTCACGGAGGGCCGCCAATCGCATCCATGTTTGCAAGATTCTTTTTTGTGAAAGGAGCACGCCATGTGAGCAGCACAAACCGTAGCACATAGTACTCATCGTTTCTGGAAGAACAACATACCCCAACAACAACAGTGTAACTCTTTTGAAAGGAGAGTCGTATGTCTGGTAAAACCAGTCAGCGACAGTGGATGCCTCGGCGTGTGCGGACGCTTCTGGCAGTAATCCTGGCGCTGGGACTGCTGATCCCTGTGGTCAGCGCGTATG
>JACSRH010000280.1 GCA_014879855.1 Caldilineaceae bacterium | reverse complement strand
CAAAAAGCCTGGGACGGTGCACCGTCCCAGGCTTTTTGTTGTTACCTGACTTCAACCGCGTGCGGTCCGGCAATTTGCGCCATTCACTGCCGCGCCCCGCGGGCTCAGCGCCCGATCACTGGCAAGTAGCTGAATTGCACCGGCGTCATCGCCACGTCCATTACCTCCGGCGGGCTTTTCAGATCGTCCCACATCTGCCCCAGCACCACGCCATCCGCACCGCCGCGCTCCCGCAGAAAATCGACGTATTCCTTGGAAGCTGTCTGATAGTAGAGAACTACTGCCACCGCCACCGCGTCTGCGGGCAGCGGATAAGTTGTCACGTCCCAATATTGTCCATCGGCGTAGGCCGCGGCGATCGGGCGCAGGCCGGGCTGGTCGAAAGCCGCCACGGTGTAGCCGCGCGGCGGGATGCGATTGTCCTTGAGCACGTGGTTGTTGAGCACAAAATGGAAGGTCTCGGTGACGGCCGCGCCGCTGTCGATAGCCAGCTTTGCCTCGTACACCTTGAGATAAGGGTCGTCCGCCAGCACACCGGTTTGCGCGTCGTAGGCGCCCGATTCAAAGACAAGCAGACCATCGGCGTTGTACGCGCGCACATTGAGCCAGATGCGGCGGCCTTCTGGATAGCCGGTCGGCAGCTTGTGACCCGTTTCGTTCGTCACACGCACCGTCACTTGCTTCGTCGCGGCTGTCGGATCGAAGTCGAGCGTCATCGTCGCGGCGCGTTGCAGCATCGCGCGCGCGGAAACCATGGCTGCATTCAGATGCACCGCGTCACCCGTCGCCTTGAGCCGCCAGCGCGCATCTTGCAGCAGGCGCGGCGCCCAGGTGTTGGCGCCGGCAAAGCTGTGCTCCGGCAGACAGCCGGTGGTGACGCAGTCGCGGTTCACATCGCCGATCGCCGCCATCCCGGTCGTGCGCGGCATGTGACAATCCTGACACGTGCGCACGATGCCGTCGGGTTTGCTGCCGGCAAATTGTGGCGCGTGGACGCCTTGGGCAGTGGCGTAATCGCTCTTCAGCCATTCATCATAGGTGCGCTCAATGGGGAAGAGTTCGCCTTTGGCAAACGAAGGCGCGGCCATGTTCTCAGCGTTCGGCGCGTACCGTCCGGCCACAGGATCCCAACTGAGCGTAGGATTGTCGAGATTGTGACACGAACCGCAAACCCGCGCTTCGGTCACCGGGTCGCGGTTCTGACCGAGAAAGTCGGTGCGCCAGGTGGCCTTGGGGTGCGGCGGCGCGGGTGAAAGTGCGAAGGGGCCGCGGCGATTGTCCTCCGGGTCGATGATCAGCATGGCCGACCCGACATGGTCGGCCGGCAGCGTGGGCGAAATGGCGCCGCGCACTGCCGCGTCTTTGGCGACTGCCGCGGCCTCGCCGCCGGTCGGCTGCGGGTCGATCATGCGGTGGCAGACTTCACACGCGACGCCGGCGGCCAGGTCTGTGGCTTCCAAACTGCTGCCGTCAGCCGGATGGCTGCGACCCTCGTACCAGCCGCGCGGCGTATGGCAGCGCAGGCAGAAGTCGCCGGCATTTTCAGCGTCTTGGTTGGCGACGTGCAACGCGGCCCAGAAGATGGGGTCGCGGCCTGCCTGGCTCTTCATACTGCCGCGCCAGGCGCCGTAGATCGGCGACGTGTGACAGCCCTGGCAACTCGCCGGATCGACGATGGCGTCGACCAGATGTTCGGGCTGTGTGCCGGGCAGAAAGAAATCCGGATCAGAGCTAGCCGAGCCGGAAGTGCGGATCGTCAGCGCCGCCTCGCGGGTGAACGTCCCAGTTTCTGGCACAGTTACGACTGCCACGGTGGGCGCCGCCCCCACAAAGCCGCTATTGACCGTGACCTGATACGCGAGCGTGATGGTCTGGCCTGCGCCGATTGCTCCCTGCCAGGTCAATGTAGGCGCACTGGCCTGATTGACCGCGCCGGCGCTGGCGCTAAACGAATTGGGCACATAACGGAGTGCATTTGGGAGCTGGATCGACGCCTGCACGCTGCCATTGCTGGCCCCGCTGCTGTTGCGCAAAGTCAACGTATAGGCGACGATGTCGCCGGCCACTGCGTTTATGGGTGCGGCTACAAAAGTCGTGCCGTCCAGGGCCGGGCGCGGCGCATTTGTATCGACAAGCTGATAGATTTTGCCGCCAATCGCAACGATGAACAATTCGCCCTGTTCATTTTCCCCAAAGGAAGAAAACTGGTCATTCGTGTCTCGCTCCAACTGTTTGGTGGACCAGCCCGCGCCCGCGCGCTGTGTGCTCCAGATGCGCCCCTGCGCAAAATCGGCAAAGAAGTAGCGCCCCTGAAACGCAGGGAACGCGCTGCCTCGGTAGACATAGCCGCCGGTCACAGACTGGCCGTCGCTGCGGGGATAATCCAGGATCGGCGCCGTAAAAGGGCCGGAACAGTCGGCCAGCGTTGAGCGCTCCAGAAAACCTTCCCGGCAATCCCACCCAAAGTTGAGACCTCCCGCGGCGCCGGCCGGGTGCAAGCTGATCTCCTCACGCGCGTCTTGGCCGACGTCGCCGATGAAAAGGTCGCCGGTCTGCCGGTCAAAACTGTAGCGCCACGGGTTGCGCAACCCCCGATCCCAGATTTCGGCGCGTGCATCCGTGCGATTGACAAAAGGGTTGGTCGGCGGGATCGTGTAGGTTCCCGTCGGCCCCACATTGATGCGCAAGATTTTGCCCAGCAGCGAATTGAGATCCTGCCCGGTGTCCAGCGGGTCACCGCCGCCGCCGCCATCGCCGAGGCCGATGTAGAGATAGCCGTCAGGGCCAAACGTGATCAGCCCGCCATTGTGATTGGTGTACGGCTGATTGCGCGTCAACACCCGCTCCTCGCTATTTTTGTCGGCCCGGTCTGGGTCGCTCGTCACGCGGAAGCGCGCCACTACAGTGTCGTACCCATCGTTGCGGCCATTGTCTTCCGCTTCGGGTGGACGTAAATTTTTGTCGATGTGATTGTAGTAGACAAAAAAATAGCCGCTGCTTTTATAGTCCGACGGAAAGGCGACGCTTAAGAAACCCGCTTCGCCGTCGTTGCCCACGCGGTCGCTGATGTCGAGAAATGGCTGCGCCAGCACCTGGCCTTGCTTGATGATGCGGATCACGCCGCTTTTTTCGACGACAAAGATGCGCCCTGAGCCGTCGCCGGCGTGCGTCAGATATACGGGTTGATTCAGCCCAGACGCCGCCAGCCGCAAATCGAAGTTGGCAGCATCGCCTTCGCTGTGTGCGGTGCTCGAATCGAGCATCACCCAAACTGTGATGGCAAACAGCGCGATGACCGCGAACATCAACCCAGCCAAACCCTGGATAGTACGCATAACCTCACCCCTTTTTTATCATTGAGACCTGGGTTGGCGACGCCTGCTTGCCAGCGCTGCGAGATGCGCTCCGCGACATGCTGAGACATACCTGGTCTCGCCCATGGCTTTGGCGTCGTTGCTCACTTCATGATACTCTACAGCATACTATCATTGTGACTGCCAAAAAAGAAGGCTTTTTGGGCGATAACCAGGCGACAACCAGGTGATGATCAACGGCCGGATTGCCAGTAGGACAGATCCACTTCTATCTGTCGAACTATTTCTGCACCGCACGACCAACAATAAAGAAGCCTTGCGCCTTTGCGTTAAAGACTGACTTGAAAATAGTTTCTTACCGCAAAGGTTTTTATTTTTGATTGTGCCCCGCAGGGGCATGGACACTGTTTTCAAATTAAACGCATTCAGTTCCAACTTGTGTATTCTGTCCACTTCTTCTTTTATAATGTCCTGTGCAACCTTCCATAAGTCATGCTTGATGAGGAGAAACGCGTAATGATCCGATCTATCAAAACGTACACGCTCTTGGCGATGATAACCCTGTTTGTGCTTGTGCTTGGCGCGTGTGGTGGCGATCAACCGCCTACGCCGACTGCCACGGCCGTGCCGCCCATGGCAGAGGCGACCGCCACCCCAGTTCCGCCGGTGGAAGCGCCTGCAACAGAAATCCCAGCCACTGAAGCAGAAGCGCCGACCGAGGCAGTTGCCACCGAAGCAGCGGCTGAGGAAGCCGCCGCCGAGGAAGCCGCTGCTGCCGAAGCGACTGAAGCCGCCGCCGAGGAAGCCGCTGCTGCCGAAGCGACTGAAGCCGCCGCCGAGGAAGCCGCCACCGAGGAAGCTGCCGCTGCGACGCCGGCCGCCACCGAGGAAGCCGCCGCTGCCGAAGCGACTGAAGCCGCCACCGAGGAAGCTGTCACTGAGGAGGCTGCCGCTGCGACGCCGGCCGCAGACGCCAGCGCAGGCGGGATCACCGTTCAGAGCGCCCGCCGTGTGACCAATGTCGTCAACGAGCGCGAAGCGCCTTTCGCCGCCATCTCGCCCGATGGTTCACAGATCGCCTGGTTCAACCAGACGGGTCGCCGCGCCGACAGAACCGGTGTGATTTGCCTGTTCACCTTCGCCAATGCCGACAAGATCTGCCACGACATGCCAACCGGCGCTTTCCGCGACTGGCCCTATCAACTCCAGTGGTCGCCCGATAGTACGATGATCGCCTTTACCGAAAACCCTGTGCAGCTGGGCAACGATAGCGACATCTGGATCTTCACAGCGGCGGATGGTGAGTTCCAGAACCTGACCGACGACGGCGTCACCGGCTCGTGGCGCAGCAACGCGGACGCGCTGATCGACTATCTGCCGTCCTGGAACGCCGCCGATGGCAGCATCGTCTTCTGGCGCGTCAAGATGTTGGAATTTCCGAATTTCGAGATTGCCCTCTACAAAGTAACGCCCGGCAGCGAGGCCGAACTGGTGCGCGACCTGACCGAGGCGCTGCCGCAGCAACTCCCGATCTTCCAGCAGGAATCTTTCTACCTGGATGGCTTCTCCGCGGTGTCGCCCGATGGGACGAAATTGGCCGCCATCGTGAATGACGTCACCGGGTTTGGCGCACAACCTAACCTTTGGGTGATCGATCTGGCCGACGATACAGTCGCGCCCACGCAGGTCATGAGCTTCGCCGATTATCAGTCGGCGATTCCTGGCTGGCCTGGCGTCCCGGCCGCCCCCGTTGGCCTTTCCTGGACCGCGGATAGCACTGGCCTTGTCACTGTCGGTTTTAGCAATCTCGGCAATTCCACGCCCTTCATGGTTTTCTTCTATGTCGATCCGGCTGCCGGCTCCTTCACGCCGGTCGTCGACTTCAGCGGCATTGAGGACTCCAGCGCCTACTTTGCCAACGCGCCAGGCTCTGACCTGCCGTGGCGCGCTTTTTCGCCGTGGACAGGCTCGCTTTCGCCCTCCGGCGCCAAGCTGCTCATGCTCAACGATCTGACAGGACGCATGGGGCTCTTCACGTCACCCTTGCCGCCCACGGGCGAACTGCCGCCGGTTGCCACGGCCGCCAATGAGTCAACCGCCTCGACGGTCACACGTTCCAGCCGCGCCGCCAACGGCATGATGCTGATGTATGGCCTGCTGTTGACTATCTCGGAAGAATAATTCTCCTCCCTTTCCTGGCAGGCGTACGTCTGCCAGGAAAGGTCACCATCATGTGGCCATTGCAATTCGACGCCAAATTGCATCCCCCCCGTTTACGCCGGACCCTGACGCCGCGCCCTCACTTACACGCACGACTAAATGATGGATTAACCGAACATCATCGCCTTCTGCTAGTGAGCGCGCCCGCGGGCTACGGCAAGACAACGCTCGTTGCCGAATGGAGTGCACATTGTGGGTGGCTGACGGCCTGGCTCAGCCTGGATGAGACCGACAGCGATCCACTCCAGTTTGTGATGGGAGTGACGGCGGCGTTGCAAACCATCATCGATGGCTTCGGCGCCACAGTCATGCGCCGGTTGCCGGCGACGAGCCGCGTCAGCAGCGGCGCAGACGAGGGCTGGCCGGCGTTGATCGACGCGCTGACGGCAGACCTGGCGCAGTCCATCCCCTGCCTGCTCGTGCTGGATGACTTTCAGCTGGCCGCCGCAGCGCCTGTTTGCACCATTGTCCAGGCGCTGCTCGATCGTGCTCCGTCGCTAACGCTCGCCATCACAACGCGCAACACGCCGGATCTGGCGCTGCCGCGCCTGCGCGTGCGTCATCAACTCACCGAAGTGACGGCGGCGGATTTGCGCTTTTCGCCCGACGAAACGCTGCGTTTCTTGCGCCATACCATGCAGATCGACATTACAGCCGAGCTGGGCGCCGCGCTGACGCAGCGCGCCGAAGGCTGGGTCGGCGCGCTGCAACTGGCAGCACTTTCACTGCAAGGGCTGGACCCTGCGCGCCAGGCTGCCTTTGTGGCAGCGTTCGACGGTGATCATCGCTACATCGCCGACTACTTGTCCGATGAAGTGCTGCGCCAGTTGCCGCTGGAGCTACGCAACTTTCTACTCATCACCGCGCCCTTGACTCGGCTTTGCGCCTCTGTATGTGATGCCTTGCTGGCCGAGGCGGCCAATGGCGCGCCGCCCGCACTGGGGTACAGCCAGACGATGCTGGAAGCCATCGAGCGACGCAACCTCTTTCTGACGCCGCTCGATGCACATCGCCAGTGGCGCCGCTACCATCAGCTCTTCGGCGATCTGCTGCGGGCGCGATTGGAGCGGGAGCGACCGGAATTGACGCCCCGGCTGCATCGCCGCGCCGCGGCCTGGTGGCTACAAGCCGGCGACGCCGACGCGGCCATGCATCACGCCCTACAGAGTGGCGATTCATCCTTTGCGGCCGACATGGCGCAGCAGTTTGGCATCCAGATGGTGGGCGGCAGCCGGCTGGGTGTGTTCCTGCGCTGGCTGCATCAACTCGACCCGGCGGCAGTCGCCGCACGGCCCTATCTCCTGGCCGCCGCGGCCTGGGCGCATGTGCTCACGGGCCATGTCGATCAGGCCCTGCGCGACGTCACACACGCAATCGCGACCTTACCTCAGTTCACCGGCCTCGTTGTGGCGAGCGACCGGCGCCAAATCACCGCCGCTGAGGTGAGCGGACATCTGCACGCCGTGCGCAGCTATGCGGCGCGGCTGCACGGCGACGACGACAGCGTGATGCGCTACGCGCACCGTGCGCTTGAAGATCTGCCCAGCGACGCCTACACCGTGCGCAGTGTGGTGGCGCTAAACCTGGGGCTGTTGGAGATCGAGCACGGTGACCTCGACGCCGCGCTGCGTTCGTGTCAAGAAGCCTATCTGATGGGGATGCACAACACGGCGAATCTTTTCGTCGCGATCAGTGCGCTTGGCTTGCAGGGCGAGATTTATTTGAGGCGGGGCCAATTGACAGGTGCGGCGGAGCGTTTCCAGGCCGTGCTGACGCTGGGCGCGCAGGACGGCCCGCTGCCCCCGGCCGTGGGCATGGGCTATCTTGGGCTGGCGCGCATCGCCCTGTTGCAGGATGACATCGTGGCCGCACGTCGATTGCTCAGCCACGGCACCCAGCTTGCCCAGGAGATTGCATCGCCAGAAGCGGTGCGCCAGGCCGCGCTCTTTGCCGTCGAAATCGCTCTCTACACAGGCGATCTGGCGGAGGCGCGCCGCCTTCTCGCTGACATTGATGTTCACGCCCCGTCAGACCATGCCGGCCAGCATCTGAGCGAAACTTACGCGGTCATCTGTAGCCGGCTGGCCTTGGCCGAAGGTGATCTCGTGGCTGCACGCGTCTGGTTGGATAACCTGCCGTCGCGCACAGAAATTGTGCAGCCGGCCGAGGCGAGGAGCACCGAAGCGCAGCCGCGACAGGACAGCGGGGCCATTCTGCAACGCGTCCGGCTTTTGTTGGCGCAGCAGCAGGCAAGGGCGGCGCTTCGTCTGCTTGGCGATCTTATGCAACAGGAGCAGGCGTGCAACGATTGGCAGACAGCGGTGACGGCCAAGTTGCTGCGCGCACACGCGCATCTCATGCAAGATGATCAATCCGCTGCGTACACCGCCACCGTGGATGTTCTGCGGCTGACCGCACCCCAGGAAGCTGTGGGCGTGTTCGTGATAGAAGGCGTGGCGTTGCGTGATCTGCTCGAGCGCGCTGCGCACAGCGAGCAGGGTGCAGCGGCCTTTGCCGCGCGCGTACTGCAAAGGACAGCGCCGCCAAAGCCGGTCGCTGCTCAGCCATCCACGCCGCGGCTGATCGAGCCGCTCAGCACACGCGAATTGGAAGTCCTGCGTCTGATGGCGGCAGGCTACACCAACAAGGCCATCGCCGAAGCGCTGATCATTGCGCCCTCCACCGTCAAGACGCATAGCCACCATATCCTCGCCAAACTCGATGCCGCCAACCGCACAGAGGCCGTCGCGCGCGCTCGGGCCATCGGACTCCTGCCGTGATCGATCCACCCTGCTGATCCACCCAATGGGGGACGCCTTGTCGCGACATTTGCTCCATAATCAGAGCAAACCTTGCTGGAGGAATCACAATGGTGCGGCAAATGAAACGACGGCAGCAGGTGCGCAGGAGTCTGCTTCTGGCTGCCATGCTGATTTTTCCCCTGATCTATTACTATCTGTCTCCCTATCTGATTGTGGAGGCCAGCGCGCGCGGGATCGTCAACGGCAGCTTTATCGTTTTTGCGTTGCTGCTGGTGAGTGGGCTGATTGTGGGGCGTGGTTGGTGCGGCTGGGTCTGCCCGGCCGCTGGTTTGCAAGAAGCGTGCCTTGCGGTGCAGAACAAACCGGCGCGCACCGGGCGGCTCGACTGGATTAAATGGGGCATCTGGGGAGTGTGGATCGGCGTTATCGCGGCGTTAGCGTTTGCTGCCGGCGGCTATCGCGTCATCGATCCGCTCTATCCGAACGGCGCGTGGATCTCTATCATCGAACCCGCGGGGTTCATGATCTACTATGTGGTGGTGGGGACGATCGTGTGGCTGTCCCTGGTCTTTGGCCGCCGTGCGTTCTGTCATTACGGCTGCTGGATGGCGCCTTTTCTGATCATCGGGCGGCAGGTGCGCAACCGGCTCAAGCTGCCAGCGCTGCACTTGCAGGCCAAACCAGCCGCGTGTGCAGGCTGCAACATCTGCACGCGCAACTGCCCAATGAGCCTCGATGTGATGCAGATGGTGAAAAGCAATGCGCTGGAAGACCCCGAATGCATCCTTTGTGGCACGTGTGTTGACGCGTGTCCGAAAAGCGCGATCGCGTACCGCTTCAGTTCAATCAGGGTGCAGGTGTAAAAATGAAAGGGAGGCTCTGATTTTGGATGGCGCGCTCGAGGGTGATCGGCAACGCCCTGCACATCTATAGTAACCCGGCCATCTGTGCAATTGTAACGCTATCAATTGATAGCGCCGAGCGCGTCTGAACTACCTCATCCACAGCCCCACCCACAGCTTCACCCACAGCAAGCTTCATGGCGTCGCCGTTGCGAAGCCGCTCTGCCAGCATTCAGACATGTGAAAGCGCAGACGGCTCACGCGAGCGCCCTCTCTAGCACATTGTCACGCTTGAAAGGCTATTGGTATACTTGTCAAGATCGTGATGCGTCAGGACGCGCCTTCGCGCCACCCGGCGTATTGTGGAATGTGGTGAACTGCCTGCACTGAATTTGCATTGAATTCGCATTGAATTACTGTGCGCAACGCGCATCGATAAGCAAAGAGAAAAGGAGAACCATGCCGAATACGCCGAAAATTGTTGTGGTCGGCAGTTTTGTCGTGGGCATCACCTTTGGTGTGCCGCGCCTGCCAGTGCTGGGTGAAACGTTGATGGGGGACGCATTCGACCTCGGCGCGGGGGGCAAAGGCACTAATCAAGCAATTGGCGCAACCCGCTTAGGGGCAGATGTTCACCTGCTTGCCTGTGTGGGTGATGACCTTTTTGCCGATATGGCTTTCGACATTTACAGGCGCGAAGGCATGGCCCTCACCCATCTCCAACGCATGAGCGGCATCCATACAGGAGTTGGCGTCGTCACGCTGCTGCCTTCCGGCGAAAATTGGATTGTTGCCGACTACGGCGCCAACCTGCGCATGACGCCCGCGCACGTCGATGCGGCAGAAGATTTCATTGCGCAGAGCGATATCGTGCTGACACAGGGTGAAGCTCCGCTTGAAACCGTGGCGCACGCCATGCACCTGGGCCGCAAACACGGGGCAATGACGATCTGGAATCCCGCGCCTGCTAAACCCGTCAGCGCCGACCTCCTGGCAAATGTCGATCTGTTGACGCCCAACGAAACTGAAACACGCATTCTCTTGGGGCTTCCACCCGATGATCCCACGCCCACACAGGAGCTTGCGCGCCATCTGCTCGGCTTCGGCATCCAGCAGATTGTGGTGACCAAAGGCAAACAGGGCGCGCTGATCGTCACGCCCGATCAGTGCGAAGAGCTGCCTGCCATTCCCGTAGAAGTCATTGACCCCACGGGCTGCGGTGATTGTTTCAATGCCGCCCTGGCGGTAGGACTTGGCCAGGGAATGGCGCTTGCCGAGGCTGCACGCCAAGCAACCTACGCGGGTGCGTATATGGCAACTCATTTAGGGGTGATCGATGGGTTGCCAACCCGAGCGCAGCTAGATAAATTTGTGGCGTCGCACCACGCATGAACGTTTCAACGAAAGGAGCAAACTTCAATGTCAGCAGGCTATCAGTACGCTGGATTGCATAACGCCAAGCAACCCGGCTTGAGTGTGCAGGCGTGTGCGGCCCGGCTCCATCACCTGGCTTATGCGGAGGAACGGCTGATGTTCCTGCAGGCGGCCCACTTGGTCAGCACGCCGGCGCGCGATGTCAAAGCGCTGCTGGCGCGGTTGCAATATGAAGATTGTCAACATGCGGGCCAACTCAAGACGCGTGTGACCGAGTTGCGCGTTGCACACAAGAAAGCCTTCGCCGCGCCGGACACACCCCTGGCGCTTGTTTTCGATGAGGCCATGCACGCGGCCAGCAGCACAGAATTGTTGGCCAGCCTGGTGGATGTTTTCAAACCAGCCTTGCTGCAAGCCTACCGTAGTTATTTGGACGCAACCAATGGCTTGGCGGATTATCCCACCGTACGCATCTTGAAGAGTGTGATTGCAGAAGAAGAAGAGGGATTGGCGTTGCTGGCGGCCGTCAGCCAGGCTGTGATCAACACTCCTGCTCAGAAAGAGGAAGCCGCACGCTGGGTGCGCCATCTTCAGCGCATACTCACGGCTGCTGGGCAGGTCGATGGCACAGGCGAGATCCATGCCGGCAACTTGCTGCGCGTGCGCGGTCGAACGCCCTATGTCATTCCCCGCACCTTTCGGCGCGACAATACTTTCCCCAGGGTCTGGGATTTTGAACATGTGGACAACCAACAGATCGCGCCTCGTCTTGCCCAGATGATCTCCACCCGTCTAAGCGAAGACGCTGTTGCCGAAGGCGTGGCTTTTGTCTTGTGCGAAACCGCGGGCCAGCCGTGGGCTTTCTACGAGGATATTTCACGCCATCTCTGGGACGAGATGCGCCATTCGCTCTTTGGTGAAGCCGCCGCTGAAGTCACCCTCCAGGATCGTGCGCTCATGCCCGCGCGCGACTTCGAGGCGACCTATCTCTTCCAAATGTCGCCCCTCGAACTATACGCGCTGCTGGGGATCGGAATTGAGGCGGCCCTGATGAAATACCCGCCCGGCAAACGCGAGGAGTACGAATTCTGTCGCGACAGCGCTCGCCATCCGCTGATGACGACCTTTCAGGATTTCGACTGGGCTGACGAAGTGCTGCATGTCACGATCGCCCGTCGCCAACTGAAGGATTGGTTCCACGGTGACCAGCAAGAGTTGATAGCGCTGGCGCAAAAGGGATTGGACTTTCGCACTCAAACCCGCCAACTGCATCCACCCGCACCGCTGCCGGATCTGCGCCATGTGATCGGCGCCGGCTAACTGGATCAGTCTGCTTATTTACACCGCTTGAGGGGCCTTCATGCGCTATTTTCTAGTTCGCTCGCTTGTCATGGCGTTGTGCCTGGGCTTGACGCTGCTCATCGTGCCTGGCGTCAGCTTCACGCTGCTCGACCAGGAATCGTCCGACGAGCTGCTGACCGTATCTGTCTGCGGCGGCGCTGGATGGGAGGCAACCAAGTATTACACAGCCGGCGACCATGTGCTCTACCAAGATCGGGCGTGGGAAGCGGTGGCGCCCGTCGACAATGTGGCGCCCACCAGCGACGCCGGCGCCTGGCGCCTGATCGGCGATTGCAGCACCCTGTTTGGTGTGATTGATCGCTCGACAGAGACCGGGGGCGCCACCACAACCTCGGCGCTCAGTTATCACGATGTGAGTCGCATCATCCAGGTAGCCCTCTTCGTCATCAGTTTGATCACCATCTATGTCATGGGCCTGATCCTCTGGGGCGTGCGAACGGTCGTCTGGCCGGTGTTCTTGTTTCTCTCCGGTCGCGTCGTGTTATGGACCTTTGGCCTGTTCATCGTTGTGATCAACATCGCCCTCTTCGTGATCTTTGGCGCGATTGGCGCCGGCCTCTTCAGCGACCAGCCTACCATTACCATCGACGAGCCTTGGTGGCTGAACGTCACCCTCGCCGGCGTCGTGCTCGCCTTCTGGATGATCGTGCTGGAATCGATCACCGGCATCGACAGCCCGCTCAAGGATGCGCCGCAGGAGAGCCGCAACTACTGGCGTTTCCTGGGCAGTCTGCCGCTCGGCCAGCGCAATGTTTTTGTGGAGAACCTGCGCGTCGCGCAGTTGCTCGATCTTATCTCACGCTACATACGCGATATTGCCACCGACAACTCCCCCTTCGGCGGCGTGCGCCAGGCTTTTCAGCGCTTCATCTACCGGCGCAAGCAGCCGGTGATCGACGAAAACACGCCGGAGACGGTGCGCATCATGCTGCAACAGATGGGGCCGACCTTTGTCAAGCTGGGTCAGGTCATCTCCAGCCGCGCCGAGAAGCTGCCGGATGACTGGCGGCAGTCGCTGACCAAGCTGCAGAGTGCGGTCGAACCCTTTCCCTATGCAGAAGCGGCGCGCATTATCCAGGAGGAGCTGGGCGCGCCGCCAGAGCAGGTCTACGCCCACTTCGAGCCGGTCCCCTTTGCCGCCGCGTCGACCGCGCAGGTGCATCGCGCCGTCACCCACCGCGGCGCCGCGGTGGTCGTCAAGGTGCAGCGCCCCGACATCAACGTCACCGTGCGCGCCGACCTCAACGTGCTGCGCGACCTGACGCGCATTCTGGAGCGGCGCTTCGCCTGGGCCGCCCAATCCGACCTCAACGGCATCATGAACGAGTACGCCGACAATATTTTGCTGGAGCTGGATTACACCAACGAAGCCTACAACGGCCGTCTGCTCGCGCAGAACATGGCCGTCTTCCCCCAGATTCATGTGCCGGCCATCTACAATAAACTCTCCACCCGGCGCCTGATGACCCAGGAATTTGTCAAAGGCGTCAAGATCACCGACATCGCCGCGCTCGATGCGGCCGGCCTGGATCGCGCTGAACTCGCCCGCGTCTTTATGCGCGCCATGATGAAGCAGGTGCTCTTCGACGGCTTCTTCCACGGCGACCCGCACCCTGGCAACGTGCTGGTGGACACCGCGAGCGGCCAGATCATCTTCCTCGACCTGGGCATGATGGGCCAGCTTTCCAGCGATCAACGGCTGGCCCTGGCCGACCTGATCTGGTCGCTGGAACAGAAGGATGGCATGGAGATCGGCCGCGTCGTCCTGCGGCTGACGACCGCGGCGCGTGCGGTTGACGAGAAGAAGTTTCTCGACCAGATCGACCGGCTGCTCCAGCGCTACACCAGCCTGTCGGGCGGCGGCATCAGCATGGGCGGCGCCATGAATGTCGTGATGAGCGCACTGGCGAACAATGGCCTGCGCCTCGACCCGGACCTCACCATCGCGCTCAAGGCCATGGTGCAGGCGGAGGAGGTGGTCAGCACGCTGGCGCCGGAACTGCCGCTGGTGGAGGTCGCCTTCACTGAGTCGCGCCAGTTGCTGATCCAGTCGTTCGACGCCGACAAAGTGATCGAATCGCTCAAGCGCCAGGCGATCCGTTCGACCAAGGAGCTGGTGCGCCAGATTCCCAGCCTGGAAGACGCGGCGGCGGGCTGGATCCAGCAGTTCATGCGCGGCCGGCTCACGCTGCACATCGACGCCAGCGACCTCAACCATCAGATCAAGGAGCTTGATCGCACAATTTCCACCAACGTTCAGCGTCTTGTCCTGGCGCTGCTGCTGGTCGGTCTGGTCATTGGCTCCGGCGTGGCCGTCAGCGCGGGTGGCGATGGCAACGAGACGCTGCACACGGTTGCCTACATTATTTTTCTCGGCGCAGCCCTGATGGCGGCTGCCCTCGTGCTGCGCGTGATCTGGCGCTGGCTGGATCGGGGTGAACTGTGAGTAAGCATGGCACGCGGATTAGACGGATTAGACGGATTAGGCGGATTTTCGCTGATTTTAATCCGCAAGCATCCGCCCAATCCGCGTCATCCGCGTTCTATTTTTTCTTACTTTCCTTTCTCACCCATGCTGTCTGATTCACCGACGCCCGCTGCCATCACCCTGACAGACGTCACCAAGCGCTACGGCGCGTTTGCCGCGGTGAGCGACCTGAGCCTCACCGTGCCTGCCGGCGAGGTGCTGGGCTTCCTCGGCCCGAACGGCGCGGGCAAGACCACGACGATCCGCCTGCTGCTCGGCTTTCTGCGCCCCAGCGCTGGCGCGGTGAAGCTGCTCGGCCATGACATGGCGGATCCGGCGGCGGCGCTGGCCGCGCGCCGCCAGCTTGGTTTTGTCCCCGACGTCGCCGGGCTGGACCCCGCCGCCACCGGCCTCTGGCTGCTCGACGACCTCGCGCGCGTGCAGCGCCGCCCGCCCCTCGACCGCGACCGGCTGCTCGACGCGCTGGAGCTGCGCGCGCCCGATCTGCGCCGGCCGATGGGGCGTCTCTCGCGCGGCACGCGGCAGAAGATCAACCTCGTCCAGGGCATGCAGCACCGGCCCGACCTGCTTATCCTCGACGAGCCGACCGAGGGGCTGGACCCGCTGGCCAAGCGTGCGCTCTTCACCCTGCTGCGCGATCTACACGGCCGCGGCGCCACGATCTTCTTCTCCTCGCACGTGCTCAGCGAGGTGGAGGCGCTGTGCGACCGCGTGGCGCTGATCCGCGGCGGACGGCTGGTGGCGGTGGATCGCATCGCCGAGCTGCGCAGCCACATGCAGCGCCGCGTCACCGTGCAGTTCAGCGGCGACCCATCCGCACATGAAGCAGCGCTCGCCGCACTGCCAGCCATCAGCGGCCTCACCCGCACGGAGGAGCGCTGGCACTTTCTCACCGGCGACCTGCCCGCGGTGCTGCGCCTGCTTGCCAGCCTGCCCGTCGCCGATGTCGCCATCGAGCCGCCGTCGCTGGAGGATGTCTTTCTGCAGTACTACCGGCCGGAGGCGCACCATGCGTAGCCTGGGCGATGCTGGGCTGATCTTCTGGAGCACGCTGCGCCGCAAACGCTTGTCGCTCTTCTGGTTTGCGCTCTCTGCGGGCGCGTTTCACTGGCTGGTGGCGGTCAGCTTTCCGGCCATCGGCGGCACGGACGCGGTGACGAGCGTTGTGCGCACCTTTCCCGACGGGCTGCGCGCGCTGCTCAAGCTGGCGCCCAACTTGCAGGCCGGCTTTGGCGCGCAGGATTATCTCGCCTTCACGTGGATTCACCCGCTCTTCATCGGCCTGGGCGCGGCCTTTGTCGTGGGCCGCGCCACCGACGGCCTGACCGCCGAGATCGAGCGCGGTTCGATCTACCTGGTGCTGAGCCGGCCGATTCAGCGCGGGAGCTTTGTGCTGGGCAAGGTGCTGGAGATGGTGCTGGGCGCCGGCGTGATCGCGCTGGCCGCGTGGCTGGGGCTGTGGATCGGCGTGCAGACGCTGCCCTACGAGCTGCCGCTGGCCAACTATCTGCTGGCCGCGGGGGTGGCGTGGCTGCTCTTTGCCGCGCTGGGCGGCGGCGCGTTCCTGATCGCCAGCGGCTTCAGCCGCACCTCACTCAGCAACGCCGTGGGCGCGGCGTGGACGATCCTGGCCTTCGTGCTCGACGTGATCCCGCTCGTCGCCGCCTCGCCGCTGGCGTGGATCAACCCGTGGCATCACTACTTCCCGCAGGAAATCGTCGCCACCGGCCAGGTCGATCCATCCGGGCTGCTCGTCCTGTTGGTCTGGCTGGTAGGCGGGAGCGTTGCGGCTGTGGTCATCTTTGGCCACCGCGATCTGGCATAAACGGGAGTCAAGCGGCGCTAAGCTCTGCGATTGGAGGCCTGGGGCGCGTGTGATATAAAATGTCAACTGTTTGTAGCCCCTTTGCGCGGCGAACACTACCTCACCTAAAAATTACACGCAGCGATTTGCACCGCTGGATGCCTGGAAAGCAGTCTATGCCACCATGCAAACAACCAAAGTAATCGTAGGTTTTCTGGTGCTGTGGTTCGTCGACGGCATCTCGCTGCTGCTCACGGCGGCGATCTTCCCCGGCATCGCCTTTATAGAGCCAACGCCATGGTTGATCTTGCGCGATGCCTTTGCCGCCGCCTTTGTGTTGAGCGTCGTAAATCTGACAATTCGTCCCATTGTGCTGCTGGTGGCGCGGCCGTTGGGGTTTGTGGCGGTCTTTGTGCTTGGTTTCTTGGTCAACGCGCTGGCACTGCTCCTCACCGCGCACTTCCTGCCCATTTTTGAAGTGAACGGCTGGCTGGGCGCGCTGGCAGGCGGGTTTGTCTTTGCCGCCATCAACACCATTCTGGCCGGTTTTCTGGAAGTCAACCAGGATGGCTCCATCTACCAGAGTCTGATCGAGCGGTTAGCCCGCCGTCGCGTGCTCCCGTACGCGCCGGCGGATCCCCACGCCTACGGGCACGCCGCGGTGGAGACGCGTGCGTGGCAAGTGCGCCGTGTCATGGATTTTCCCCATGCGGGTGACTTGATGGTGATCAGCACGCTCTATCCCGATGGCAGCGTGGCCGCGCTGGAGGAACTGATCGGCAATCACGGTGGGCTGGGCGGCGAGCAGACCGACGCGTTTCTCTTTCACCCGCCGGACCTGGCCGTGCCGCCGACGCGCAGCGCCATCGATGTCTTTCACATTCTGAACAGCCGACGTGAGCAACCGGTTGGCGCCCAGCCGGAGCTGCGTCTGCCTGCGGCGGAGCCAGGGGCGGAAGCCTGGTCGCCGCGCAACCTTTGGGCGGGTGTGAAGGATCTTCATACCTGGCTGCCGCTGGCCGGCCGCGCCCTGCTCCTGGATCGCTCAGCCTACCAGACGGTGGTCGCCGACCCGCGCATGACTGGGCCAGCGCTGCTGCTGAGCCTGGGGCTGCTGGGGGTGCAGACAGTGGCGCTGCGCCAGACGGGGCCGCTGCTGACCGTGCTGATGATCGTGGCAAGCATCGCTCTCTGGTTTGTTTACACCCTTGGCATCCATCTGGCAGGGCGGCTGATCGCCGACAAGGGATCGTACACGCGCACCCTGCGTGGGCTTGGCTTTGCAAATGTCACCTTGCTGATTCGGACGATGGGGCTGATCCCCATCTTGGCGCCAGTGGCTGCGCCCGTCGCCGCCTGGATCGGGTTGCTTGCCATCTGGATGGGTGCTGCCGCCGCACACAACGCGCGCGGCTGGCGCGGCGTTATTCTGCCTGTACTGGGGTGGGTTTTGGCTGTGCTGGCGCCGGTGCTCTTGCAGATGATGATCAGCGGCGCTGTCTTTAGCGTTGACGCTGTGCTTGCGCAACTGGCTTCTTTTAACTGAAAGAGTTGCCTATGTTTGATGCAGTGCTGGAATACTTTGTGCTGGTCTTGCAGGCGATTGGTCAGACGCTGCGGCTCGACCCTACGATCTACGCAACGCTCGTCAACCATCCCGCCGGCGCAAACATCATCCGCGGGATTGTCTTTTTGGCGGGCGTCTCCACGCTGCTGGGCCAGAGCGTGATTCTGTTCGTCAATCGCGTGCGCCGCGGACGCTTTGTTTTCAGCCTGTTGATCAACGGCGTCGTCTTTCTGATCACCTATGCGATCTGGGGCATTGCGGTTGCGCTGATCGCCTAGCAGTTGTTCGACGTAACGTTAGCGAGCGAAGTGTACATCGTCTTTCTTGTCGGGATGAGCACCGCGCCGCTGGTCTTTGGCTTTCTGATCCTGATCCCATACCTTGGCCCTGCCATCGGCAAAGTACTGAGCGTGTGGCAGCTATTGATCATGACCACCGCGGTGGAATATGCTTTTCAGGTCGGCTTTATTCAGGCCGCCGTCTGCGTCGGCCTGAGCTGGCTTTTGATGCTACTCCTGTCGAACACCATTGGCAGGCCCGTGGTGGCTCTGCGCAACCTCATTTACCGCAAAGTGACCGGCTCCGATCTCGACAGCACCACGCAGGATATTCTGCTGGAGTACAGCGGCGGTCAGGAGCTGGTAGAGAAGATGGCAAAGGAAG
>JACSRH010000461.1 GCA_014879855.1 Caldilineaceae bacterium | reverse complement strand
AAGCAACGGCGCCATCAACCGGATGGATGCGCTGGATCGCGCCGTGCATGACTGGTACCGCTTTGTGCTCTCCTTTCCGCCGCATCTTGTGCGCGAGTATTTGCAGCGCTTTCGGCTTTCCCCCGGACAAACGGTGCTTGACCCTTTCTGCGGGACAGGCACTACGGCCGTGGAGGCCAGGCTGCAAGGCTTTGCGGCCGTCGGTGTGGAGGCGAATGCGCTGGCGCACTTTGCCAGCAGCGTAAAAACCAACTGGGCTGTCGATCCGGCGTTGCTGCTGGACCATGCTCGCCAGATCGCTGGCCTTGCCGAGCAAAGAATTGAGCAGACCACACCCGATGCGCTGCTTACGCTGCCGCCCGCAGCGCTTGCCCTGCTGCTCAAAGATTCGATCAGCCCGCTGCCGCTGCACAAGGCGCTGTTGCTGCTCGATCAGATTGAGCAGCACCCCAAGCAACCCTATCACGACCATCTTCGCCTGGCCCTGGCGCGCACGTTGGTCTACGATGTGAGCAACCTGCACTTTGGGCCAGAAGTTGGCGTCCGCCGCAAAAAACTTGCCGATGCGCCGGTGGTGGCGTGCTGGCTGGCGGCGGTGCAGCGCATGGCGGAGGATCTGCATAGGGTAAATGCCGCCGCGCCGCCTGCGGTGATTCATCATGCGGATGCCCGCAGGTTAGCCAAGCTGCTGCCGCCGGCCTCGATCGATGCGGTCTTTACTTCGCCGCCCTACCCTAATGAGAAGGACTACACCCGCACAACCCGGCTGGAATCGGTCGTGCTTGGCTATATGCGCGATAAGGCTGAACTGCGTGCGGTGAAACAGGGGCTGCTGCGCTCCAATACGCGCAACGTCTACAAGCATGACGACGATGATCAATGGATCGCAGCGCATGAAGAGATTCAGGCGCTCTCTGCGGAAATCGAACGGCGCAGAATCGAGCTTGGCAAAACTTCTGGCTTTGAACGGATGTACAGCCGCGTCACCCGGCTCTATTTTGGCGGCATGGCGCGCCATCTGGCTGAGCTGCGCCCACTGCTCAAGCCAGGCGCCCACTTAGGGTACGTGGTCGGCGATCAGGCTTCTTTCTTCCAGGTGCTGATCCAGACCGGCAGGTTGCTGGCTGATATTGCGGCCGATTTGGGGTATGAAGTCGTCAGCATCGATCTCTTCCGCACTCGACTGGCGACCGCTACCCGGCAGCAGATTCGCGAAGAGGTGGTCGTGCTCCGCTGGCCGGGCAATTCTTCTGCGTTCCCAAATTGTTGGAGGCGTGCATCGCACTGGTCAGCATATCATGCCCGGCGACAGAGTCTCTAACCAGTGCGACACACGCCGAGGCTAAGCTCAGATCGCGGGACGCGCCCTCAGTCCAATGCTCGCACTACATCCGTGACTGTACGTTGTACAGATTAGCATAGACGCCCCCACGCGCAATCAGTTCGTCATGCGTGCCCTGTTCGGCGATGCCAGTGGGCGCCAGCACCACAATCCGCTGTGCATTGCGGACGGTCGACAGGCGGTGGGCGATCACCAGCGTGGTGCGGTGGTTGCTCAGCTTCTCCAGCGAAGCGCGCACCGCTTGTTCACTCTCGTTGTCCAGCGCGCTCGTCGCCTCATCGAAGATAAGCAGCGGCGGGTTTTTGAGAAAGACGCGCGCAATGCTCAGCCGCTGCTTCTGCCCGCCCGACAGCTTGACGCCGCGCTGGCCGATGTCCGTGGCGTAACCGTGCGGCAGCGCCATGATGAAGTCGTGGGCGCTGGCCTGTTTGGCGGCCGCGATAATCTCCTCCTCGCTGGCATCGAGCTTTCCGTAGCGAATATTGTCGGCCACGGTGCCGGCAAAGAGATAGACATCCTGCTGCACAATGCCGATGTTGCGACGCAAAGCGCAGAGGCGAATGTTGCGGATATTCACGCCGTCGAGCAGGATCTCCCCCGCCTGCACCTCGTAAAAGCGCGGAATCAGCGCACAGAGCGTCGTCTTGCCCACTCCCGAAGCGCCGACCAATGCCACAAATTCGCCGGCTTTGATCTCCAGCGAGAGCTTTTGCAGCACATGTGCAACATCTGGTCTGTACTGGAAGGTGACATTCTTGAAGGTCACGTTGCCCTGCACCTGCGCCAGTTCGACCGCATCAACGGCGTCCTCTATATCCGGCGCCACCTCCAGCACCTCCATAAAGCGCTCGAAGCCCGCCATGCCCTCCTGGTAGAGCCGGGTGAAATTGCCAAAGCGCTTGATCGGTTCGATCAGGATGCCCACATAGAGCAGAAAGGTGAGCAGATCGGGGAGATCCAGCGTCCCCTGCACGATGCTGGCCGCGCCAAAGATCACCACCACCAGCGTCAGGAGGTGGGTGAAGCCAACCAAACCTTCAAAGAAATAGGTCTGGCTGCGGTACTCCTGGCGCCGGCTCTCCAGAAAGCGGCCGTTTTCGGTCGCAAACTTGCGCGTCTCCACCGCTTCGTTGGAAAACGACTTGACCGTGCGGATGCCCGCCAGCGAATCTTCCACCTGCGCGTTGATGTCGCCGATGCGATCCTTGCTTCTGCGCATGGCGCGCCGCATTTGCCGGTTGAAGACAAAGGCATAGACGGCCATGACCGGCAAAAAGAGCACGATGATCAGGGTCAGTTCAAGGTTGATGTTGACCAGGATGAAAAAGGCCCCGGCAAAGTTCAGGGCTGAAATGATGACATCTTCCGGCCCGTGATGGAACAACTCGGACATGTCGAACGAATCATTAGTGAGCCGCGTCATCAACTGGCCTACCTTCTGCTCATCGTAAAAGCCAAAGGAGAGCTTCTGATAGTGCTCGAACAATTCGCGGCGCATGTCGCGCTCCATCTGCGCGCCCATGACATGTCCCTGATAGGCGACAAACATGTCGCAGAGCGTATGCACCGCGATCAACCCCAGCATGAATGCACCCACCGCGTAGATTTGGTTGAGCGCGTCGGGGCCGGGGGTCTCCAGGATGTCCTTGGTAATGATGCGGATGCACAAAGGCAACGCCAGCGTCGTCGCCGAGAGAATCAAGGCGCAGGTCAGGTCGGCGAGTAACCATCTCCAATACGGTCTGTAGTACGACAAAAATTTCTTGCTGCGAGCATTCACAGAGTTTTCTCCTGGGTTGCCACCAATCAAAAAAGCAGCGGGCGCACGCCCGCTGCCGATCCAGTCTAACCACGCCACCAAGATCACGGGCAGAGGAAATCTATCCCGTGACCTTTGCTGGCTGAGCGCCTGCACAGCGCATCAACGCAGGGAAACAAAAAAGGCCACAGAGCAACTGCCCGTGTGACCTTGTCTGGTTCAGAGATGGTGCGCAGCAGAACTAAGCCGCGGCAACCCGTTGTGGCAACGCGTTCACAGGCGTGGTGCTCATGGAGAAGGATAGATTGTGACGGTACAACATGATGAGCACCTCCTTTCTGTGAATGGCTGAAGTGTTTACCCACGATAATGATGAGCGACATCTTGCCCGAAGTAGGTCCGATTGTCAAAAGTTACTCTTTGCGCCGTTGCCCCAAAGCGGCGCCCACCGCCGCACCGATCGCCACACCCACGGCAACGCCGACGGCGATGTTGTCCATCGCCACGCCCAGCGCCGCGCCAACGCCAGCGCCAATCGCAATACCGGCGCCGACCTCGCTGCCGCTCTGCTTGCTCTGTTTGTTGGGTTGTTCGTCCATTTTTCTCTCCGAGAACTCCTCATTTTC
>JACSRH010000084.1 GCA_014879855.1 Caldilineaceae bacterium | reverse complement strand
GGCCATGCAAGCGGCGGCGTTGTGCACAACGCCGCCGCTTGCATGGCCAATCGAGCTCTGTTTCGCCTGAAGGGTTAGGCGGCGCTCACGCTAACAGCGCCAGCGCGCCGGCAAAGATCGTTTGCGCCAGGACATCTTCAGCCAGGGTCTGCGCGTTCAGTTTGAATGTTGTGATGGCAACCTGTCCTCGGCCATAAGGCATCTCCGCCAGAAGCGAAACTGGTTTGTGGATCCAGCCCAACGCCAGTCCAGCCCAATTGTGCGTGCGATAGGCCCACGCCGGCAGCCCCACCAAGATAGTATCCGGCATGACCGGCGCGTATTCCATCTCCAGCAGCGGATTGCCCGGCAGTGCGGCAAAAGGCCCCTGTTTCTTGATCCAGGAAAACGCTGTGGCCCAGTCGCCTTGCCAGGGCGTGCCCTCGCGCGGAATAATAGCGCCGACCGGCAGGCGAACAGCTTCTTTCCCCTCTGCACTCGGCTCGCCGGCCAGCAACAGCAGCCGGGCCCCCGCCTGCACGGCCGCTTCCATCTCATGTGTGTAACGACGTGCAACAAGCACTGCCTGCGCTTCCGCGGTCGATGGCAGCGTCTCGGCGACTGTGTATCCCAGCGAACGTAGCGTGGCCGCCAGCGCAACATCATCCAGGACGCACAACGCTTGTGCAGGCTGCGGCGCGTCAACGCAGGCAAGCTCGATGACATTGGTGGCCACCACCGCCCCCTCTCCTGTGAGCCAGCGTGCGCGGAGCGTCGCCATGCCCGGTGTGGTAAGGGGCGCCTCCACGACGCCGCCCGGCGCGTCCAGCTGACCCTGCGCCTCGCCCACCTCCCACTCGATCACCCCGTCGCTGCATTCGCCGTCGCTGCCGAAGGCGCGCACGTCAACAACCAGCGTTTCCCCTGGCCGCCCACTCCAGCGCTGGGGCCGCAATGTAACTACGTTATCCTGATTGAGCGGTGTGAAAAGCGTATTCAAGCCATGCTTGACCTCCCGCTGCATGGTGAGCAGGCCGTTGCATTCCCAGTGCACGTCGGTGAACTCGGTAATAATATAGCCTGCAATGGCCGGCAGCAAGCGCATGGAGGTAATTTCGTAGTGCAGGCTGCGCGCCATGTGCTCCTGGGCGTTGCGGACAAAGTCCTGCATCGAGCCAAAGACGCTGTCCAGCCCGTGGTCCGTAAAACGCTGCGGCATGGCGTGCGGGTAGACGATGCCGTCGCCCCACTCGTGGCCCGTCTCAAACCACCACGGCTCGCGGCCATTTTCCTGGATTTCAGCGGGATCAGGAAGCCCCCAATTGCCGAACTCGGAAACGATCAGCGGCAGGTCGGGGCGACGCTCCTGCAAGTAATCCTGCGCCCAGACCCAGGTGCTGGCGCGGCTGGCAAAGGCGGCCACCCATTCGTCCCACTCCTTGGCGTGGTCGGGAATCGCACGGTAGTGGTGGAAGTCTTCCAGGTCGCCCGCCACATGGAAGTTGTCGCAGCAGGCCGAGTTGTCGACGATCAGGCGCGTGGGGTCGATCTGCTTTGCTTCGTGATAGAAGTCAGCCAGCCAGCGCCGATGTTCGGGATTGCGCACCAGGTCAGTGCCCCAGTTTTCATTGACCAGCGTCCACGCAATAATCGAAGGATGGTTCCAGTCACGCGCCACCATGGCGCGGAAAGTTTCCTTGATGCGGCGGTCGGCTGCATCACTGAGCAGCACCCAGTTGGGGATCTCCGTCCAGACAAGCAGACCGATGCGGTCGGCCACTTCGTAGTAGCGCGGATCTTCGATCTTGATGTGGATGCGCAGACAGTTGAGGCCGAGCGCCTTGGCCTTGCGCGCCTGATCTTCCAGGAATTCCAGACTCGGCGGCGTATAGATTGTGCCAGGATAGTAAGCCTGGTCGAGCACGCCGCGTAGATAAATTGGCTCGCCATTGAGATAGATGCGACCGTCTCTGGCTTCGACGGTGCGGAAGCCACAGGTCGCGGTCAGCGCGTGCTGCATTTCCCCGGCAGCCAGTGTGGTCTCGACAGTGTAGAGGACGGGTGCATCGGGACTCCATAACTGCGGGGCGTCAGTGAGGATGGCGCGGCCATTGCCCGCCGCGTCAAGTTGCGCGGTCGCCACGTTCTGTCCGGCTGGGTCGAACACTGTCGCGGTGAGCGCGCCGCCTTCCGGCAGGGCAGCGTTGAGGGTGGCGACAATATCAATCGCGTGCTCGGCAGGTTGCGGTGTAAGCTTAACTGTGGCGATATGCACTGCTGGCCGCAGCTCCAGCGTCACGCACTGCCAGAGACCGCCGATCGGGCCGTACCAGCTCTGCTTGCCGTGCGGAACTTCAGTGAAGGGATACGCAGCGTAGCGGCTGCGGTCGTCGCTGGCGTCGATTACGCGCACGACAATCACATTTTCGCCTACTTGCAGAGTATCGGTCACGTCAAACTCGAAGGGTAGATAGCCGCCTTCGTGTTCGCCGACGCGACGGCCGTTGAGCCAGACAATCGCGTGATAGTCGACCGCGCCAAAGTGGAGAATGGCCACCTTGCCGTCAGTCACTTCATGCCAGTTGAAGCGCCGGCGATACCAGGCCGTGCCGCTGTACTGGCGCAGGTCGTCGAACTGCGCCTGCCACGGCATCGGGACCTGCGCGGTGCGCCATTCTTTGAGCGAGAGAATATCGTCGCCGTCGCTTGGGTCGATCTGGAAATCCCAGACGCCGTCCAGCGAGACTGTTGTCGTTTCGTTCATATCAGTTACCCTGCTTTGGTTGAACAACCTTCCCGAAAGCTGCCAGCTTCCTGGAAGGTGAAGGTTGAAGGTTTCTCTCCTACGCGCTGCGCAGCGTCAACGTTGTGAAAGAAAGCGGCGGGAGCTGCAGCGTCGCCTTGCCGTTGCGCAGCTGCGGCGCGGCGATCTTCTGTGCGGTGATGGCGTTGGGCGCCTCCCAGGTGTTGCCCGCCTTGGGGTCGTCGCCCGCCAGTTGCCAGGCCTCACCCATCGTGTAGGTGCGCCCATCCTGCCAGACCAGCTCAGTGGTCACGCTGTCCGTCTGGCTGCGATTGACGATGAAGATCGCGCTGTCGCCGCTCGTCGCGTCGTAAGATGCGGAGACATCGAGCAGTGGCACGTCGCCATATTTTTTGGTTTCCACGTGCGGCGCCTTGACCAGCGTATCCAAGGCCTGCCCGCGGGCATGGTTGCTGACCAGTGCAAAGACGTCGAACGACGGATGCTTGAGCAGGTCGTCGCCGCGCGTGTGCAGCCAGGAAATGATGTTGACGACCTGGGCCACGCAGGCGATCTTGAGCACATGACTCTTGCGCAGGAAAACGTTGAGCCATTGCCCCACGACCAGCGCATCTTCCAGGTTGTACATTTCCTCGGCAAGATGGGGAGCTTCCGTCCAGTTGCCTTGCACCGGATCGCCCTTGTACCACACCTGCCACTCGTCCCAGGAAAGGTGGACATCGTGCTTGCTGCGCTTTTTGGCTTTGACGTAACGCAGCGTGCCATCCAGTGTGTCGACAAAATGCTCGAACGCGACGGCGCTGGCAAGGAAACTCGTTGTGTCGTTGTCGCGGTTGCCGGCGTAGTAGTGCATGGAGAGATAGTCCATGTGCTCCCACGCCTCTTCCAGCGCCACCCGATCCCACTCTGGGTAGGTCGGCATCTGATCGTTGGAGGAGCCACAGAGGATCGTCTGGATCGACGGGTCCATCCAACGCATCAGCTTGGCGGCCTCGCGCGCCTTGGCGCCATATTCGTGTGCTTCCAGGTGCCCCATCTGCCATGGCCCGTCCATCTCGTTGCCGACGCACCAGTACTTGACGTTGTGAGGGTCTCGATAGCCGTGGCTGGCGCGCAGGTCGGACCAGTAGGTGCCGCCCGGCGTGTTGCAATATTCGACCAGGTCGCACGCAGCTTGAATCGTGCCGGTGCCCATGTTGACGCCCAGCATCGGCGCGGCGTCGATCTTTTTGCAGAAACCCATAAACTCATTTGTGCCGAACTGGTTGGTCTCCAGCGACTGCCACGCCAGTTCTCGGCGCCGCGGTCGCTGATCCTTGGGGCCAACGCCATCCAGCCAATAATAGCCGCTCAAAAAATTGCCGCCTGGATAGCGGATCGTCGTGTATTGCTGGGCGCGCAGTGCGTCGAGCACATCGGTGCGCAGACCGTCTTCGTCGGCATGTGCGGACTTGGGGTCGTAGATGCCCTCGTAGACGCAGCGTCCCATGTGTTCGACAAAGCCGCCAAAGAGCAACGGTGAGATTGCGGAAATAGTGCGATTGGCGTCGAGTAAAATTTGTGCAGATAATTGTGACATGACATCAATTCCTATCGGTTGAAAAGAGAGAACCCGCCACGCGGAGACGCAGAGTCACAGAAGGAGAAAAAGAGAAGATCGCTCCACGCAGACCGCTCTCTTGTTTTTTCTCCGCGCATCTCTGCAACTCTGCGCCTCGACGTCGAACTTGATTTTATCTGCCGGCCAGCCCAGCCGTCGTGATGCCGGCAATGATCTTGCGCTGGAAGAAGGCATAAAAGATGAGCACCGGCACCGAGGCGATAAACGCACCTGCGAAAGCCAGACCGCGCTGGACATAACTGCCTTGCTGGATCACCAACAACCCTACGGGCAGGGTCAGCGCGGCGCGGTCGCTTAGCACAATCAACGGCCAGAACAGGTCGTTCCACAAGCCTAAAAAGGTAAAAATAAAGAGCGCCATCATCGCGCCGCGCACCAACGGCAGACAGATCTGCCAGTAAATGCGGAAGCGCCCCGCGCCATCGACGCGCGCGGCGTCCTCCAGTTCCCCTGGAATCGCGTAGAAATGTTGGCGCATGAGAAAGATGCCCGTCACCGATGCCGCGGCCGGCCACCAGATTGCATGGTAGCTGTTGAGCAGCTTCAGATCGCGCAGCAGCAGAAAGACCGGAATCAATGTGACCGCGGCCGGGATCATCAAACTGAACAACAACAGCGAGAATATCAAGTTTTTGCCAGGAAACTCCAGCCGGGCAAACGCATAGCCGCTCAGCGTCGACAGAAAGATAATGATCCCCGTCCCCACGCTCGCGATAATGAGGCTGTTGGTAAACCAGCGCACGATGGGCAACTGCGGATCGACAAGGATCTTGATGAAATTGCTCAACGTCATTGGCTGCGGGATCCATTCAATTGGGAATTTCAACTGATTGGATTCGAGCGTAAAGGCCATCGAGAACATGTAAAGCACCGGCACGATGACGATAAACGTCAGCGGCAGGAAGATGAGCCACAACACTAGTGACCGCAGCAGGTCTTTATTAAAGCGTCGGCGCGCCGTATAGGAGGCAGCTGGAGTGGCAGAGGTCATGGGCAATCTCCTGGATCAATATTCGGTGCGGCTGCGCATCAACGAAAAAAGGAAGATGGTGACGATGATCATAATCAGGGCCAGCGCAACCGAAATCGATGACGCATAGCCAAATCGGAAAAACTTCCATGCAGTTTCATACAGATACATGGTCGCCGAACGGGAGGCATTGCCTGGCCCGCCGCCACTGATAATGTACGGTTGGGCAAAAACCTGCATGTGGGCAATAAACTGCGTCACAACCACAAACAGCATCGTTGGCATAATCAGGGGCAGCGTAATGTTGCGGAAAGTTCCTAGCGGGCCAGCCCCGTCGATCTTGGCGGCCTCATACAGCGGCTCTGGGATGTTATGCAGACCCGCAATGAACACCAGCATTGGAAACCCAAACGTCCACCAGACCGTCGTCACTGCCAGCGCCGGGATCACGATGTCAGGGTTGCCCAGCCACGAAATGCGCGGCCCACCCAACATGGTGGTGACAAAATAGTTGATGATGCCAATTTGTGTGTCCCACACGCGGATGCCAATGATGCCCAGCACCGAAACGGAGAGGATGCCAGGCGCATAAAAGAGCACGCGCAACAGATCGCTGCCAAAGAAGCTGTGCTTCAGCCCAGTGGCCACAAATAACGCCAGGATCACGTTGATGATCACAGTCAGCGCCATAAATTGACCTGTATTGCCTAGCACTTCCCAGAAGATCTTGTCGTTCATCAGCGCTTGATAATTTGCCAACCCGATGAAATTCTGCTCCTTGAGCATGATCTTCCAATCATACAAACTGATCTGTACGCCTCGAAAGATCGGGTATAGCAGGAACACCGTGAAAAAGAAGAAATGAGGCAGAACAAACAGGTAATTCGGAAGTTGCTTGCGCAGCGTCTTCCAACGCTGGCTTTGCGTCGATGCCACGCTTTTTGCAGGCAAGGTGGTGGTTGTCATGGATTATCTGCTCCAAGCAGAAAGCAAAGGCTCTCCAGGTCTATGGATTTTAGGGGACAGCCCCTTCTGAAAGTGGCTGTCAAAAGAGGCTGTCCCCTCGACGACTACCCTAGCCAGACTGATCATCGCTAGACTGTCGTCGACTCACAGGCTTCCAAGAGCACGATCCGTTACGGGCGATCCAGGATGGCCTGAATCTGCTCGTTGCCTGCGGTCAGCGCAGCGGCGATGTCAGCGTCTGCACTTGCCAGCGCATTGCCAACAGCAGTTTCCCATGCCGTCTGAATTTCAATGAAGGATTTGTGCGACAGGTCAGTACGGCCAATCGCATTGAATTGCTCCGCGGCCTTGGCAACCGACGGGATCGATTGCACTTCCGGCAGCGCCTGCACCGACTTGAGCGCCGGCACCTGGCCCGAAGTTGCCCAGTAGGCGCCGTTCTCGACCAGGAAGGTCATCAGTTGCTTGGCCTTGGCAATGCCAGCCTCGTCCACACCGGTCGGGATCGACATGACGTGCGCGTCGAACTTCACGGCTTGGTTGCCATCCGGCGCCAGCGAGTTGATGAACGCGGTCTTGGTGACCGCGGCCACGTCCGGGTTATCGCGCATGAAGCCGCCCGTCCAGGTGCCTTCCCACATGAAGACCAGTTTGTTGTTCTTGTACAGGTCGCCTGCCCACATCTTGCCAGGCACGGCCGGCGGCGCCACATAGTATTTGTACATCAGGTCGTGCCAGTACTGGACCGCGGCGATCGACTCGGGGCTGTCCAGCGTAGCTGTCTTGCCATCGTCGCTGACAACGCTGCCACCAAACTGCCAGAGGGTCGTGGGGATCGTGAAGCGGGGCCACGTATAGTCGATCGCCCATACATCCACGTTGTCCTTGTCGAAGCCTTCTTCGTTCGGGTGTTTGCCGTTGACGTCCGTCGTCAACTTCTGCGCCATTTCAATGAACTCGGCGCCGTTGGCTGGCAACGCCTCGGGATCCAAGCCTGCATCTTCCATCAGCTTGGCGTTGTACCACAACAGCCAGCCATGATTGTCGAACGGCACGGCCATGGTCTGCCCGTCAATGGTGACGCCATTGATCAGCGTCTCGTTGAACTCTGCTTTGTCCAGTGTGCCGTCATTGTAAATGACATCATCCAGCGGCAGCATCAAGCCTTCAGTCGCCATCTGATTGACCTCAGCGGCATGGAAGATGACCATGTCGGGCGGAGAGCCCGCGGCCACGGCGGTGGGGTACTTCTGGAAGAAGACATCCCAGCCATACCCTTCCGAATTCAAACAAACATCGGGATTCGCATCGCTGAATTGCTTGAGCAGTTCAGCAAAGACCGCGCCGTCACTGCCAGTCAGGCCATGCCAGAGAATCAACGGATCGTCACATTCGCCAAAATTGTTGATCACAGCGGTTGGCTCAGCGGCTGGGGCTTCTGCCACCGCGGCTGTATCGGCCGCGGCTGTATCGGCCGCGCCAGTGTCTGTGGTGGCAGCCGGCGCCGCGCCGCCACAGGCGCTCAGCAACAGCGCCATTACCATGAATAAAACAAGACCAAACGACAATTTACGCATACTATCTCCTTTGCGTCTACTGGGAACAAAGATACGATTACCTATGGGTGCTGATTGGAAAACGCAGAATATGATGCTGCGTTGTCACCAAAATCGTGTGCGTCCGCCCGTCTCGCGTCCGCCTGTTGCGTTGCGCTTACGCGGATTCCCGAATGACAAACCGGCACGGCGCCTCAAAGCGGCGACCTGGCCCGCTGTAGTCGCCTTGAATCCGCTCAAACAGCGCCTTCGCCATTATATGGCCCATTTCCGCCGGATGTTGCGCCACCGTGGTCAGGCGTGGGCGCACCCACGTTGCAGGCGGAATATCATCGAAGCCGATCATGGCGACATCTTGCGGCGTGCATAACCCTGCTTTCTGCACAGCCTCCATCGCCCCAATCGCCATCAGATCGTTCACGGCAAAGACCGCGGTCGGCGGCTGTGGCAGGGAGAGGAAGCTGCGCATAGCGCGCTCCCCGCTCTCGGAGGACCAGTCGCCGTATTCAAACATCTCGGGCGGGAGCGGAAGCTCGGCTTGCCGCATCGCTTCAACAAAGGCGCTCCGTCGCCGCACCCCTACGGAAAAGTTGTCGGTCACACCAATAAACCCAATCCGCTTATGACTGCGAGCTTGGATCAACCAGGTGATCGCCTCTAGCACTGCGCGCTCGTCGTTGCCAAAAACCGTATCGACCTGCGGGTGAGTCACGTGCTGGCCTAGCGCCGCCACCGCCACGCCAGTGCGCGCAATGCAGCGCTCGATATCTACCTGGGTCAGATGATAAGGCACCAGAATCAAGCCGTCCACAGGGCGCCGTATCACAGACTCGATAAAATGCATTTCCCCATCGCGTGTATGATCAGTGTTGGCGATCATGACGTCGTAACGATGGCTGTGGGCGACGTCCTGTACGGCGCGCACCATCGGGTGATAAAAGGGATTGGCAATATCGGCCACCATCATGGCAATCATAAAAGTTTTCTGGCCGCGCAGACTACCTGCATACAGATTCGGGTAATATCCCAGTGATTTGACCGCTTCCATCACCCGCTGCTTGGTTTCCTCGCCGATCGGGATGCTCTCTTCGGCGCCACTTAGCACGCGCGACACCGTGCTCTGCGAGACGTTCGCCATCTTGGCCACATCGCGCATGGTGACAGCTCGTTTGCGGGAGGAATGCTGCTTTTGCATCGGGATTCCTGTTGTGAAATCGTATGCGGTAATTCGTAGTCTAGCATACGATTGTATCAACGTCAATAGGCAATTTTTGGAGGTCAGCGCGCGGGTGTTGCGACTGGGCCCAGGCCAAGGCCGCGCCTGGCGCGTCACTTCACGCAAACCGCTTATTCGGCGGTCAGCATAGCTCCATGTACATAAACTGGATGCTGGTTTAGAACGTTTTGAGTGGAAGGCAAAAAAATACGCCGTCTGTTGTCCCCCGAAGGCTGGTTTGGGGCCAGCCACAACAAACGGCGTAGTTGGAGTATAGCACAGGTTTCTCTAAAGCGTACCCCCCCAATTTTGCGGGGACGTATGTCAAAATTTTGTTCCGGTGAGCTATTTTGAACATCGATCCTATTCACCCTGGCTTGGGACTGTTTGAAAAGGGCAAATCTCGACGCTGAGGCGCGGAGGCGCGCAGAGAGAAATGCAAAAAAGCCGAGTGAGACCTGCTGTTTCTTCTCTGCGCGCCTCCGCGTCTTTGCGCCTCCGCGTCAAAGGGACGCCTTTTCAAACAGTACCATACACCTGCGGGGCACAGTCGAACATGAAAATGTCTTTTGCGCCCCTGCTTCTTTGCGCCCTTGCGTTAAGAAACTATTTTCAAGTCAGCTTCTAAGTAATGTTTACGTATTACCTTCGCGCTCCAACAGGCCGCGCAGCACGCTAGCGCGGCCGAGCAGCCCGACGAGCCGGCCTTGGCTGTCCACTACGGGCAGGCGTTTGATAGCGTGCGTCGTCATCAGGTGCAGCGCTTCAGACAACGCTGCGTCAGTCGGCGCGGTGATCACGGGCGATGTCATCAGGTCCGTGGCGCGTTCGCCGGCGTCGGGCAACACTTGTGCAATGGGCGCCTCGCCAACCAGCAGATTGCGCAGGCGCGCCAGCAGATCGGGATCATGTTTTTGTTGGCTGCGGCGCAGCAGGTCGCCGTCCGTAATGATGCCAAGCACGTGGCGGTCGTCATCGACCACCACGACGCGGCGCCGGCCACTCGCTTCCAGCGCGCGCACAATTTCCTCCAGCGGCGCACTGACGCAGACTGTCGGCGCGTCTCTATACATGAGTTCAGTAACAGTGCGTCCGGTGCGGGGGGCGTCGTCATCCCTCTCTTCATGGTGATGGGACGCCACCATGCGGAAGATGTCGATCCGGCTCACCATCCCCCTCAAGCGCTCATCTTCGTTGACGACAGGCAGACGTTTAAGGTTGTGCTTGACCATGCGCTCTGCGGCTGCCCGCACTGGTTCGTCAGTCTGGACAGAGAACACGGGCGTGCTCATGATCTCGCGGGCGGTTAACGGGGATTGGCGCAGTGCGACCAGCAACGCACGCGCCTGATCGTCGGGCAACTCCCGCTGCAAGCCGATGCGCGTCGTCAACCCGGCGCGATGCAGCAGGTCACCGTCGGTGATAATGCCTACCAGCCGGTGCGCGCTGTCGACGACGGGCAGGCTGCGCACGCCGCGTTCCAGCAGCAGGGTCACGATCTCCGCCACCGACGCGTCGGGCTGCACGGTCGTCGCCTCTTCACGCATGATGCGCGCAACAGGATGCGCCAGCGGCGCCTGGCTGCCTCCCCACGCATAGTGCACCACCTTCACGGGTTCGCGCACAATCAATCCGTCGGCGACCATCTGCTGGATCTGGGGCAGGAGCCGATCGACGCGCGCCGGCAGGTCGATCCACTCGATGCGGATCGGCAGATCGCTGGATAGCACTTCGATGTTGGCGGTGTGGATGCGGCTGTGTGCGCCAAAACCGCTTAAGGCGCGCGTGGCGGTGGCCCCGGCTGCTCCTTCACTGCGAAGAAAGTTGAGGATGGCCCTGTAAAGATTGCCGCCGTGATAGCGGTCACTCTCGCCGATATAGATGGTGATGCGCACCACTTCACCGGATAGCTGCATGAGCATCCTCCCTTGTAAGGCGCGTGGCGAGCGGTCGATTTGCAAAATTTCCGGGCGAGCTTATTTGTTTACGCAAGCAATCTTGCTAATGCCGCACCGGCCATCACAGCCAGCAAGCCACACAGATTGTTGCCGGCAATGTTGAGCAGGGTGAGCCAGAGGTCGCCGCTACGCATCAGGTTGACGGTTTCGTTACTAAAGGATGAGAACGTGGTGAACGCGCCCAGAAATCCCACCACAAAGAACAGCCTGAGTTCCGGCGTGAGTGTGAGGCGTGTTTCCCCCAGACCATAAAAAAGGCCGATCAGAAAACAGCCGCCAACATTGACGAGAAAGGTGCCGAAAGGGAAGCCAGCGCCCAAGCGCTGGCTGGCCCAGACACTGACGAAAAAGCGCAGATTGGCGCCCAGCACAGCGCCCAGCGAGATGGAGAGAATCTGCGTCACTGGCTGGCGCCTTTAAGATTCATCCTTGGCTTGCGCCTCGCGCTTGGCGCGCTGGAGATTCTTGGACGTGCACGACTGCGCCCAGATGCCGGTCAACTGGTTCTTGGCGTCGTTGACAGGATAGCCTTCAATGATCGCCTCGTCCTGCGGATCGGCCTTGAGCGCAGCTTCCACCCTGTCCCACTGCTTGTTGGAGACGAAGACAGCGATGGTCGCCTTGCTGGTGTCGGGCACGGGCGGCAGACCTTTGGGCATTGCGGGCGGCGCTTTTTGTCCCAGGACGACAAGCGTGCAGGCGTCGAGTTTCTTGATCTGTTTGGGCCGGCCGATGATAGTTGTTTTCATGACAGCAATCCCTCGTTTCTGGGGGTCGATGCTCAAAGTTGCTTTCAGCAAGGCGCCGGCCTGTTCCAGCGTCAGCGGAGGTGGTTTGGGCGGCGGCGGCGGCTTGGGTGTGGACGGTGGCGCGGGCGTTTTGGGGGGCTTCTTTGTATTCAGCGGCGACGGCGGCAGGCCAAAGACCTTGCGCCGCTGGCGCGCCGACATCTGGTCACGCGCCAACAGGAAGAAGATGCCGCCAGACGTGCGCCGGCGCTCGCCTTGCTTGGTCATCATGCCGCCCTCAGCCTCGATCGCCAACGTGCGCTGGAAGAGCGCCTCGACGGCTTCCATCCCCACCATCGCCGCTACAGAACGCATCAGCCAGATATTGGGCTCCTTCAATTCCGTCGCCATCACCCGGATGCGCGGCATGTCGACGGGATGCGCTTTTGCATCCACCGGTTCGGCTGGCGGCAGGGCGTCTGCTTCTTCACTCATGATGATCGTCCCGGATCGCGTAGCAGCCTGTGCGCAGAACATTCCACGGCGCAGATGTCTTGCGTGATGATCGAAAGGAGCCCATCACGCGGCGCTCCTATCACTTGAAATAATTGTTGACCGCTTCGACCAATCCGGCGATAGTGTGCTGCTGCGGCGTCAGGCTCACATGGAAGCCATATTCCCGTGCCGCGGCCGCGGTCAACGGGCCGATGCAGGCGATGCACACGTCGTCGAGCATGGCTTTGGCGCCGCCTTCATATTCAAGCCGCTTGACAAAATAGCGCACGGCCGTAGGGAAGGTGAAGGTGAGCACGTCGATCTTCCCCTCCCACAGCATGACGGGCACGGGGTCGCCGCCCTTGCCGATCATCGTGCGATAGGCGTTGACCGCGGTCACATCGGCGCCAGTGCCGTGCAGACACTTCGCCAGTCCCGCGCGCGTTGTCGAGGATTGCGGCAACAGCACGCGGTCGCCCGGCTTGAGGCGTAATTCTTCGGCGACAAACTGCGGCGTGTAGACTTCAGGGGCAAAGGCCGACTCCAACCCGATAAACTCGGCGGTGTAGATCTCGGTCATACAGCCGATCGTGGCGACCTTGAGCCGCCGTGGAATCTGCTTCGGGTCGATGCCAACCGCGCGCATGGCGTCGCCGACGACCCAGGCCGTGTCAGCGTCATTAAGCACGAGCCAATCGTACTTGCCTTCACTTGCCTCGCGCAGCGCATTTTCCAAGTCTTTGTCGTCAAAGGGGATGATCTCGATGCAGGGATAGTAATAGATCTCTGCGCCCAATGCCGCAAAAAGATCGGCTTGATCCTGTGCTTGTTCTTTGTCGTGTGTGATCGCCACACGCACGCCGGTCAAATTAGAGTGCGCTGTCGCCGTGGCCGAATTTGAAATGGTTGTAGTCATCAGAAGATCCTGTCTCAAGAAAGCACTGTCTCTGAAGTTGCCTGGGTTGGGAGTGTTCGACACAATAACGAATCAATGTTACGTCTGAGTTTCAGTATAGTTCTATGGCCAGCCATCTAGCAGAGTTAGTCGCACCGTAGCATGGGTGACAAATGTCCGCAAACCGGGGTGAATCAGGTCAATTCGCCCTGGAGCGTGACGATCAGACGCCGGCGCCCGCCATGGTGGCGGTGCTCGCAAAGGTAGAGACCTTGCCAGGCGCCAAAGCTGAGCCGGCCATTCGAAATCGGCACCGTCACCTCGGTCCCGATGAGCACGGCTTTGATATGCGCCGGCATGTCGTCGGGACCTTCATAGCTATGCGTATAAGCGGCATCTTCCGGCGCCAGGGCTTTGAGGTAATGCTCCAGGTCAGTGCGCACATCGTCGTCGACGCGTTCGTTGATGGCCAGTGAGGCGGAAGTGTGCTGAAGAAAAAAATGCGCCAGTCCGATTTGGAAATCGTAAATTTCGGGCACTTGCCGCAGCAGATCGTCTGTGATCAAATGAATGCCACGCGGACGTTCGGCAAGGACAATTTGTCGTTGAATCCATTGGGGCATGGCTAGACTACCTTTTTTTCTGAAGCAGATACCAACGGCACGGATAGCGATCGGGTCTGGCGCGGATGATTTCAACGACGGTCAGACGTCCGGCAAAGCGGTTGGCGATCTCGTCCTCCTCAACGCCCAGTAGTTTCCTGTCAGGAGTGGCGCTCATCTCCGTTGTCCGGTCAAAGGCGTAGATCTGGAAATAGCCGCCTACACGCAAATTGCCGATGATGCCGTCCACATACCCTTGGCGCTCGTCAGGCGCAATGCTGTGAAAACATCCCACGTCCAGGATATAGCCGGCGTGAGCAGCGATCAATGGCAGGCGCGTTACATCGGCTTGCACAAAACAGGTGCGGGGAGCGATCTCCGGTGCGCACTGGTCGATGCGCCTGCGCCCTGTTTGCAGCGGCTGCAACGCAATGTCGAAGCCAAACGCAGTCAGCCCAAGCTCGGCTAGAAAGCGCACGTTGGTGCCTGGCCCGCAGCCAATATCCAGCGCCAGCCCCGCCGCGGGCAGGCGACCAGAACGCCAGAATGCCTGCACTTCCGGCGGTGTGATCTGCGTGTCCCAGGGTGTTTGTCCCGACGCGTAATGGCTCTCCCATCGCTCGCGCAGCATCGCCTGGGCCGAGCTTTGCACCGTCATAGGCGCATACCTCACAAGCCGGTTTCGATCAAATAGGCCATCAGCGGCAGGAGGCGCGGCTGCCCCTCCAACTCGTAGCTGACCTCACCGATCGTCACGGCGCCCAGATGTTGGTAGAAGCCTTCGGCGTGTGGATCACTTTCGATCTCAACGCTTTTCGCCCCCAGCTCGCGTGCGCGTGCCATGGCATGTTCAAAGAGCAGACGACCAACGCCCGCGCCAAACGAGCTTGGCTGCACCCAGAGATGATCCAGTACAAGTTTGTCGCCGGCGCCAGCCAGGGCGTGGAAGCCCAGCAGCGTTTCATCCCTATCGATGGCGGCATAGACCTCATGCTCGCGCACATAGCTGCTGGTGATGGTCAACTGATTGTGCCACATCTCGATCCAGCGCGCTGGATAGCCCCAGTAGCTCTTGGCGGAATGGGCGATCTGCGTCAGTCGCGACGCCTGTGCGGGCGTCGCCCGCGAAATAGTCACCGTCATACTCACTAGTCACCGTATTCGATAAAATAATCCTGGATCGACGCTTGCACGACGCGCAACGCATGTTCGCGGCCGTAGACGCGATCCACCGTCAACGACAGCTCCTGGCCGGGAATCATCTTATAGGTGGCAAAATAGTGGCGCAGCCGCTCGATCAAAATTTCCGGCAGATCGGTAATGTCGCGCGCCTTGCCCCACACATTGTCGTTCTCCAGGATCGCGATGATCTTGTCGTCGGCTTCGCCGTGATCGTTGACGTCCAGACCGCCGACGACGCGCGCATTGAGGATCACCTCGCCGCGATTGATCGGCCGTTCGCTGAGCACACAAATATCGAGCGGGTCGCCATCTCCGCGTGTGGCGTTGAGCGAAAGCGCGGCGACATTTTCGTCGCAATAGGTGCGCGGGATAAAGCCATAGAGCGCCGGCGGCTGCGACGAGCTGCGCTGCGGTCGATCGACGCGAATATAGCCGGTGCGCTTGTCGATCTCGTATTTGATCAGGTCGAACGGGGTGATCTCGATAAACGCATGCACCACCTCTGGCGGATTGGGGCCGACTTCGAGTCCATGCCAAGGATGGGGTCGCCAGCGGTAGAAGGGTGGTGGGAATTTGCTGCCCGACATGAACGGTTTCCTTTTGTGAGTAATGCCAGTGTGAGTAATGCCAGTGTGAGTAATGCCAGTGTGAGTAATGCCAGTGTGAGCAATGCCAGGTACGCCTGCCTACATTATGCCAGACGCACGTCTTCACACCAAAGCTGTGCATAATCCAACAATCGGCATCAGCGTGTAGGCCAGCAAGCGCCTTAAGCCGCAGCAGTTCTCAATTCTTAAGCTGTGCGTGGTTTGCAAGAAGACATCCCTTGCAGTATCGTAGCTGTTTAACTGTTATCAATTTGCGCGTCGCACTGGCAAAACCAGTGCGACGCGCGCGTAGTGCACAGAAAGCAGGCATCGGGTAACGATGAGCCGTATGTCGTGGACACTGGGACGCTCGATTGCTGGGCAGCGGGCGCCGTCCTCCCGTCTTTGGGTGGCAAAACTCTACTACTTTATCTTTTTTGCAGCGCTTGGCTCGCTGGCGCCGTACTTCAATGTCTATCTGAGTGCGCAGGGGCTGAGCGGTGCGCAGATCGGCTTGCTGGGCAGCATCCCGCCCATCGTCGCGTTGCTCGCCAATCCGTTCTGGGGTGCGATTGCCGACCGCTGGCAGATTCATCAGCAAGTGCTGGCGCTGTGCACCTTGGGCGCGGGCCTGCTTACCATTCCATTTCTGTGGATGACAGGATTCTGGCCGTTGCTGCTGCTCGTCGTTGCGATGATCTTTTTTCGCTCGCCGGCGCCGGCTTTGGTCGACAGCGCCGTGATGGACATGATCGGGCGCACCGGCGCCAGTTATGGCCGTCAACGGCTTTTTGGCAGCATCGGTTTTGTGGTGTTTAGTTATGGGCTTGGTCAATTACTTACCACCCGCCAGCTTGATCCGATCTTCTGGCTGCATGGCCTGTTGTTGGCAGTTGGGTGCACAATTTTGGCGTTGATGTTGCCGATCGAGCGGCTGCGCGAACGTGCGGATCTTCTCACCGGGTTGCAACATCTGTGGCGGCAGCCTGGTTATCCTGGCTTCTTGACGATGAATGTGTTGATGGGCGCCGGCGCCGCGACGTTTTTCGGCTTCATCGGCTTGCACGTGCTGGCCTTGGGCGGCACAGAAGCGCAGGTGGGAATGGTCTACGCGCTCAACGCGGTGACGGAGATCCCGGTGATGTTTGCCGGGGCGGCGATCCTGGCGCGCTTTCGCTCCTCGCATCTCATCCTGGCGGGGCTGATCGGATTTGCCGGCGTCTACAGTGTGATGGCGCTGGCGACGACGCCGACATTGATTTTGCTGGCCGTGCCGCTGCTAGGCGTGCTGTATGGCGGCTTTTGGATGGCAGTAGTCACCTATGCGGCGCAGGCCGCGCCGTCTGGCATGCGCGCCACGGGGCAGGCCTTGATCGGCGCAGCGCAGGCAGGGCTCGGCTGGGCGTTAGGCTCGGTGATTGGCGGTGTGTTGTGGCAGGGTTTTGGCGGTGCAGCGGTGTTATGGGCCGCGGCCGCGCTCATGTTGTCGGCTGCGCTGGTCTACAGTCAGGCCAACCCCTTGAGCCGCATCACGCGTGCGTAGGATCGTTCGATGCGCGCCTCGTCGATGACGCCCGCGTCGAGGAGGCGCTTGACCGTGGTGACAAAGCGATCGGCAATCGTGCCCGAATAGGTGAGGTTGTTGGCGACGGCGATGATATCCACCCCGGCTAGAATGGCAAGCTCGATGGCTTTCTCCACTTTGAAGAGATCGGTAATGCCGCGCATTTGAATATCGTCGCTGATGACGACCCCGTCAAAGCCGATTTGCTGGCGCAACAAGCCGGTGATGGCCGCAGGTGAAAGCGTGGCGGGCAGGTCAGGATCGAGCCGGCTGTTGAAAATATGCGCCGTCATCACCGCGTCCACCTTGCCTTTGCCGATCAGCTCGCGATAGGGGATCAGCTCGTCCTCGCTCCAGGTGTTCGTCACATCGGTGAAGCCAAGATGCGTGTCGCCGACCGCACTGCCGTGGCCGGGGAAGTGTTTTAGCGTGCACTTGACGCCGCGCGCATGGTGTGCGTCGATATAGGCTTCCGCCTGCGTGGCCACGATGTGCGGATCCGCGGAAAAGCTGCGCTCCATGCGTGCGATGATCGGGCTGTTCGCGTTGACGCGCACGTCCACGACCGGCGCCAGATTGAGGTTGATGCCCGCGTCCACCAGCGCCTGGGCAATGATGCCAGCCTGCTCACGCGTGAATTCAGGATCGTGCTGTTCTCCCAACGCGGCGTGGGAGAGTGTAGCGGGAAAGCCGTATTTCTCCTTGAGGCGATTGATGACGCCCCCTTCCTGGTCGATGCTGACGAGCAACGGCAGGGTCGCCAACGACTGGAGGTCGGCAGTCAACTGGGCGACTTGCGCCGGCGAGATGATGTTGCGCGGACGCACGCGGCGTGTGCTCAGATCGAGGTCGAACAGCACCACACTGCCTACGTGCAGATCGCGCAGCGCATCGATGATGCTCTGATCCTCGCCGACTGTGGCGCCTTGAAAACCCAACATCAGCATCTGCCCGATCTTGACTTCGAGCGACGGCTGCGGTCGAACCAATGTAGGGCGAATCGATGCTTCGGGCATAATGGGTTTCTCGGCAAGACGTTGGGTGGCGGCGTAAAGATCAGCCATCTCTTGGCTGAAGAGGGCGGCAGGCGTCGCGCAGCCGCTTACCAGCACAGAGCCGGCGCCGAATGCCGCGTGACGCAAGAAACGGCGGCGGGAGGAGAAATGGTCGGCTGGTGAATGGTTCATCGTGAGTCGCCGTTCACAAACTGCTCATAGAGAGGAAAAGCCTAGCGTACAATGAAGAAAGGCTCGCCGGTCGGCGAACCTTTCCGCTCAGGTGGAGATGGCGGGAGTTGAACCCGCGTCCGAAACATTCGTCCAGAGACCTCTACAGGCTTAGTCGC
>JACSRH010000197.1 GCA_014879855.1 Caldilineaceae bacterium | reverse complement strand
GATGACCCGCCAGGCCATGCCCGTCGAGTGGGCGACGACCCAGATGAACCTGGCGAACGCCTACTCTGATCGCATCCGGGGCGACAAGGCGGACGAACTCTCTGCCTGGGACAGCATCAAGCAGTCGATCAGCACGTTGCCAGACGCGGGCAGCCCTGCCCAGCCCGGCAGCACCGAACGTCCCGATGGCCTGGAATCGTTCGAGCCTGCACCGGCTGAAGGCTCATCACCCCTCGCCACCGTCACCCGCTACACCGATATTGCGTGCCCGCGGCGGGTGTGGGTGGAGGCAGAGCGGCTGACGGTGGTCGTGCAGCTCACTGTGAACCAGCCCACGCGCAGCGCGGCGCGCGCCGCGCTGGACGTGCGCCCCGACGCGCCCGTCGCCATCCGTCTCACCGCGCCCGCGTTCGACGCGCTCAACGCCCTGGATCAGACGACCGCGATCCTGCCCGACGCCGACAGCCCGCCCGTGGTCTTCCACCTCAAGCCGCGCGTGGCGGGGCCGGCGCAGCTTGTCTTCGACTTTCGCCAGGGCGGCAACCCGGTGGGCGCCGCGGTGGTGAATATCGATGTCACGCCCGACCAAGTGGCGACGACGCAAACAACGCGCGGCGTCTTCCCCGTGGTCATGCCGCAAGGCATCGACGCGCCCGACCTGCTGCTCTACATCCACTACGACGCCAGCGCCGGCATCCCGCGCCTGCGTTTCACGCTCGATGAGACGCAGCACGGCCTCAGCACGACCTTCGACGCGGTCGATCTGCACAGCGACCCGGCCCATTATGCCGCGGGTCTCTACCGCATGCTCTCCGAGCTGGCGCAGGCGGCGGGCGGGCGCGCCGGCGACGCCGCGCTCCAGGACGCGCTCGCCGATGAGGTGCGTCGCCTGGGCTACAAGCTGTGGCGGCTGCTCATCCCCAGCGGCCTCAAGGAGCTTTACCTGGCCAATCGCGCCGCCTGGCAGGGCAAGACGCTGCTGGTCGTCTCCGACGAGCCGCACCTCCCGTGGGAGCTGGTTTGGCCGCACGATCCCGCCACGCGCGCGCGCGCGACGACGCGCCGTGGTCGGTGAGTCTGCGCCTGCTGCGCTGGCTGCGCCGCGACGCGGTGAGCCGCGGCTATGCCGGGCCGGCCGCGGTGCTGCCTTTCCAGGCCGTGGCGTGCGTTGCCCCGACCCACACTGGCCTGAGCCTGCTGGAGACGGAGCGCGGCTTTGTGCTTGGCTTGCTGGCGGGGAGAGCTGGCCGCGATGCCAGCCCCTCCTCGACTGGCCGGCGCGCCCTGCTCGCCCTGCTGCGCGCGGGCGGCTATGACTGGCTGCACGTCGTCACGCACGGCAGCGCGCCCGGCGGCGAATATCCGGCCGGCGCCATCGAGCTGGACGACGGCGTGCTGCTGCCAGACGATCTGTTCGACCCGGAGATGGAAGCGCACATCGGCGCGGTGCATCCGGGCTTTGTGCTCAACCTCTGCCACGGCGGGCGCCAGGTGTGGGGGCTGACGCATCTGGGCGGCTGGGCCAACGCGCTGGTCAGCGCCGGCGCCGGGCTGGTGGCCGCGCCGCTGTGGGAGGTCACCGATTCTCAGGCGCTGGCCTTTGCCCAGGCCTTCTACACGCGCCTGCTCGCCGGCGCGCCGGTGGCCGCCGCGGTCCACGCCGCGCGGCTGGCCGCGCGCAACGGCGACCCCACCTGGCTGGCCTACAGCGTCTACGCCCACCCCAACGCCCGCGTTCAGGCTGGATGCAAATAGAACGCAGATGACGCGGATCAGGCGGAGGCTCGCGGCTTCGAGGCGTGAAAACCCGCGTGCTCCGCGCTGTCTTTGCATTCAACGCAAAGGCGCAAAGAAGCAGGGGCGCAAAGACATTTTCATGTTCGATTGCGCCTCTCAGGGGCATGGACACTGGTTGAAAAGGACAAATCTCGACGCGGAGGCGCAGAGGCTCGCAGAGAAAAAAAAGCAGGTCTCACTCGATTTTTTGCATTCTCTCTGCGCTCCTCTGCCTCTTTGCGCCTCTGCGTCAAAAAGGTAGACCTTTCAAACAGCTTCTTGGGATCGATACCGTGCAAAGCTAGTGGCGGTTGAGAAAGTGGCTGGTGCTTTACGCGTTATCCTTCTTGTTGCTTTGGGGCAAATGGGAAAATCCCCAAAAGAAAATGCCCGCACCGCTGGCTAAAAAGAAAATAAACAATGAAGTGCCGAGGGGAGATCCCCATGACAAAATTGCATACAAAGCTTCCATCAAATCGCTCCTTTTTGGGAATAGGTAGTTGACTGCTGACCCTTCACGATAGAGAATACAAAGGAATGTGGTGAGAGGTCATCACCACATCGGGTGATTTGTGGGATGACAGGAATCAGGAGTACATAATGGACTTGAAATCAGGCTACCCCTTCTGGCCTGTGAAAAATGGGCTGCTACACACCTACCCGGCGTTACACAAGGATTTGACGTGTGATGTGGTGGTGATTGGCGGCGGCATTACGGGAGCCTTGGTGGCTTATCACCTGGCAGAAGCTGGTATGGAAACTGTGGTGCTCGACAAGCGTCATATTGCCTGGGGCAGTACAAGCGCCACCACGGCGCTCTTGCAATATGAGATCGATACGCCGCTCTGTGACTTAATCGAGATGGTGGGGGAGGATCATGCCGTACGCAGCTATCTGGCCTGCGCCGATGCCATCGACAAAATTGCTGCGCTGGTCAAGAAGATCGGCAATGAGTGCGGGTTTGTGCGCAAATCCAGCCTCTACCTTGCCAGCTACAAATCACACGCACCAGCCTTGAAGCGTGAATACGCAGCACGCAAAAAGCATGGCATTCGCCTGGAATGGCTGGATCAGCAGCAGATCGAAGCGCGCTGGCCCTTTCGCCGCCCTGCCGCGCTTTTGTCGGAAAAGGGCGCACAGGTGGATGCCTATCAGTTGGCCCACGCCCTTTTGCAAGCGGGTATACAAACCGGCTTGCAGGTCTACGACCGCAGCGAAGTGACCAAAATTGATCATTCGCCCCGCCGCGTTCATCTCACCACGGAGCATGGCGCTAAGATCACCACAAAAAAGATCGTTTTTGCCTGCGGCTACGAATCACAGAAATACTTAAAGCGGCAGGTCGCCCAATTAATCAGCACCTACGCATTGGCGAGCGAGCCGCTTGACACAAGCAGTTGGCCCGATGGATCGCTGATCTGGGAATCGGCGCGCCCTTACCTCTACCTGCGCACCACCGAAGATGGCCGGGTCATCATGGGGGGAGAAGACGAGGAATTCACCGACCCCACTGCTCGCGACAAGTTGATCCCCCGCAAAACCGCGCGCTTGCAGCGCAAGTTTCAGGCCCTTTTTCCCCACCTGGAGATGGAAGTTGCTTTTTCCTGGGCGGGCACTTTTGGCGAGACCAAAGATGGGCTGGCCTACATCGACAAAAGCCCGGATCTGCCCAATGCCTGGTTTGCCCTGGGCTATGGCGGCAACGGGATCACCTACAGCGTGCTCGCCGCGGAGATCATTCGGGATGCAATTCTCGACAAGCCGAACCCTTACGCGGATCTCTTTCGCTTTGAGCGCTAAAATTGCTCTCGTTGCACTTTTCGATCCACCGCTGAAGTCGCTGCACAGTCCATGCATTCGCTGCCTGACTTCAGACTGGCAAGCTCAGGCCTTTCATCTATAAAATCTGTGTCATCTGTGGATGTCCTTTTCATCAATCTGGAGGAATTACTTTATGCCCGCCAATC
>JACSRH010000158.1 GCA_014879855.1 Caldilineaceae bacterium | reverse complement strand
GCTGGAGATGCAAACAGCCGGCGGTGACGCGATCGGCGCAGAAGCGGCGCTGGCGACGATCGAGATTCAGTAATCTGGAATCGCCTTGACGCAAAGGCGCGGAGATGCAGAGGTTCGCAGAGATAAGCAACTTTTAGGATCGATTGTGCAGGTTATGAAGTCTGCGCTGCGTTGATATACCTGGAAGAATACGGTATGCTGACAAGAGCAGCCGCGCCGCAACGCGTATCAGCATGAGCGTGAGGGCGGCAAGGAGGAAGTGATCATCCACACCAACAAGGAGCAAACATGAACTATCGAAATCTCGGTCGCACCGGCCTGAAAGTCTCGGAGATTTGCCTGGGGACAATGCAGTGGGGTTGGACCGCGGAGGAAGAAGCAAGCAACGCGGTCATGGACGCCTTTGTCGATGCAGGCGGCAACTTTATCGATACGGCGGATGTCTACAGCAGTTGGGCGCCCAACAATCCGGGCGGCGTCAGCGAGGAAGTGATCGGCCGCTGGATGAAAGATCGCGGCCACCGCGGCCAGATCGTGGTGGCGACCAAGGTGCGCGGCCGCATGTGGGAAGGGCCGAACGGCGAGGGACTGAGCCGCGTTCACATCCTCAAGGCGTGCGAAGATAGCCTGCGCCGCCTGCAAACTGACTACATCGACCTTTATCAGACGCACTGGTATGATGCAGACACGCCCATCGAGGAGACGATGGAAGCGCTCGACACGTTGGTGCGCCAGGGCAAGGTGCGCTACGTGGGGTGCAGCAACTATCCGGCCTGGCGGTTGATGGAGGCGCTGTGGGCGAGTGACAAGCGCTCCCTCGTGCGTTACGACTCGATCCAGCCGCATTACAACCTGGCGAATCGCGCTGAATTTGAACGCGAGTTGGCGGATGTCTGCGTGACCTACGGCATCGGCGTCATTCCGTACAGCCCGCTGGCTGGCGGCTTCTTGACCGGTAAATATGCCAAAGAGACCGACACCAACAGCGCCCGCGCCGAAGGCATCAAACGCCGCTATTTCAACGAGGCCGGCTGGCGCACGTTGGACGCGGTGAAGGTCGTCGCCGGTGAAACCGGCAGCACGCCCACGGCGATTGCGCTCGCCTGGCTGTTGGCGCAACCCGGCATGACTGCCCCCATCATCGGCGCCAATACGGTCGACCAGTTGCAGGCCAGCCTGGCCGCCAGTGGATTGAACCTGTCTGCGGAGCAGGTGGCGGCCCTCAGCAAAGCATCGGCCTGGCAGGATGAAGACGATGATTAACCTGAAAACAGCCTTGATGCGGAGACGCTAAGATGCAGAGGAGCGCAGAGAAGAGCTATCTTCATCGTGACTGTTTCATCGTGACTGTTTCATCGTGACTGTTTCATCGTGATTGTTTCATCGTGACTGTCAGAACCGTAACTGTCCGCGCTTGGATTCTCCTCTTCGTGGGCGTCGTCGCTGGCGCCCACGCGATCCTCTTCTCCGAGCTGCCGCTGATGCTGCGCACACTGGCCGCGCTGACCATCGTCGGCGTCGGGCCGGCGCTGCTGCTGTCGGCCTGGCTGACGCCGCGCGATGACGGCAGCGACCAGGCCGTGCTGGAACGAACGGTCTTTATCGCCGCGCTTGCCTTCACCACACTGACCCTGGGGATGCTGTTGCTCAGTTACCTCCCCGGCGGCGTTGCCCGCTGGCAGGTGTTGCTCGCCTACGATCTGGCGATGGTGGGGCTGGGCTGCGGATTGTGGGCGGGCAGGGGGGCCCAGGGAGAAGGGGAGACAAGCCGTCTTCACCATTCACCATTCACAGTTCACCCTTCACACTTAAATAATTCGCTTGCGCGCCCCGCGCCTCGCGCCTCGCGCTATTGGCTTTTGGCAGGAGCATTTATTTTGTTGCTGCTAGGCGCTGGCGTCCGCCTGCCTGGCCTGGGCTACGCCGAGTTTCATGGCGATGAGGCGCGCGCGGTCTTGCGCGCCAGCGCTGTCATCCAGGGTGAAGAGGATGTCCTTCTCCTCCATCGCAAAGGGCCGGTCGAGATTCTGACGCCGGCCGCACTCTTTGCACTGACCGGCCAGCTTGATGAAACCAGCGCGCGCCTGCCCTTTGCGCTGGCCGGACTGGCCGGACTCTTTGCGGTCTGGTCGATCGGTTGGCGCCTGCTTTCCCCCGTGGCTGGATGGCTCGCCGCGCTGCTGTTGGCGGTCACGGGCTACTATGTGGCCTTCTCGCGTTTCCTCCAGTACCAGAGCGTCGTCATCCTGACAACCGCGGCCGCGTTGCTGACGGTCGCTGCGCTCTTTCAGGAGCACCGAGCACCCACGCGGCGTCTCCTGCTGGCGGCGCTGCTGCTTGCCACCGGCCTGTTGGCGCATTATGATGCACTCGCGGCCACACCGGCGTTGGCGGTATTGCTGATCGCCGCGTACATACACTGGCGCGCTGGCCGTCGCGCCCTTGTCATGAGCGCATTGCTCGCTGGCGTGGTGGGCATTCTCATCCTGGCGTTGTACTATGTTCCTTTCCTCTTGAACCCAGCCGCGCGCGCCACCGTCGATTATCTGGTCGGCGAGCGCATTGGCAGCGCGCCGCCCTACAATAATCTTGGCGATCTCTTCTTGCGCGGCGCGCTCTACAATTCCGCCTATCTGATGGCGTTGCTGGCTGGCTTGTCGCTGTCTGGCATGATGCTCGTCTTCTGGCGCGGCTATGGGCGGCGTTGGGGCTTGCTCGCTTCAGGCGTCGCACTGCTTGCGAGTGGGATGCTGGCGCTCAATGGGGGTGTCTGGACGCTGAATGGGCGCGACATGACTGTGATCCCTGCTGGGTTGCTGTTGCTCTTGGCGTGTTGTGCGCCGCGGCTTGACACAGAGCGGCGCGCCGTCTGGGTATGGTTTGCCACAGCTTTTCTGGCCTATATCTTCTTCACTGACCGACCGCGCACCCATGTTCACGTTTTTTTTGCACCCTGGGCGCTGATCATTGGCGATGTGCTGGCCACGATGTGGCTGGCCACGGGCAGACGTCTTTCCAACACCGGCAAAGCATGGTTAGCAGTAGCCGGCGCGGCTGTGATGGCGCTGGTGCTGAGTGCGTATGTCTACCAGCTTTATGTCCGCAACGACGTCGAGGTGCTCCGCACCTGGCCTGTCCATGCGCCGGCCGGCTTTTGGAGCCCCGGTGGGATCGAAAGTGTGGACGGACGCTTCGGCTTTCCCTTCACCAACGGCTGGAAGGTGGTCGGCGCACTTTATGCGCAAGGCAAAATCGTTGGCGATTACGAGACAAATCAGCGCTATATGTGGATACCAGACTGGTACACGCGCGGCCAGCATCGCTGCGGATCGACCGCTGAGTGGTATTTTGCCGTCAATAGCCTGGAGCCGTGGATGGAAGATCAGACGCAGATGGCCGCCCGTCTGACGCAACAAGGGTTTTCACCCTGGGGCGTCGTCACCGTCAACGGCGACGACCGCATGACGATCTACCGCAACGCGCAGGCTGGCCCGGCTGACGCGACGCATCGTTTTGCGCTGGAAGATTTCACGCCGAGCTTCGACGCCGCTGCCACGCCCAGCCTGCCGTTGGCTTATCCCGTCATCCAGGAGCGCCCCCAGCATCGATTGGATGTCACGTTTGGCGACGAAATCAAGTTGGAAGGCTACGATCTGCATCCGGCTGGACCACTGCGGCCCGATCAATCCTTCCGCCTGAAGCTCTACTGGCGCGCGGTTGCGCCGTCTACGGGTTCGCACAAGGTTTCGGTGCAATCCTATTATGGCGATGGCGTGATGGTGGCGCAGAAGGATGCGCTGCCCGTGTGTGATCGGGAGCCGACCACGACCTGGGACGCCGGCGAATTAGTGGTTGATGTGCATGATGTGATTGTCGCCGCCGACGCTCCGCCCGGCGTCTATCCGCTCTTCGTCAGCCTGTATCGGGAAGCAAGCGGCGAGCGGCTTCCGATCCGCCAGCCAACCGGAGAGTTGATCGACGCTTTCCAACTTGGCAATCTCGAAATTCAGGAATAAATGCTCGACGATGAGGCATCGATCCCCTTGGCGTCGCTGGCCTGCGCTTGCTGCTCCAGCCTGAGCAGCGCTTCATTTTTTGCCGCCAGTTCTTCCTGCAAGGCTGCTTGCTGCTGTTTGAGCTCGTTTATCGCAGTCAACGGGTCGGCAGAAGCAGTTTCAGCCTGTCCATGCGCAGACGCGGGGTGTGCAATCTGGTCAAGCGCGACAACAGCATAGGAATTAGGCGCGGCTTCCACCGCTGCATCGCCCACAACAGATGCCAGGGCCGGTGTTGCATTTGCCTGCACTGTCTGATCGGCGTAATGGGCAATTATGCTGCTTCCACTATCGCGCGAATCGTAACGGCGGATCTGGGCGGAAGTGCGCCGCGCCACCATTTTGACAAGTTGGTCTGCATTCTTCTCGTCGACCAGCACGGCCAACGCAAAATGATCGTTGGGCATTTCATCGCGGATCTGGAGGATCCTGGCCGCGGTAAAGCCAGCATATTCGGAGAAATCCACAACGTTGACGATGCCCTCCAGCATGGGATCGATATCCATGTGATTGACAATGCCATCGCTGCTCTTGGCGTATTCCTGAAAACCCAGGACTTCGAGATCGCCGTTCTGGATGCCAGCCTGTACAATGCGCAGCACGTTATTCAACTCATTGAAGCCCGGCACGGCAAGCATGACCAGCTCGATATGGTGGGTGGCGAGAACGCGCATCAAGGCAACGCGGCCTCGCTTCGACGCGCGGCCCAAAAAGCGTTGAATGCGCGCCACCAGAAACTCGCTTTGCTGCGCGCGCCACGCATAGACGACGCACGTGCCGGTAAGTTTGTCATGAAACCCACGCCGCTGGTCGTCGATCACGACCCAGAAAAAGCCCAGCCCCAGCGGCAGCAACGACGCCAGATAACCAAACCAACGCAACGTGCTGCCCAGATAGCTCATCGGCTTGCCGTCAAGCCGCACGACGCGTACTCCCATAATGTACTTGCCTACGGTCTGGCCGCCGGCAGTCGCCAAAAAGATAAAATAGATCGGGCCAGTCAGGATAGCGATCAAGAGCGAAGCGAAATTGACCGCGCCGCACAACAATTCGCGCATCCCCTGCCAATCGCGCAGCAATGACGGGCTGCCGGCAGTAATCGTGCACGACTGCGTGTTGACGCCAAGAAAGAAATCGAGCGGCAAGGTGATCGAGGCGGTGATCACCAACACCGAAACGATGACGATCAGGATGTCGATGATGATGGCGACAGCGCGCGTGATAAAGCCGGCGTACTGACCCATTAGCCCCACATTACGCTGCCCCATTGTCGCGCCCCTTGACAAAATCCGATGTGAGCCGGCCCGATTCGGCGCGCCGCTGCACCAGCTCGGGCGGCGGCGGCAGTTCTTCGCGCGGCTTGAGGCGCAACAGGCTCCGCACGATCGAATCGACCAGCGAGTCGCCCGTTACAGTGCGCTCGCGCACCTCGTCGCGCAACTGCCCGGCCAGGCTGAGGCTCTGACCCTGCACCAATGTCTGCACCGGCGCCGGATGGTCGTTGAGATAGTCGATGTAAATGTCGCCCTGCTGGCGAATCAACGGCTGCACCTGGTCGGGGTTCGTCTGGAGATAGGCGAGGTATTCACCTGCCTGCGCGCGGATCAACGCCTGCACCGCCGGATCGTGCATTAATTCGGGCAGGATGGCGACGATCTGGGCGCGCACCAGTTGCTGCACCGCCGGGTGCGCGCCCAGCGCAGGTAAGATGCGGTCGAGCTGAACGTCGATCAGTTGATTGACTTCCGGGCTCTGGCGCAGAAACGCAAGCACGTTATCGATCACACCGCCAAGCACGTTGGGCGCCGCGCCGTCCCCGGCGAGCAATCCAGCACGCCCCTTGTCTTCAAGACCGCCGACGACTGAGTTCACGGTGGAAGTAACCGTCTCCACCTGCTGGCGCACAGCTTTCGTCACGCCGATGGCGTCGAGCGGCGCCATCAAAGGTTCGGCCACACGCTCCACTGTGTCGAGGACGCGGCGATTGACCGCCAACGCCGTGGACACGCCCTCTTCCAACAGATCACCGGCAGTCAGCGCCGACCCAATCGCTAGATGGGCCGCACGCGTCAGCACCGAAAGTGGTTTGCCATTTGTGTTTGATTTGAGCTGTTCTTCAGACAATCGTCCCCCTTCCGGTAATCCCGCGCAGCGCAACAGGCCGCCAATCCCAGTAAGCACAAGCATACGCGCGCTGCCAAGCAAAACGATGCTGCCAATGGGTGCAAATTTCACGCGTTGTTCCGTGGGCTTGCTCCGCAATGGGGCAGGTTGCCACTGGCTCTGTACAAGCCCAGAGTATAGCACGCGCCAGCCATCTTCGCATATGGCAATATTTAGAAAGGTTTTTGCAGATAGGGTTCGCCTGTTACAATCAAAATCGTTTTCGACCATCTCCGCACGTAGACCGCCTTGCCCACATCCGCCCCATCAGGCAGTCATACGTCGAGCATGGCTTGGTGCTAAAACGCACAGGAAAGGAAGCTCTCCTATGAACGGCGGTGATCTGGTGGCTGAGGTTCTCGCAGCGCAGGGTGTTCCCTTTCTGTTCACGCTGGTCGGCGGGCATATCTCGCCGATTCTGGTGGCAGCGAAACAGCGCGGCATCCGCGTCGTCGATACGCGGCACGAGGCAACCGCGGTTTTTGCCGCCGACGCGGTGGCCCGATTGACCGGACGCGCCGGCGTGGCCGCGGTGACGGCGGGGCCAGGCGTCACCAACACGATCACCGCGCTCAAGAACGCACAGATGGCGCAGTCGCCGGTCGTGCTGATCGGCGGTGCGGCGCCCAGCGCGCTACAAGGCCGCGGCGCGCTGCAAGATATCGACCAGATGGCGGTCGTGCGTCCGGTAGTGAAGTGGGCGCAGCAGGTCAAGCGCGTCGCGGCGCTGATCCCAACGCTGGAAGAAGCCTTCCGCCAGGCGCAAACGGGTGTGCCCGGCCCGGTCTTTGTTGAGTGCCCCGTCGATCTGCTCTATGATGAGACCACCGTGCGCACGTGGTACCGCGCCGATCGCGGTGGCAAATCGCTGGCCGATAAGGTTGTCAAACAGTATCTGCGCTATCACGTCAACCAGATGTTTCGCGGCGCACAAACCGCTACGGCTGGGCCAAGAGTGGAAGGGACGCCCCTGACACCCGATCCGGGCGCAGTGCGCAGGGTTGTTGAGAAGCTAAGCCGCGCGGAGCGTCCGGTGATCCTGGTGGGCAGCCAGGCCATGCTGGACGTGGCGCACGCCGGCGAACTGGCAAACGCCGTGGAGACCATCGGCGCACCGGTCTATCTATCAGGCATGGCGCGCGGGCTGCTGGGACGCGACCACCCGCTGCAGATGCGTCACAAACGCCGCGAGGCATTGAAGGAGGCCGATTTCGTGCTGCTTGCCGGCGTGCCGTGCGACTTCCGGCTGGATTACGGCAATCACATCCGGCGCCGCGCGGTCTATGTTTCCGCCAACCGCAGCCGCACGGATTTGACCAAGAATCGTAAACCAGCGATCGGTTTACTAGCCGATCCATCGCTGGCGTTGCGCGCGCTGGCCGCGGCCCTGCCTGCCGCGCCAGACAATGCCCGCTGGCCGACCTGGATCTCAGCGTTGCGCGCCCGCGACCACGCGCGCAACGCTGAGATCGCGCAGCAGGCGCACGCGGCAACGGGCCGGGTCAACCCGCTGCACCTGTGCATGGAGATCGACCGTAAGGTCACGCCCAAGACGATCCTGATCGGCGACGGCGGCGATTTTGTGGCGACTGCGTCGTACGTCGTGCAGCCGCCGGGGCCGCTGCGTTGGCTCGATCCAGGCGCGTTTGGCACGCTGGGCGTAGGCGCCGGTTTTGCCCTGGGCGCCAAGCTCGTGCATCCCGACGCGGACGTGTGGGTGATCTACGGTGACGGCGCCTTTGGCTATTCGGCCAGCGAATTCGACACGTTTGTGCGCCATCAACTGCCGGTAATTGCAGTCGTGGGCAACGATGCAAGCTGGTCGCAGATTGCCCGCGAACAGGTGGCGATGTTCGGCGATCCCGTGGCAACGGAACTGGCGCACAGCGATTACGGCCGCGCCGTCGAGAGTTTTGGCGCGGCCAGCGTGCAGCTCGACGACCCAGAGCTGGTCGCGGAGGCGCTCGACCAGGCCTGCCAATTCGCCGCCGATGGACGGCCTGTCGTGGTCAACGCGCTCCTCGGCAAGACCGACTTTCGCAAAGGCTCGATCTCCATGTAGCTACACGTTTTCGATTGCTGCCGCCTGAAAATAGCCTTGACGCAGAAATGCTGGGGGACAGAGTGCAGAGAGAACCACGCACTGCTTTTCCTGGTTTCCCTTTGTGTTCTCCGTGACTTTATCTGAGATCCTGAATGCCTGAACCTCAGACTGCTGGTTTGGTCGCGGTGATGCGTGCGCTGTAGACGCGCGGCATGCCGGGCTGCATCGGTGCAATTTCCGCTGCTGAGCGTTTGTCCGTCACCGCAATCTCGACAAAACCTGCGGCGCGCATCTGCGCCCTATAGTCCGCGGCGTCGATCGCACCGGTGACGCAGCCCGCCCATTGCGAGAGGTCCGCGCGCAGCTCGTCGCTGAATTCGCCTTCGGTCACGATGTCGCTCACAGCAACGCGGCCTCCTGGCCGCAGCACGCGGAAGGCTTCGCGGAAGACAGCCAGCTTGTCCGGCGCCAGGTTGATCACACAGTTGGACATCACGACATCGATGCTGTTGTCGGCCACCGGCAGCGCCTCGATCTGACCCTGCCGGAATTCGACGTTGGTCACGCCCATCTGTTGCTGGTTGGCGTGTGCTTGCGCCAGCATGGCCGGCGTCATATCAACGCCGATTACGGAGCCTTGCGCGCCGACCTGACGCGCGGCAAGAAAGCAGTCGATGCCGCCGCCGCTGCCCAAGTCCAGCACGCGTTCGCCAGGTTGCAGGCTGGCAATCGTCACCGGGTCGCCACAGCCGAGCGAAAGGCCGGTCACGTCAGCGGGCAGGTCGTTGAGCAGTTCAGCGTCATACAACAGCGTGGCATTGGATGCGTCGTCGCAACAGCCATTGGCGCCACAACAACTGCTGCGGCTTTCCGCAATGGCGCCATAGTGATTCTGAACGACTTCATGGATTTCGGTCAGTTGAAGCACGATTCTTTCTCCTAGCACTTGATTCGCATCGATAAACGTCAATACAGACGAAACGAACTGTGTGCAGCCAGGGGGTCTGCACGTTTCACACTATATATCGATACTTATCGATTTGTCAAGCGCTAAATCGGCTGAAAGTGGCGATGAGGATGGTGCGCGGCTTCATGTCGCGTGGGGTGAAGCAATGGGATTTCTAGGCGAACGCCTGGGCGATTGCGGCGATGTCGGCGGGTGTGGTGCGGCAGCAGCCGCCGATCAGCCGCGCACCGGCCGCGTACCAGTGTTGGGCCGGCGCCGCTAACTCACTGACGCCTGTGTCCTCGACCCAACTACGCGCGGTCGCGTCCCACGTTTCGCCGCGGTTGGGGTAGCACAGCAAAAGCTTGCGCGTGACGCCTCGTGCAACGGTCAGGAGTGACTCGACATGGCGCGGCGCGGTGCAGTTGACCCCGACGGCCACGATCTGATCCGACGCGTCGGCCAGACGCACTGCGGCCTGAAAGGATTCGCCTGATGCGAGCGTCGCGCCATCGCGGCAACTGAAGGAGAGCCAGGCTGGCAGGGTGGGAAATTCAGCCAATGCCAGCACCAATGCCTCGGCTTCGGCCAGGCACGGGATCGTCTCACACGCCAGCAGATCAGCTGCGGTCTGGGCGAGCGCGGCCATGCGCGGCCGGTGCCAGGCCATCAAGGCGTCGACGCTCAGCCCATAGTCGCCGCGATATTCGGAGCCATCAGCCAGGTAGGCGCCATAAGGGCCGATCGATGCGGCGATCAGCGGGCGCAGGGCTCTTTCCACGTACGGAAAAGTAGCTAAATATTCCTCGATGGCTTCCGCGGCAAGTCGGACGCTGAGACGAAAGAGGTCAGCGACCTGTGCTTCGTCGAGACCGCGCCGCCGGAAGCCTGCCACGCTCGCCTGGTAGCTGGCCGTAATCAGCACGTTGGCGCCCGCGCGCAGATAATCGAGATGCACGGCGCGGATCAGTTCCGGCGCATCGACCAGTAGCCGCGCCGACCAGAGCGCGTCGCCCAAGTCCGCGCCGCGGCGCTCCAATTCAGTTGCCAGCGCCCCGTCGATAATCACGAGGCCTTTTGCCTCGAGAAATGGGGAAAAGGGATGGTGCATGACCTGCCCTCCTTATAAGCTTATAAGCGCGCCATCAGCGTCGTTCTTCGGAACGACGCGGCGGCGATCACAAACACGAGGGCGACAAATCCCCACAGCAGCAATCCTACCAGCACGACCAGCCAGTTGGAGAGGATGAACACGCCGGCAGCCTGGCCAATCACCAGCAGCACGACAGGCAGCACCACCAGGCTGCCGATCTGATAGGCCTCCTGAAAGGTGTTGACCCGCGAAGAAGCGATCACCGTAATGCCTAAGCCAAGCGCTGCGGCGGCCGGCCCCACCCAGAACGCCAGCAGCAGCCAAAGTGGATTGGGCAGGACGATGCGGCTCGCCACATAATAGGTCATGGCGTTGGCCACCAGGGTGTAGGCAACAAAACCGCCCAGCCCGACCAGAACGCCGGGAATCCAGGCGCCGAGGATTTTTGCAAAGAGCAATTCGCGGTCGGTAGTTGGCGAATAGACGAGCGCCTCCAGCGTCTTGCGCTCCTTTTCGCCGGCAAAGCTGTCCGCGGCGACGACTGCTGACGCCATCAATGGCAGCACCAGATACATCGGCGCAAAAAGGTAGACAATAAAATAAATGTATCCAGCCTGCACCTCGCTGAGGCCGGCATATTGCTCGCCAAAACCAGGCGGCAGCGCGCGTGCAATCTCTTCCATGTCCGTGGAGGCTACGTCCAGTTGCACGGCCATGCCAGAGATCAGGCCCACCAGCACCGGCACGCCCACCATCAACACCAGCGGCACAATGATGAGGGGCAACACGACAGCTCGCGTGCGCAGCGCAAGCCCCACATCTTTCCGCGCAATGGCCCAAACTGCACCCCAGTTCATGGGTTACAACTCCTGCAAGGCAAAATAGACATCCTCCAGCGTCGGCGCTTCGGGTTGGATGCGATAAAGATCGAGTCCCTGTTCCACGGCCGCGCGGACGAGATGCGGCACATCGGCGCGCCCCACGCCGTGCAACACGATCAGGACGCTACCGTTGCGCGTCATCGCGCGATCTGCAGCAGGCTCCGCCAGGCTTACCCGCGGCGTCTGCGTAAAGAGGTGCAGCGCGCGCGCCAGATCGTCGGCATTAATTTCGACGCTGACGCGATGGCCGCGGTTTAATTGGCGGCCCAGCTCCTGCGTGGCGCCGATGGCAAGTACGCGCCCCTGCGCCAGCACCGCTACTCGGTCACACAACCGCTCCGCTTCCGCCAGGTTGTGCGTACACAGAAACACTGTGCGCCCGCGATGGCTCAACTGTTCGATCAGGTGATGAACTTCGCGGATCGCCACCGGGTCTAACCCAGAGGTCGGCTCATCCAGAAAAATAATATCGGGATCGTGTATCAAAGTGCGCGCCAGCGCCAGCCGCTGACGCATTCCCTTGCTAAAACCACCCACCTTGCTGCCAGCGCGATTGCCTAATTCAAAAACGCCCAGAAGTTCGTCGATGCGCCGGGTGCGTTCACCAACTGGCACGCCGTACACTTCGGCAAAATAGCGCAGCGTGTCGCGCGCGGTCATACGGTTATCAAGCGCCGGCGTCTCCGTAAGCACGCCGGTGCGCGCGCGAATGCGATGGCCGTGCGTCGTCGGGTCCAGCCCAAAGATGCGCGCGGCGCCAGCGGTCGGGGCGATGACGCCGTTGAGCAGGCGCACTGTGGTGGTCTTGCCCGCGCCGTTGTGACCGAGAAAACCAAATACCTCGCCGGCCTGGATCGTCACCGTCAGCGCGTTGACAGCAACATTGACGCCAAAGGTGCGCGTCAGGTTCTCTGTGGTGATCACTGTTGTCGAGGCTGTTTCCATAGCTGCACTTTCAGGCGGCCAACCAATGGTCGAGGGCAGGATGGTGCAGCAGAGACTGAACCGCGCGCCAGCTTTGTACATACTCCTCGTTGGTGCGCTCGGCTGGGTCGGGCAGAAAGCCACAGTCCAGATAGCTCTTGATCGCCCAGGCGCGGCGTGTATTGGTGTCCAACATCGCGCGCGGGTGGTCGCGGGCGATGCGGCGCAAGGCATATGCCGTCATCGGCTTGGACAGGCCGCGGCGTTGATGCGCCTTGGCCACAACCACCCAGTGGATCTGACCCCAGGGGCCGCGACCGCGCCAGTCATCTTGCCACCATGCTGTGATGGAGCCAACATCCTCGCGGGCGCGGTTCTGCACAAAGAACATGCGATCGGGCAGCGCCTCCAGGTGGTCGCCAAAGGACTCCATAAAGTGCTCGGCGTTCACCTGAAAGAATGGCTCGGCGTCGAGATGCAGGTCCACCCAGCGTTGCATATCGCCTTGCTGATAAGCGCGCAGGCTGTACCCTGCCGGCAAAGGCCAGTCGGGCAGCGCGTCCAGCGTTGGGCGGATCATGTGCACATCAACGTCGGGCAGGTCGGTCATGCCAGCACCGCCGGGGCAAAACGCCCCGCACGCATGATCGGGACTTCGCGACCGTCGGCGCACAGGCCAGTGACGTTCATCGTCGCGGTGCCAATCATGAAGTCAACGTGGGTGTCGCTGAAATTGGCGCCAAGCGCGGCCAACTCCTCGCGGTTCAGCGCGGCGCCGCCTTCGACGCATTCAGGGTAGGCTTCACCAAAGGCGATGTGGCAGGCAGCGTTCTCGTCGAACAGAATTTCATAGAAGAGCAGCCCGCTCTGGAAGATGGGCGAACCGGCATCGACCAGGGACACCTCACCCAGACGCCGCGCGCCGTCGATCTCGAAAAATTGCGCCAGCACCGCCTCGCCGACCGCGGCTGTGAATTCGACCATCTCGCCATCCTCAAAGCGGAACCACGCATCGCGCACCTCACGCTGCATAGGAAAGGTCGGGCGCGAGGTGCGCACATACCCATGGGTGCGCTGGTTGTGCGGCGTGGTGAAAACTTCTTCAGTCGGCATGTTGGGCTGGAACCGGACGCCCGCGGGTGTTGACGAAGCGCCGCCCACCCAGCGCGCCCGCTCCGCCAGCCCGATCCTCAGGTCGGTGGCTGGCTTGCCGTCAGGGCCGGGCGTCGGGTCGACAAAGTGCAGCGTGTGCACCTGATGCTGCTGCAAAAAGGTCGCCACCCCTGTCAATTGGCGATTCAAGGCATCCCAGGCCGCGGCCGGGTCGGGCTGGTCCGCGCGCACCATGCGCAGGATCGTCGCCCACAGCGCGTCCGTCGCCTCTGTCGCGGGCTTATCCGGGAAGACCTGGCGCGCCCACGCCGGGGTGGGTGCGCCGGCCACACACCACTGCATCTGGTTTGCCATCATGGCCTGGGTGTAAAACTTGATGGCGCGCGCCCGTTTGATCGTCCAGGTGCGCAGGGCTTCCGGGGCAACCTCCGCCAGCGCTTCGGGAAATTCATCGCCGACCAGGCTGAGCCGCGCCCACTTCTCATCGACAAACTGGTGGAAGCGAGTGATTTCAAACGCAGGATAGTCGAGTTGCTCGACATCGGCATGGTTGAGCGTTGCGGCCAAAGTGGGCGTGTCCGTCCAATCCACCTGTACATACGCTGCGCCTGCCGCGTAGGCGGACGCTACGACCTGGCGTACGAGCGGCGCATGGCCCAACTCCGCGCGCACCAGTAGGCTTTGTTGCGGTTGCAGATTAACCCCTGTCCGGATCAAGAGATCCGCGTAGGCTCGGATAGTAGCAGCAGATGCGCTCATAAAATCCCCTTTGTGTTTATGGTTTATTTAGCAGGAATTATAACGCGCATGGTCAGTGACAGGAAACCTACCCCAATCGGAGAAAGCATCACGGAAAGTCTCGGCAAAATATGGACAATCATATAACATGACAATCAACAGCACGCAGGGCGCGCACTTGGACGCCTATCAAGCGCCGGAGCATCGCTCGTTCGAGTGGCGTCATGGGCCTAATGTGGTGCTATTGGTTCACGGCTTTCCGGGGACGCCCGCGGAAATGCGGATGGTGGGCAGCGTTTTTGCGGCTGCCGGTTGGAGCGTACGCGGGCTGTTGCTGCCGGGCTTTGGCGCTGATTTTCCTTTCCTGAGCCATAAGCGCTACGACGATTGGGAGGCAGCCGTAGATGCCGCGCTGGCCGATCTGCGTGTGCGCTACCGGGGTGTTGCGATTGCCGGCAATTCGTTTGGCGGTGCGCTGGCATTGCGCGCTGCTGCGCAGCAGGCAGTCGACGGCGTGGTGTTGTTTGCACCTTTTTGGCGTCTCGATAGTTGGATCGAGCGTCTGCTGCCACTGGCCGAGCGCGTCTTTCCGCGCGTACGGCCGTTCCTGCGCGCTGATTTCGCCGATCCGGACTTGCAAGCCGAGCTGCGCCACTTCTTACCGGACGAGGACTTTGCCAATCCTGCGGTGCAGGCAAGCATCCGCCAGTGGGAATGGCCGACGCGCGCGCTCGGTCAGGTGCGGCGCGCGGGCCAGCTTGGCTACGCGGCCGCGGACGCCGTCACCGCGCCTGTGTTGATCTTTCAGGGACGTCGCGATCCGCTGGTGCGTCCACATCTCACGCGGCGGTTGGCGCAGCGCCTGCCCAACCTGGCCGGTTATGTTGAAGTCGATGGCGAGCATGATCTTGTGCGCGGCGCCGCGCCGGATTGGCCAACCATCGCGATGATTATGCGCACCTTCGCCGCACAAATCTCCACATAATGGGCTAAGCCTCATGTTTACCGGCGGTGCGACGCATCCTGGCGATGTGCACCTGTGGTAACATGGTCATGAAACGTTGGGCCGGACGGAGCTGGCGGCTACCAAAAGCACGCTGCTGCGCCACACATGGCGTGACGCAACACACTAAGTATCACTGCACGCAAAAGAGGAACTATGCAAAACTCACCTGAGGCCGACCATGCACTCCCCTCGCCACCACCTGCTTCTTCGCCCACCCCTCCATCGCGCCGGCGTCGCTGGTGGTTGTGGCTGCTGATCGGCGTGCTGGTGGCCTTGATTGTGTTTGCCACCGGCTTTGTGATATGGGCGAATAACCCCGCGCAGCCGATGGCGCAAGCGCTGGTCGCGCTGCAGGGCGACGACCGCGTCGGCGTGATTGAGGGCAAGTGGATTGTGTTCCAACCACTGGCCGAGGCAAAAAGCACGGGGTTTATCTTCTATCCAGGCGGGCGCGTCGATGCGCGCGCGTATGCACCGCAAGCCAAAGCGATCGCGGAAAAAGGCTACCCAGTGGTGATCGTGCCGATGCCGCTCAACCTTGCCGTCTTTGGCGCCAACCGCGCCGATGAGGTGATCGCTGCATTCCCGGAGATCGAACAGTGGGTGATCGGCGGACATTCACTGGGCGGCGCCATGTCCGCCACTTATGTCAATAGCCATCCTGGCGCCGTCGATGGCCTCGTTTTCTGGGCAGCGTTTCCAGCCGGCGGCGATTCGCTCGCCGGCCAGGCGGATCTGATCGCCTATTCCATCTACGGCACGAATGATGGGCTGGCCACGCCGGACAAAGTGCTGGCGGCCAAACCTTTATTGCCATCCTCCGCGCGCTTCATCCCCATTGAGGGGGGCAATCACGCCCAATTTGGCTGGTATGGCGACCAATCCGGCGATAATCCCGCCACCATCAGCCGCGCCGAGCAGCAAAAGCTGACGGTTGACGGCACGGTGGAAGTGCTGGCGCAAGTAGATGGCGGCTCCTGAGCACGTATTGTCCATGTTTTGCATAAATCATGTACAACTTTGTAACGGCGCGTACTCCATAATTACTGGCCGCACTGCATAATAATCCCCATGCCGCAGGCGTGACGCGTCAAGAAGCTGCGTCACGCCTGCGGGCGACAAATACGCAATCAGATCTATTAAAACTCTGCAAAGTGGATGAATGACGCGGCGCATTTATATGCCTGCGCGCCTGCCAGCTTTTATCGAGCTTATACGTTGCTTAGCCAGGAAGGAAATTTTTGCCATGAACCAACCAAAGCCGCTTGACCGCATCTTTATTAAAGATCTGCTCGTGCGCGGGATTGTCGGCATCAAGCCGGAGGAACGCGCCAACCGGCAGGATATCCTTGTCAACGCCACCTTTTGGGCCGATACGCGCGGGCCCGGCGCCAGCGACGCCATCGAGGACACAATCAATTATCGCACGGCGGCCAAAGCAATGATCGCGCATATCGAGTCGGCCGCGCCGCAACTCGTCGAGAAATTAGCGGCTGACCTGGTGCATCTCTGCTTCGAGTCCGACCCGCGTATCGAGGCCGTCGAATTGTCGGTCGAAAAGCCGGGTGCAGTGCGCTTCTCGCGCTCGGTGGGGTTAACGATCCACCGCACGCGCGCAGAAATAATCAGCAAGTAAAGTCATGCACAGATAAAAAAGGCAACCACGATCCATGCAAGTGCTGATCACGTTGGGCAGCAACATTGACCGCGAACAGAACATCGACGAGGCGATTGCACAACTGGAACGATCTTCCGCGTTGCGAATTTTAGCTGTCAGCCCGGTCTATGTAACGCTGGCAATCGGGCCGGATGGAGAACTGGCCGCACAGGCAGCTTTTTCTAATGCAGCCATCCGTGCGGAAACCGCGCTTGATCCGACCACACTGCGTGACGCGCTGCGTACACTCGAAGCCGCCATGGGGCGAGTGCGCACATCCGACAAATTTGCCCCGCGGCCTATTGATCTGGACATCGCCTTTTATGGCGACGAAACGACGGAAGTGGCCGGCAAAACCATTCCCGATAGCGATGTGCTGCGTTTTGCCCACGTCGCCGCACCACTCGCCGATGTTGCCGGCGACTGGATTCATCCGCAGACTGGCCAGACGCTGGCCGAAATTGCGGCCTGTCATTCAGTTGAAAAATTGGAGAAAATATCATGAATTTCAATAATGCGACCTATAACGGCAATGGCAGCGCCTTGTTCAACAACAAGCATGTCAATGGAAAATATACAGACGGCGAGGGCGTGATCAAGCTTGCGTCTCCGCTGCTGACCGCAGCGCGTTCCCAGCCGGTGCGCGAGTATGACCCTGATTTTGTTGTCACGGATGCGTATCGGGATTCGCTCCCTGACCTGCAAAACGGCCCTGCCTCTCTCATCCAGGGCAGCCCAGTAGCGATCCAGCAGGTTGGCATCCACAATTTTCGGCTGCCTTTGCGCTATGCCAGCCGCACAGGCGAGCCGCTGCTGCTGGAAACGTCGGTGACGGGAACAGTTTCACTGGAGGCGCACAAAAAGGGCATCAATATGTCACGCGTTATGCGCACCTTTTACGAGCACAAGGACGAGACCTTTGATCTTGACTTGCTGGAAACGCTCCTGCTGGACTACCGCACGTCGCTCGGCAGCCTGGACGCCTACCTCATCCTGCGTTTCAATTATCCGATGGTGAATGAATCGCTGCGCTCCGGTCTCGCTGGCTATCAATACTACCAAGTTGCACTGGAGGCGCGCATGGATCGCGCTGGCATAGTGCGCAAGTTTATCCACTTTGATTTTGTCTATTCGTCGACTTGCCCTTGCAGCTACGAATTGTCGCAGCACGCCATCCAGGAGCGCGGCATCGCCGCCGTCCCTCACAGCCAACGTTCGGTGGCGCGAGTCAGCGTCGAGTTAAATGGCTTTCTCTGGCTGGAAGAAGTACGCGATCTGTGCCTGGCCGCGCTGCACACCGAGACGCAAGTAATGGTCAAGCGCGAGGACGAACAGGCGTTTGCCGAATTGAATGCAGCGTATCTCAAGTTTGTCGAGGATGCCGTGCGTCTGCTGCACGAACAGCTGGATCCGGAGCCACGCATCAAGGACTTCAAAATCATCGCTTCACATCAGGAATCGCTGCACAGTCACGACGCGGTGAGCGTTCTCGTCAAAGGCGTGCACGGCGGCTTTACGCCAGAGGTCGACCCCCAGATATTTGCCACGATGATTCATCGCTAGGGGAAAATACACATGCCAACAGCACTGATCTGGGGCGCCAGCGGCGGCATCGGCCGGGCCCTGACCCAGCAATTACGCCACGACGACTGGAGCGTCGGTGCGGTCAGCCGTCATCCCGACGACCTGGCCAGCCTGACGGAATTCCGCTACACCGCGGACGCGGCGGACGCCTTTGCCGTGCAGCAAGCCGTCTACCACGCGGCCCAGGAACTGCCGGCGGTGGATCTCTGGATTTACGCAGCCGGCGACATTCTCGCTACTCCTGTCGCCGCAATGGCGCCAGACGCGTGGGCGCGTATTCTCGACGCCAACCTGACGGGCGCGTATCTTGCCACCCACCACAGCCTGCCGCTGTTGGCTGAACGCGCTCATTTGATCTACATCGGCGCGTACAGCGAAAAGTTGCGGCTGCCGGGCCTGGCGGCTTATGCCGTGGCCAAAGCCGGGCTGGAAGCCTTTGCCGCCACACTCGCCAAAGAGCAACGCAAGCTGCGCGTCACGGTGGTGCGCCCGGGCGCGGTTGACACCCTGCTGTGGGAAAAAATGCCGCTGCGCCTGCCGCGCACCGCCACGACGCCAGACGCGCTTGCACAACGCATCCTCGACGCGTATCATGCAGGCGTAGAGGGTGTGCTTGACCTGTAGACGGGTGATAGGTGAAACGCAGTAGCTGGGTTCATTTGCATGAGAGGCAAAAGCATGAAGATTGCGCGCTTGACGACGCCATTTTTGTTAGCAGCCTTGTGCTTCCTCGCGGCGCCACGCCCGGCTGAGGCGCATCAACCCTACTTCGAGGATGAAGATTGGAGCGCCGATCGCGCCTATCGCGTGCAAGATCCGACTGTTTCTACTGCGCTTTACGCGACCTTGGAGAGCCGCACCGACGTCGATTACGTCACCTTCACCGGCAGAAGCGGCCAACGTATTTTGCTAGGTGTTACGATTCCCCAGATCGCCGGACAGGAAAACTTTGCGCCGACGATAGCGCTGATCGGGCCAGAACTTCCCACCGCGCCGCTGCCGAAACGCATTGCAGCGCCGGCCGGCAGCGGCGCGCTGGTGCTGGCGCCCGACCCGGGGCCAGCCACGGAATTTTTTGAACCCTTCAGCGGCACGCGTTACTGGGAGCGACAAGAGGCGCGCGTCACTCTTCCAGTGGATGGCGAATATCGCGTGGCGGTGTGGGCGGACGACCGCAGCATCGGACGTTACACATTGGTCGTAGGCGACCGCGAAACGCCTGGCGGTGACATCGCCTTCCCATTCAAGCTGCGCGCTTACTGGACGCCTGTGCCCGCGCCGCCCGAGACCATCCCATCCGAACCAACCGCAACCGCGCATCACTGCGGAGGCCGGTAGTGGAGTATTTTCAAAGTGCTGTCACCCGTTTCAAAACAATCTGGCGTCCCGCGGCGTATCATGGCTACGGCCACAAACGCGGCTATTTTGAAGGATGGTATTTCAAGGTGGTCGATCGCTCGCAGCAGCGGCGGCACGCTATTATTCCTGGCATATTTCTCGGCGAAAATGGCGTTGATTCACATTGTTTCGTGCAAACGCTTGACGGCGCGACGGGCGCAACCTGCTACCACCGCTATCCACTGGCGGAATTTGCAGCGACGCCAGCCATCTTTGATGTCCGCGTCGGCCCCAATCGATTCACCGCCCACGCGCTCGAACTCAATATCGACAACGCTGCCCAGCAACTGATCGGCCGCCTGGCGTTTGATGGCGTCACGCCGTGGCCCGTCACCTGGCGTGCGCCTGGCATTATGGGCTGGTACAGCTTCATGCCATTTATGGAGTGCTATCACGGCGTCCTGAGCCTGGATCACGCGGTGCGCGGCCAGTTGATCGTGGACGGCGCGGCGGTCGACTTTCATGGCGGGCGCGGCTACACAGAAAAGGATTGGGGGCAGGCATTCCCGCGCGCCTGGATCTGGATGCAAACCAACCACTTCGCGCGGCAAGGGATTAGCCTCACCGCCTCGGTCGCCCGCATCCCGTGGCTCGGCTCTGCCTTTCGTGGCTTCATTGTCGGCCTGCTCTGTGACGGAAAGCTCTATCGCTTTGCTTCCTACACCGGCGCGACCATCGATCATCTGCACGTCACCGCAGACAAAGTGGTCTGGGAAATGAGCGGCCCCATAATGCACGCAGGGCAACAACGTCGCGCCCGTCTTTCACTTGTCGCACACCGCGACGAAGAAGAGGTCGATCTGCTGCACGCACCTGCGCGCACCGCCATGCTCCAGCGCGTGCTCGAAAGCCTGACGGCAACAGTCGATGTGACGCTGCATGTCGATGGCGCGGCGCGGGAAATTGAGCTTTTTGCAGGGCGTGGCCGCCATGCCGGTCTCGAACTGGGTGGCAAAGTAGAGGATATTCTGTGATGAAAATGCAAACCCAGCCTGTTGATGTGGCGATCGTCGGCGCAGGACTCTGTGGGCTGATGGCAGGCGCCGTGCTGGCGGAGCATGGGCAGCGCGTGGTGTTGCTCGACAAGGGGCGGAGCGTCGGCGGGCGGCTGGCCACACGGCGCATCGGCGCGGGGCGTGCGGACCACGGCGCACAATTTTTCACCGTGCGCTCCCCACGTTTTGGCGCATGGGTGGAGCGCTGGCGGGCGGCGGATATTGTCTACCAGTGGGGGACAGGGTGGAGCGACGGCAGCCTCGCGACCACTGCTCCCGATGGACACCCGCGTTACGCCGTGCGCGGCGGCATGAATGCGCTGGCAAAGCACCTGGCCGCGCAAGGCGCCGGACTGGGTGCAACCATCCACACCGGTGTGCGCGTCACCGCCATCGAGGCGCTGCCTGCTCAGGGAGCATCAGCAACTGGCGGCTGGAAACTGCTTGCAGAGGATGGCGCGTCCTGGACCGCGCGCACTGTCGTGATGACTGCACCGGCGCCGCAATCGTTGGCCATTCTTGCCGCGGGGGGCGTCGATTTGCTGGCTGAAGAGCGCAGCGCGCTCGAAGCGATCCAGTATGCGCCCTGTCTGTGCGGTCTGTTCACGGTGCATGGAGCGGTGCGGCTGCCCGCGCCGGGTGCGTTGCAACAGCCCGACGCCGACATCAGCTGGATCGCCGACAACCAGCGCAAGGGCATCTCGCCCGACGCCACAGTGCTCACGGCGCACGGCAGCCCCCCATGGAGCGCAACACACTATGCCGCGCCGGATGACGCGGTGCTGTCCAGGATGAAAACAAACCTGAACCCGTGGCTTGATCAGGACGCTGTGATCGTAATGGGCGAAGTAAAGCGTTGGCGCTATGCCATCCCTACTGCGCTACATGCCGAGCCTATGCTGCGCGCCTGCACGCCTTCTCCCCTCTACTTTGGCGGCGATGGCTTTGGCGCGCCACGGGTCGAGGGCGCGGCGCTGTCGGGATTAGCCATCGCCGCGGATATAGCAGGTCGGGCTACCAGCCCGACGCCATGCGCCACAACCACCATCCATCCGACAGATAAGTAGGGTGGGCTGCCAGCCCGACGCCATGCGCCACAACCCTATACCCAATCATCACGCTACACGCCTGTCTATGCGGCGCCGCACGCTTGCAGACATGCTTGCATATGCCCGCGCGACTCCGCGGCGATGACGCAACACTGCTCGACCGTGTAGTCCTTAGCGCCGATGATCTCCAGATCAAGCGGGCCTTGATAGCCGTGCTCATGCAGCACGCGAATATAGCCGACCAGATCAATGTCGCCGCGGCCGTTGGCCTGATCCTCCGGCTTGCCTGGCCCTTGCTGGCGTCCTTTGCAGTCGCGAATGTGCACATGCTTGACGCGGCTGATGACCGCGGCAATCGCCTCCACCGGATTCTCATTGGCGCGGTGGATGTGCGACGGATCCATGTCCACGCCAAAGGCGGGCGATGTGATGGCTTCCATCATGCGCAGCGTGGTCGGCGTGTTGTAGACCGCCTGCCCCACGTGCGCCTTGACGCAGAGCGTGACGCCGTAGCGCTGCGCCATCTCCGCCAGCGCGCCCAACTCGTCCATTGCCTGCACAAAGCTGGCCTCATCGTCCGACTTGCCGCCCGGCCCGCAGTTGATGATCGGCACGCCTAGCTCCGCCGCGGCCTGCATCGCCTGCTCCATCTTGGCGGCGTCGCGCGAGGGCTGCTCGATCGCCAGCAGTTCCAGGCCATAGATGATCGAATGTTGCCTGATTTCGGGCGCGATCTCGCGCCAGCGGTCGAGCACCAGATGCTCGCTCATGCCCTCGATGGCCGAGAGTTCGATGCCGTCGTAGCCGGCCATCGCCAAGTAGCGGAAAGCGGTCTCCAGCGGATAGCCGCCGAACAAAACAGAATTTGCACCAAGTTTCATTGTTCGTCTCCCTCACCCTTTTGCCAGACTGTTTCCAAGATGAATCACAAAGCCACCAAGGTCACAAAGCAGCACAAAGAAGTTGCACGTCCCCTGCTTTGTGACCCTTTGTGCCTTTGTGACTTCGTGGTTGCGTTTACTGACTACTTCACGTAGACGACGGTCTCGTTCTCCAGCGACTCGATGGCCGCGGCCAGCACCTTCTGTGCAGCCAGCCCTTCGGCGCCGGAGCCGTCGATCTCCTCCGGTTTGGCGCCTTCGCTGAGCTGCTCCAGGAAGCGATGCTGGCGGTTGAGGAAGGTCTCCTCGAAGTCGCGCATCCCGCCAAAGACCGGGTTCGAGTAGACGCGCTTCTCCAGGTCGCCCGCCGGGTAGAGCGTGACCTCGCGGTACATGTCCTCGATCACGAAACGCCCCTTCGTGCCTGCCACCTCGCAGCGCTCCATGGGATGGCCGCGCTCGATGTCGTAGCTGCCGGTCAGCACCCCGACGACGCCATTCTTGAAGCGCATGTTGAAGGTGGCCGTCGACCAGATCTTGCGGCCGGGCGCGGTGGTGGCAAAGCACTGCACCGCCTCCACATCGCCGCAGAAGTGACGCATCACATCGACCGTGTGCGGGTGCAGCGCCTTGATCTGGAAGTAGGGCGAGCTCTCGCGCGGGTTCATGATCCACATGCTCATGTTGACAAAGAGCAGATGGCCCAGCCGCCCCTCGTTCTGCCAGCGCTTGGCAATGCGCGCGGCGGGCGTGAAGCGGTGGTTGAGGTTGATGCCGTAGCAGACGCCCTTTTCCCGCGCCTTCGCCACCATCTCCTCCGCCTGGTCGATGCGGTTGGAGATCGGTTTCTCGCCCAGCACGTGACAGCCGGCCTCCAGCGCCTGCATCGTGGGCAGGTAATGGTCGCTGCCGTATTCCTCGCCGCCCGTTGCCACGATGCACAGGTCGGGCGCCAAACTGCGCAGCATCTGCTCGACATCGTAGAAGGCAGGCGCGCCAAAGCGCGCCGCGGCGGCGTCCGCGCGCTCCTGGATAATGTCGCAGACGCCCACTAACTCCGCCAGCGGGTCAGCTACGAGCAGGCCGGCGTGCCGGTTGCCGATCGGCCCCAGACCGATCACACATGCACGAATCATGGCTTTTCCTCCCAACAATTTTGGGGCGAGGGGCGAGTTGCGAGGGACGACGCGCCGACCGCCACTGCGTTAACCATTTGCTTTATTGAAAATCTGTGTGTTCACAGCTTTTTACCCTCAAGCAATTGCCGCCGCGTCCATTCGTTCAACAACGGGTCCTTGATTTCGGCCATCCACGTTGCTAGTTCGCTGCGCAGCCTCTGCAAGGTCTGCGCGCACGCAGGATCAACGGCGCGGTTGCGCAATTCACCCGGATCGCCAGCCAGATCGTAAAGTTCATCTTCGGCTGTCGGATTCCAGATATATTTCCATACCCGCGTACGCACCATGCGCTGGCTGTACGCGCCAAACTGTGCGCCGTGATAGCTGCCAAAGACCATCTCCCGTTGTGGTTGATTGCCGCGCGCCAGCGCCAACAGGTCATAGCCTTCAAACGTAGGCGGCGGCTCGATAGTGGCCGCGGCGCAGAAAGTCGTCGCCAGATCGAGCGCCGATGTGACGAAGGCGTCCTCAACGCGTCCGGCGGGCAAATATCCCGGCCAGCGCAGAAGCAACGGAACGCGCATCACATCATCATACATCACATAGTGCTTGTCGATCATCCCATGGCCGCCGCACAGATCGCCGTGGTCGCTGGTGTAGACGACGAGCGTCTGTTCTGCCAGCCCCAGCGCGTCGAGCGCGGCCAGAATGTGGCCGACCTGGTGGTCAATCAGCGCCACCACGCCAAGATAGCGCGCCACAGTCGGCGCCCACTGCGCCCACGTCCAGCCTTCAAGCCCCCAGGAGCGCACCTGCTGGCGCTGGATGGAAGGCTTGCCAGTCAGGGCATCGGGGAAACTAAGCCAGGGTGGGACATCGGCAGGCTTGACCAGCGAGGCAAAGGGTTCGGGCGCGATCGACGGCAGGTGCGGCTCCTCTGGGTCCCAGCGGATGAAGAAGGGCTGATCACTGACCGCAGCTTCTTCGAGCAGGCGGATCACCTGGCCGGCGCCCCAGCCCAGCGCGCTCTGCTCCGGCGTGATCGCGGGATCGGCTTCGCCAAACCAGGTGTTGGCGCGTGGCGGAGGCGGCAACCCCTGCTTTGCGCGCCAGACGCGGTAGGCAGACGCAGGCGCGTAATCATCAAAGCCCAGCGCGGTGGGATCATCGCCCAGGCCGATCCCCCACTTGCCGAGATGTGCGAGCCGATAACCCGCGGCTTTGAGAGCGCGGCTGAACGTTGGCAGCTCGCTGCGCGCGGGGCAGTAACCTTCGACGCCGTCGTTGACGAGGCAGCCATGTTGCGTGGCATAAAGGCCGGTCATCAGCGAGGTGCGCGCCGGCATACAGACGGCGATGGGGCAGAAGGCGTGCGTAAAGTTCACGCCTTCTGCCGCCAGGCGATCAAGGTTAGGCGTGTGCGCTGCAGGATGGCCGTTGGCGCCCACACAATCGAAACGATGCTGATCGACATGGATCAGCAAAATATTAGCTGGCTGCAACCGTTACTCCGCGATCGGATAAACCTTCGGGAAGTATTTACCTTGCATCAGTTCACCATCGGCCACTTCGACATATGGCTTCATCACGTGGTTGCCGCTGGCGACGTAGCGCGTGTCGCCGGTCATGTAATGCAACGCGACCGCGCGGCGCGGCCGACCGCTTTTGTTGGCATGGCTGCCGTGCCAGGTCAGCGCGTGGTGATAGTGCACCTCGCCTTTTTTGACTGGACAGCGGACCACCCTGATCTCGTGGCCGTCGAACTCGGCGGGCATATCCTCGTAGTTCTTGAGCGTGTGCAGAAAGTCAATGTTGTTGCCCCACAGGTGCGAGCCGGGCGCCATGCTCATGCAGCCGTTGTCCTCGTCGGCGTCGTCGAGCGCCACCCAGCCGGTCACCTCGGTCATCGGCGCGATGATCGGCCAGTAGGGCGCGTCCTGATGCCACATGTTGACGCCGCCGATCTGCGCGGGCTTGTACTGGATCTGGTCATGCCAGATGCGCAGCTCGCTGGCGCCGGTCAGTTGCGCCAGCCCTTCGGTGATCTTGGGATGGCTGATCAGGGCGCGGAAGGGCGGGCTGGACATCCAGATGTCGACGATCTGCCAGACCGGCGCCCCCTCGTCCTTGGAGAAATTGTGCACCATGACCGGCTGGGGAACATCGGCGCGGTCGCGCTCCTCAATGGTGCGCATGATCTCGCTGCGCAGGACTTCGACTTCATCGTCGCTCAACACTTTGCCGCCGTTGACGTAGCCATTGGCGTTAAAGGCGTCAATCTGGGATTGGGAAAGCATGGAATGGTTCTCCTTGGTGCGGGTTGATAAAATTACTCTCTTGATCTCGATTGCAAGCGCGCCGCCTGCGTCGGGTCGCCGATGTGCAGGGTGTCGTAAGCTTGCTGGGAGCTGGTGAAATAGTCAATGTTCGGGTCGCCGTGCCACCCCGGCTGGTTATAGATCGGGTTGGGCAAGCCGGTTTCCGCCTCGCGCTGCGCGATCCAGGCCTCCATGCGTCGCGTCAACTCGGCCGCGATCTCCGGCTGCGCTTCGGCAAGGTTGATTGTCTCTCCGGGGTCCTCGACCAAGTTGTAGAGCTCGACCGGCGGCTTGAAGTGGAAGTCCGGCTCCAGCGCCACGATCAGCTTCCAGTTCGGCGTGCGCCAGCCGTGCTTGCGCATCCACGTGCACTCGGTGATGTAAAACTCGCTCGCGTGGGACGCCACCTCACCGCGCACCATGGGCAGCAGCGAGCGCCCGTCGAAACTCACATCCTCGCGTTCGATGCCGGCCAGTTCAAGCAGTGTGGGAACCAAATCCTTGTGCTGGTTATAGCCCTTGACGCGCACACCCGCCGGCGTCTTGCCCGGGTAGCGGATGATGAGCGGGACGACGAGCGTTGGCTCGTACAGGCCGTGGTGGTCGAAGTAGCAATCGTGGTCGTAAAGCGTCTCGCCGTGGTCGCCGTTGATGACGACGATCGTGTCTTCGGCCAGACCGCGCGCCGCCAGCGCGGTGAAGATGCTCTGAATCGCGGCGTCCATGTAGGCGATGGCGCCATCATACTGCGCGATGATGTACTCCTTGTCGGTGACGCCCGGCGGCATCCAACTGGCGAAAAAGTCGCGGAAGGGTTTGAAGTCCATCACCGGCTCCATGGACTTGTTGCGCTTGTCGAACTCATTGCCATGATAGAACATACGCTCGAAAGGTGCGGGCGGCAGATAGGGCGAGTGCGGATCCATGTGGCGCAAGAACAAAAAGAAGGGATCGCGTTTGCGCGACAGCCGATCCAGCTCGGGCAGCGCAACTTCGTTCAGGCTTTGCGCCTTGGGGCTGCGGCCTTCGTTCCAACTGCCCCAGCTTGGATAGTCGATATACTTGTCGAAACCGCGCGAACTGGGGTTGCCAGTAAAGCCGACGCAGGTCGTGGCGTAGCCTTCGTCGCGCAGCAGTTCAGGGAGCGTCTTCACTTCCGAGCGCAGCGGCCCCTTGTGGCGCAGCGCCACCACCTGCGTGGTGAAGACATCTTGGCCGGTGAGCATCGACGCATAGGCGCTCGTGGTCGGAATATAGGCGCTGAAAGTTTGCTCGAAGAGGACGCTCTCCTGGGCAAACCGGTCGATGTGGGGCGTCGTGAGCCGCGGGTAACCGTAGCAGCTCATGTGGTCGCGACGCAACGAGTCGATGCCCAGGAGAACGATATTGGGTTTACGATTACGGCGTGCAGGCATAAGTCATTCCTTCCAGAAAGTCTTTAAAAATTTTAATCTTCAGTAAGTGGGAAGAGCCGATGCACAGCGGCCAGCGCGCTGGCTTCGTCTTTTGAGGGCATAAATTCTAACCCGATCTCGCCGTCGTAGCCAAGCTTGCGCAGCGAGATGGCAAGGTTGGTAAAGTTGATCTCGCCTGTGCCAGGCTCCTGGCGCGTCGGCGCATCGCCGATGTGCACGCCGGAGATCACGTCGAAACTGGTCGTCAGCGTGGTCAGCAGATCGCCGGCGCCGCGCTGCTGATGATACGCGTCAAAGGTAAAGCGAAATTGCGGATGGTGCATACGCCGCACCCAGTCCACAGCCACCTGCGGCGTATCCACCGCCATGGCGCCGACAAAATGGTTGCGGCTGAGACACTCGACGCGCACTTCGACCGAGGTCTGCTCGACCAGGCGCAGGATGCGTTCGGTCTGCGCCAGCAGATTGGCGTACTGCTCAGCCTGGCTGAAATTCCCGGAGAGCGCGCGCACGCGTTCGCGACCATCGATGCGGTCGATCTGGTTGGAAAAGATGTAGAGACACGCGATGCGATGCTGTTCAGCCATTTCCAGCGATTCGGCCCAGGTGCGCAATGTGCGTGCGTTGTCCGCGGGGTCGGCCAACGCGCCCATTTCTCCGTCGAAGGTGGAGAAAAGGCGCGCGTCATACTGCGCACACGTCGCGGTCAGCTCGGCAATGGGAGCCTGGCGCCAGGCAAAGACGCAAAAATCGTGCACGCCCAGGGCCACAAATGGCTGCACCCGCTCAACCAGCGACCGGTCGGTGAACCAGAAGTCAAGATATCCCGTATAAAACATGAGCTCGCACTCTCAAACACTATCTGAATTATCATGCTTTGCCGCAGGCGTCAGCCGCGGCGGGCGAGACGCCCGCGTTCCCAGGAACGCCGCCCTCCTAACTCGCCCCTCGCAACTCGCAACTCCTACGACATCACCATCCCGCCATCCACCTCGATTGCCTGTCCGGTCAGATAGCGCGCGTCTTGCGAGGCAAGAAACGCGACGACGCCAGCCATTTCCCAGGGATGGGCGAGCCGGCCCAGCGGACAATCCTTGGCGCGCTGCTGCAACCACGCGTCCGCGGACAGGCCATCGCGCGCGCCGACCCTCGCCGCCACGCCAGCCACCATATTGGTCAGCGTGTTGCCGGGGCAGATGGCGTTGACCGTCACGCGATAGGGCGCAAGCTCCATCGCCACCGAGCGCGTGAGGCCGATCAGACCACTTTTGGAGGCGGAGTACTCGGCGGAAGCGGGCCAGCTTGTCTTGCCGGCCATCGACGAAATGTTGATGATGCTGCCCCCGCCGCGCGCGCGCAGATAGGGCGCGACCGCCCGGTTGCTGTAAAAGGCGCCAGTCAGATTGACGTGCAGGGTGGTGAGCCACTGCTCCGTGGCAAGCTCTTCCAACGGCGCACCAGTGTAGACGCCCGCCGACGCCACCAGAATGTCGATCCCGCCCCAACGTGCAGCGACCGCGGCGAGCGTCGCCTCCACCGCGGCGGCGTCCGTCACGTCGCACGGGAGGGCGATTGCTTCGACGCCCAGGCCGCGGCAGCGTTCCGCGCGCTGCGCGTTGCCGGCCGCGTCGATGTCGAGACAGGCAACGCGCGCCTGCTCCTGGGCAAAACGCAACGCGCACGCCCCGCCGATCCCGCCGCCAGCGCCGGTGATCACGGCGACCTGTCCTGCAAAACGCGCCGACTCGACGCCGGCGCGCATCATGCCTTGTTCCATCATAGAACCTTCGCTTAGCCTTTGACTGCACCCTCGATCATGGCGCTGAAGAAGCTGCGCCGCGCAAAGACAAAAATCACCACGATGGGGAGCGCGATCAGGATGCAGGCCGCGGCAACTACCTGCAGATTGATGATATTTTGTCCCAAGAATTCGTAGATGCCGAACATTGCCGGTTTGAATTCATTCTTGGCGACGAGCAGATAGCCAGCGATAAATTCATTCCAGACGTTGACAAAAGTCAGCAGAAAGACGGCCATCAACCCTGGCAACGCCAGCGGCATGCTGATGCGGAGGAGCGATCCAAACGGGCTGCACCCGTCGATCAGCGCGGCCTCTTCGAGTTCGCGCGGAATAGCATCAAAAAAGCCTTTGGCAATCCACACACTCAGCGGCAGGAAGAAGCCCATGTAGACCGACACCAGGAACATGCGGTCGTCGTAGAAGGGGAGCTGCGCCTTGCGCAGCACGACGCCCATCTGATAAAGCGCCAGCAGATTGGTGAGAAGCGGCACGCCTGTGATGGCAAGGATGCCGACCAGCAGCAGATTGCGGCCACGAAACCGGTAGCGTGAGAATGCATAGCCCGACATTCCCGCCAGAAAGACCACCAGCAGCGCGGTCGTCGTCGCATACAACAACGAATTGGGGATGTAGACACGCACGATGTTGCCAGTCAGCGCAAAGGGCAGCAGTCCGTCGTCGGCCGGCTTGAGCGCGAGCACGCGTTGATACCCTTCGATCGCCCAGCGACAAGCGGTCGGGTCAAACGCGCGGGTGGGCGTGTCACACGGGAAGAAATTTGGCGGCTTGCGGATAATGTCGCGCTCGCCCTTAAAAGAGATCAGGACAGTCGTGGCTACTGGCAGCAATGCGATCAGACAAATCAGGATCAGCGCGCCGTTGACCAACCACGAATTCCACCGTTTGCGTGATACGGAAGGCATCTCAGTTATTCCTTTCCTCAACACGCGTGACCCGCAAGGTGGCAAAGATCAAGATCCAGTTGACCGCGGCGATCAGCAATGCCAGCGCCGCGGCCCGCCCAAATTCAAGCTGACGCCAGCCGAGCGTGTACAACATGTAGCTCAACACCTCTGTGGACGAACCAGGGCCGCCGCCAGTCAGGCTGAAAACCATGCCCACTCCGTTCATCCCGCTCAAGGTGAGGCTGAAGATCGCCACCACCAAGGTCGGCAGCATCAGCGGGATCATGATGCGGCGCACGATCTGCCAGCCATTGGCGCCATCGATGCGGCTGCTTTCGACTACTTCGGTCGGCACCGTTTGCATGGCCGCCAGCAGCAGCAGCGTGATAAACGGCAGCGCGCGCCACGACGCCGCCATGATCAAATACACCATGGCCGGCGCGGGCGGAAAGGGAAAGTTACCGACCCAGGAAGCCGGCGGCACCGCGGTCAGGACGGAAAGCCCATTGGGAGGAAAAAGGGCCGGGTTTTGCAATATCCCGGAAAGCAATCCGTAGTCGGGCATGACGAGCAGGCGAAACACGATCCCGACAATGATGTCGGCGATGATCCAGGGGATAAACAACAAGGTGACGTACAGCCCGGAAAAGCGCAACTTGCGGTTCAAAAGCAGCGCAATGAAGAAACCGATCACCAATGTCAACGAAACATAGCCAACTAGAAATACAATCGTATGTCCGATACTCTCGCCGAACACTCCCATCCCAGAAAGCCGGCGGAAATTGTCCATGCCGACAAAGCGCCACCCTTGCGGCTCTCTCGTTTGAAGGCTGAGCCACACGGTGTAGAGGGCAGGATAAACCTGGATGGTAAACAAGACGGCGACGGTGGGCAGAATCAGCCAGAAGGGAAGCATATTCCGGAGCCAGCGTCTTGATCGTTTTTGGATTGTCGTTTGTTGCATCGAAGTGCGTTGCCTAAGCGGAATGATGCGCGGAGTTCAGCAGCAATGGATGGTGGAGCCAATGTTGAACAGCGAGAAAATCATTCACAGATTGCGCAGATTCCACTGATTTCAGGGCAGCGAGCATAGACCTGTTATCTGTGAAATCTGCGCAATCTATGGAGAGCAGGCAGCAGTTAGTTGCCGGCGTTGTACTCGTCTTGCGCCGCCTGCAGCGTCGTCGCGATGTCGGCGGTTGGGTCTTCCTTGATGAGCTTATAGACGGCGTCCATAATGAGCGGCTGCGCCTCCTGGGGGCGCTCCATCGATCCAGCCCACGGCCGGCACGCGCTGGCGCTGAGCACCTTGCCTGCCTGCTGGTAGAAGGGCGTCTGGAAAGCGTCCATCTCGCGCGTAGTCAACAGCGCGGGATAGCCGCCGCCTGCCGTCAACACCCAGGTCACATTTTGCTCTGGGCTCATGATCCAGTTGATGTAATCGAAGGCGGCTTCTGGATTGGTGGCCCCGACTGGGATGCCGAAGCCGGCTACGGCCACTTCACACCCAGGCGTCTGTCCTTCTGGCGCCACAAAGGTCGAAAGGATCACATCGCCAGCGGTAATCGCGTCGAGCATGTCTTCCTCATTGCCCTTGGTGTATTCATTGCCATTGGGCGCGGTGAGCGGATTGACATAGCGATAGCCAAACAGACCGGTTGGGAAGGCGCCAGCCGACGCATCCTTGAACGCGTTTTCCTCCTGGAAGCCGCCGGCAAAGGCAATTTCCGGCACATAGCCGCTCTGCACCATCGTGCGCAGGAATTCGACGGCCGCCACGTTCTCTGGCGTGTTGAGCAGCATATTGCCCGCGCCGTCATCGTACGTGCCGCCAAAGGAGGAGATCGTCATCCAGACGCCGCGCGTGGCGCCCTCGCCGTCAAAGTCGGTCGAGCCAAAGAAGGTCATCGCATAGAGATCCTCGCCCTTCAGCCGCTCGCCTTCCGCCAGCATTTCATCTGGGGTCGTGGGGAAACCCTCCGGGAAGCGGTCTTTCCACACATAGACCAGGTGCGGCCGCTCAGCCACCGGAACGCAGTAGAGCCCCCCGTCGGGGCCAGTGCAGGCTGCGATCGCGCTGGGGTCCAAGTCAGCGAACCACGGCTGGGCGCTCGCCCATTCTTTCACATCCTGCATCGTGCCGTTGCGGTAGAACTGCGTGACCTGACCGCTGCCCATTTCGAAGAGATCGGGCACATCGCCGCCCGCCTGCACCGCGGCAACCAGCTCGGCGGCCATGCGATCCCACGCCTTGGGCTGGTTGACCCAGTTCCACTTGCCAGCAAAAGCCTCGTTAAAAGCCGGAATCGTATCGCGCAGATACTGATTGCCGACGCGTTCGTCGCTGGCTGGATCTTCGTTGTTCTCGTCATACTGATACCAGGTGGTAAAGTCCTTCACTTCGCCAGCACTGGCGCTTGCTTCTCCCCCGGCGGTCTCACCTGCCGGCGCGGGCGGCGCGGCCACAGGCGTCGCACAGGCCGACAGCACCAGGCTCATCAACAACACCATCGACATCAAGGTCCACAGACGTTTCATCGGTTTTACGCTCCTTGTTCTGATTCAACTAAAAAATAACCAGCGGCTCGTCAAAGAGGATTCTTTGATATTCACAAGCCAAGTTTCTGCCGGAAACCTGGCTTGTGAAATGAAAGGCAATAAATGACAGGTCACTAGCGCGTATCCTTCACCGCCGCGTACGACACTGCCACAGGATGGCTAACATCTTCTTGGACTGTGGAAATCCTACCCGAGCATTGGAAATTATGCAACGCTCATTTTACAGTGCGCCAAGAAACAAATTGGCAAATTCAATTGTCGGAAAGGCAGGTCAGATAAAGATCATTGCAGAAGGGCGAGAATATCACGCCCGACGACAATGCGAATATCGACAGGCGCAGAAACAGCCAGCCCATTGATCTGCGCCTGCGCAGGTTTGAGGCTTAAATCGGTGGAAACCATAGCCGCAACCGCGTCCGCCACGCCATAATTGATGACGATCGTCTGCGAATAGTCGCTGCGGTCGGCGTCGCCAATCGAGGCGACCTGCCATCCTTGCTGTTGCAGAAGTTGGGCCGTACGCGCCGCTGCCCCGGGCAAGGTCGTGCCATTAAGGATCTCAATGCGCACTGTCGCCGGATCGGCGATTGCCACTTGCTGCGCAGCGACGGGCGATTCGATGGTGGTAAAGAACGCGTTGAGTGCGGTGCGGACGCGTGCGCGATCCGGGAGCAAAATCCACGCCCCTTCGCTGCTGAAGGTCTCTTCGCCGTAACGATTGTCGAGCACGAGTTGTTGCACCTGGCCGGACGCGCGGTTCTGAAAACGCTGGGCCAGGTCAAAGCCAAGCTGCATGGGAAGGTCGGTTTCAATGCTGCTCTGCATGGTCGCGAGAAGTTGTGGCGCCTTGCCAAGAAGTTGCGGGATCATGCCGGCGTTCATCACCTGCTGCGCCACAGCGCGAATAATGTCCTGTTGGCGGCGCGCGCGGCTGTAGTCGCCGTCGTTGTGCCGGGTGCGGGCATATTTCAGCGCGGTTTCGCCATCCAGCAGATGCGTGCCCGCGTCAAGGTGGAAAGTTTCCACGCCGTAATCGGGCGTCGGATATTCCTCATCGTGGATCGTATTGGGCGCGGTGACGGTGACGCCCCCGATCAGGTCAATGATTTCACGGAAACCGTCGAAATTGACGCGTACAAAGTAATCGACCGGACGCCCCACGAAGCTGCTCACCGTGTCTTTGGCGAGTTGTGCGCCGCCGCCAGCATACGCTTGCAACTCGCCTAGCATGTAGGCCGTGTTGATCTTGGTTGTCACGCCCATGCCAGGTATTGGCACCCACAGGTCGCGCGGCAGCGAGAGCATGCCCATGTCGCCTGTATCTAGGTTGACCGAAAGCAGAATCATCGTGTCGGTGCGTGAAGGGCCATACTCATCGGGACGCTCGTCCGTACCCAGCAGCAAAATGCTCAGGATCTGCGCTGGTTCTGCTTCGGCAATGGCCGCCACGGCCTGAACAGGTTCGCGATTTCCCGCTGATTGTTCAACGGCGGGTTGCGCCAGCTCCGCGCTGACTGCGCTGGGCGCGATCAGCGGGGCATCAACAATTTCGGCGAGAATCGACGTCTGAACGATGCGTTGTTTTGCCCAATCATGCACGCGGACGCCGAGCATCAAGGCGAAAGCCAGAATGGCGGCCGCGTACACCGCTGTAACGATGATCGCTAAGCGGCGTGCACCGAAGCGATGCGGATCGCGCGGAGAAGATGAGTGCAAGCGAAATTGCTCTGACATACGCACTGAGTATATCAAAGCCCACAAACGGCAACAATTCAGATAGAGGTCGATTGGAGCTTACGTGATGCGTCATGGGTAATGCGCCATGGGCGATGCGCCATGGGTGATGCGTGGGTCGTGATAGTTGTGCATCACGCATCACTTTACATCCTAGCGCGGGAGCCGTTCCTGATAGAGGCTGCTGTCAGTCAGGAGGTATTGCGTACTGTGCGCGCGATCAACGAAAAGGCTGCGGAGATCGCGTAGAGGAGAACCTTCCGCGGCCTGGAATTGTTCGAGATAGGCGCCGCTTTCTTTGTCGAAAACAAGGATACGCTCCGCCAGTCGATCAGCCAGATAGATCGCATCGTCTCCGTCTTGCCCCACCCACAGATCAGCGGCATCCGCGGGCAAAGCGATGCTGCTGTCCAGGCTGTAGGGAAGTTGTTCACCCTGGCGATAGCGCACAACTTTGCCGTCAGTGTACAAAAGCCAGATATCGCCATCGATGTGCATTGCTTGCAGGTTGGCAAGATTTACCTGCGTCGTGGGCTGGAACCACGGCTCAGCCACATTATAACGACCAATATCATAGCGATAGATCTGATTTCCCCCTTCATCAACGACATAAAGCCATCCCAGAAAGGTCTCGATCTGCGAAGCGCGCACCCACCCTGCATCACCGCCAAAATCGACGGCAGACGCCCCATCCACCTGTTGATTGTAGCGGAAGATGTGGTTGCGATTATCTAGTACAAGCAGGCTGGACTTATCATCAACCCCAGGGACAGGCGGCTGCCAGGCAAGGTCGATGGGGACGCCGACCGTAACGCCATCCACTGTATCGCCCATCTGCAGCACCACCTGTCCGGCCGCCTCGGCAAGGCTTTCGCCATCCGAAGCCAATCGATAGGTGACAATCTCATTGCGCCCGGCGTCAAGCAGATAGATATCCTGCCCCGTCACAAGCACCTGCCGCGGTGCAACGCCATCATCAAATGTGATGAGCGGCAGCGTGAGGCCGTAAAGCGGCGAGACGCGTTCGACCAGCTTGCGGTCCTGCTGGATCAAGGTGAGCAATTCGTCACTACGCGCAGTGCGGCCACTCATTTCCTCGGCGCGGCGGGCAAATGTCTCCGCCTCAGTCAGCATCGCACGCGCCACGGGCATGTCCGCCTGATCGAGCGCCTCGGCTGCACTTGTATAGCGGGCTTCAGCGAGATTGAGCATGGTGTCCGCTTCGGCGCGCCCTTCGGCGCCTTGCCGCCAGTAGAGCGCACCCACGATGGCAGGCGCCAGCAACAACAGGATCACCGCGCCAGCAATAAGCACGCGCGCACGGCTGCCAGTGGCCGGTCCTGGAGGTGTAAATGGCGCGGCGGCAGGGCGCACCTTGGAAGGCGCGGGCGGCATTGAAGTGTATGCCGGCGCATTGGCCACTGCCGCCTCCACCATCAGAGGCGCCGTCGCGACCGCGGTGCGATCCGGCAACATACTCGCCAGAAAAGATCGAGCACGGCCGACGCCCGCCACTGCTCCGCCCGCCACTGCTTCGGCCGCCAATCGGGCTGATGATGTTCTTGAAGCCGGAGACGCCTCAGCACGCATTGCCGCGGGCGCGGGCGCTGCTGTATTGATCGCCGCGGAGCTGGCAGCATTGATCGCCGCGGAGCTGGCCGCGAACTGAAGACGCGGCGCAGCGTCATTGTCGTCGTCCGCCGTTGCTGGGTTGGGTGCACTCACAACCGGCGGCGACGCGTTGACCGCGGTGGGCAAACCACCCGTCGGCGCTGGTTTTGCCGTCGGCGCGGGCGGTTCGTCGTCGCCCGCGGACGAAGGCGGTGGTGCAGATGGCGGTAAGGCGCCGGGGTCGATCACCAGGACTACACCCGGCACATCTTGCCTGCCCGCCTGTCCGCGCAGCCCTTCAGCCGCATCCGTGCAACTGCCGGCATCGACATAGGCAGTTGTGGCCGCCAATGTACGCACCGACACCAGGTCCAGCCAATCTCCGCTGCCGGCGATCATGGAGGTTGGCCCAATGATTTTCTGACGGTGCAACGGCCAAAGTTCGAGCTTTACGTTTTTGCCCGCGCTGTGCGACGCCAGACGATCGGCGGGAAAGACGCCGACAGAATTGTCTTCGGCGGTCAGCAATGCAAAGGCACTGCCCAGACCGGCCAACGCCATCCGGTCCGCCATCACGCCAACGCAGATCACACCGGCTCTCCAGGGCGCGGTCAAACGCTGCGTCTCGACGGACAGCATCAGTTGTGCTTTGCGCGCCGTCTCTGTGATGACTTGTGACTGCGTCCCGCGCTCTGAATAATAGGTGCGCTGCATGGCGCTTAACACCCGCTCAACTAACGCCTCTGCATTCGGCACGCCTTGCAGATCGACCAACGCACAAAAACTGCCGCGTTGCGCTTGCGGCGTCCCCTCCATTGGCACAATGATGCGCACGCCGGGAGCAACGCCGTCAATTTCTTCGGCTAGATAGGAAACATGAATTGACATGAGCAAAGTTTACGCTTTAGATGGAAGGCTTTGTGCATAGATTGTAGCGCGGCGCCCAGGCAATGTCAACGTGAATTGTAGGAAAATGGCGTTCAGGCGGCGATTGGCTCTTGCGCCGCCTCCGATTTCGTGCTATTACGTTGCATATAGGTTCATTCAAACGAAAGGATTTGGATATGTCAGCCTTGTGCGTCGAATGCGACGCCGAATTGAACATCGGGAGCCGTGTGCGGCTCGGCCAACACATCATCTGCCCCAATTGCGGTGTGCAGCTGGAGGTAATCAGCGCCTATCCGATCGAGGTCGATATCGCCTACGACGAGAGCGAGGAATGGGACGATCTTGCCGGGTACGGGCTTGATGATGATGACGAAGATGAATTGGATGATTATACACGGCTCGAAGGCGCCAGAAATACCCTTCCCGACGACCTCGACGACGATGATTTTGAAGCCGAAGAAACGCTCGACGACCTCGACGATGACGAAATTGTCTGACCGGAAAATACCACGCCGTTAGCTCCACACCAGATTTCTGACAGAGGTCTGGTGTGTGGAGATTACCGGGCTAAAACAGACCGAGCCTATGTCTTCGGATCGCTATCTTACACCGGCAGCGATGCATCGCGTCGAGGAAGAGATCAAACGCAGCCGCTTTGTAACAACGCTTGCCCACGCGCCCACGCTGGAAGCGGCGCGCGCCTGCATTGCCGGCGTGCGCGACGAATTTTCCACTGCCTCGCACAATTGCTGGGCGTATGTGGTTGGACCTCCCGGCAGCACCAGTCAAATCGGCATGAGCGACGACGGCGAACCGCACGGCTCGGCCGGGCGCCCCATGCTGACCGTGCTGCTCCACGCCGGCATCGGCGACATTGTGGCAGTAGTCACTCGTTATTTTGGCGGGACGCTGCTGGGCGTAGGCGGGCTGGTCAGAGCTTACAGCGGCGGCGTGCAACTTGCACTCGCCACGCTGCCGACGATAGAGCGCGTGCCCACCGCGCTGCTGGACGTCGTGATCGACTATGCCGCCATCACCCCTTTTCAGCGCCTGGCGCCAGACTTCGAGGCGGTTCTCGTTACCCAGGAATTTGGCCTCGATGCAAGTTATCGCGTCAAGCTGCCGCTCAGCCAGATCGGCGCGTTTCGCGCGGCGCTGGCTGAACTAACCAATGGTCAGGCATTGGTTGAAATTGCGCCTTCAGAGTAAACTTGCATCAAAGCAAAGCTACGCCTCAACATTTCACACGCGGCTTCCTCACCCGCGCTGAGAGGCGCAGATCAACCATCACCGCGCACAGCAAGGAGCAAGGCAAAATGGCACTCTACGGTGGGATCGAGGCGGGCGGCACGAAATTTGTCTGCGCCATCGCCAGCGGGCCCGACGATTTGCGCGACGAAATTCGCTTCCCGACGACCACACCCGCTGAAACGCTGGCCCAAGCCATCGACTTCTTCAGATCGCACCAGATGGACGAGCCATTGCAGGCTATCGGCGTGGCGTGTTTCGGCCCGATCGACCCCAATCCGGCTTCACCAACCTTTGGCTACGTGACGACGACGCCCAAACCGCACTGGGCGCACGCCGATGTCGTCGGACGCCTACAGACGGCTTTGCACTTGCCTGTTGGCTTTGATACAGATGTCAACGGCGCCGCGCTGGGCGAACATCGTTGGGGCGCGGCGCAAGGACTGGACACGTTCGTCTACCTGACGATTGGCACGGGGCTAGGTGGCGGCGCCATGGTCAACGGCCGCCTGTTGCACGGCATGATGCACGCCGAGATGGGACACATGCGCATCCCGCACAACCTGGCCCGCGACCCCTATCCTGGCTGGTGCTCCTATCACGGCGACTGCTGGGAAGGCTTAGCCTGCGGGCCAGCAATTGAGGCGCGCTGGCAGATGAAGGGACGCGACCTGACGCCGGATCACCCAGCCTGGGCGCTGGAGGCGCATTATCTCGCGCTCGGCGTCGCCAATATCATCGTCACTTTGTCGCCCCAGCGCATTATTATGGGCGGCGGCGTCATGGATCAGCAACAGATCTTTCCGATGGTGCGCGAGGAAGTGCAGAAGCTGCTCAACGGCTATGTGCAAAAAGCGGAAATCCAACAACATATCGACGATTATATTGTGCCGCCCGGGTTGGGCAATCGCGCCGGGGTATTGGGCGCGATTGCGCTGGCAATGGACGCGGCAGGAAAATAAAGAAGGAACCCAAAATGACGCTGCGATTCGACCCGATCGAACACCCTCACCGCCGGCGCAATGCCTTGAACGGGGATTGGGTGCTGGTTTCACCACACCGCACCAAGCGACCCTGGCAGGGTCAGGTGGAAAAGAGCGCGCCCGAGGTGCGCCCGCCCTATGATCCGGAATGTTATCTTTGTCCTGGCAATGTGCGCGTAGGCGGCAAGCGCAACCCGCAATTTGTCAGCACCTTTGTTTTCGACAATGACTTTGCAGCATTGCTCCCGGACGGGCCGCGCGGCGAGGTCGGCAGCAGTGAACTGCTCCAGGCGCAAGCCGAGACGGGCGTCTGCCGCGTGATCTGTTTCAGCCCACGCCATGATTTGACGCTGCCTGTGATGGAGCTGGGTGATCTGCGGCGCGTCGTCGACGTGTGGGCGCAGCAAATCGAGGAGCTTGGCGCGCGCTCCGACATCAACTACGTTCAGATTTTCGAGAACAAGGGTGCTGTTATGGGATCGTCTAACCCACATCCGCACGGTCAGATCTGGTCGAACCACACCATACCGGTGGAGCCGGCCAAGGAAGATCAGCAACAGCGCGCCTATTTCGAGCGCCACGGTCAGCCGCTGCTCCTCAATTATCTAGCGCAGGAGCTTGAGATTGGCGAGCGGATAGTAGTCCAGAATCGGCATTGGGTCGTCGTCGTGCCCTACTGGGCTGTGTGGCCCTTTGAAGTGCTTCTGTTGCCGCGGCGCCACACCTTGAGCCTGCCCGAGCTCACCAGCGACGAACGCGATGCGCTCGCCGATATCCTCAAGCGGCTGACGACGCGCTACGACAATCTGTTTGAGACAAGTTTCCCCTACAGCATGGGGTGGCACGGCCAGCCGACCGACGGCCAGCGCCATCCACATTGGCAGCTTCACGCTCATTTCTACCCGCCGCTGCTGCGCTCCGCCACCGTCAAGAAATTTATGGTTGGCTATGAAATGCTGGGCATGCCGCAGCGCGACATCACAGCCGAACAGGCCGCCGATCGACTGCGCCAGATGAGCGAAGTGCATTATACAGAGATGACGGAGATCGAATAGGGAGCTGAAGCGCCTGAGTCTATTGTTTTACAGGGGCTGACTGCGGCCAAGCTTGGCCGCGATCTCTTCTACAGACTCAAAAATTTCGTGCGGGTGAAGCGCAAGCAGCGCCTCTGGATTTGTGTATCCCCACGTGACCGCGCCGAAATCAATGCCGACTTTATGCGCGGCGTGGGCGTCGCGGATTTCGTCGCCGATCAGAATGACTGTCTCTGGCGACATACGACACTTCTTCATCACCGATTTCAATTTGGGCGCCTTACCAAAAACAGACGCCCCACAATTAAAGAGGGTGAAATGCGCGGTGTTCTGCGGGCCCAGCACGGCGCGCACATTGGCTTCAGAATTTGAACTGACGACCGCCAGCATCAGCCCTTGATCCACCAACGCCTGCAGCATCTCGCTGACGCCAGGGAAGAGCGGAATCTTGTCGATCTCCTGTGCCATGCGCTTGCGCACATCGCGCGCCATGCCAGGCACCTTCCACATTCGCACGCCAAGATGCTGCATCAGTTTGCGCGCATCGTAATTGCGCAGCGCCGCGTGATCGGCCGGCTCAATGCGCTTGAACCTATAGCGGTCAGCGTATTGGTTGACAACGCTTGCAGCCCAGGGAAACGAGTCGGCTAATGTGCCATCGAAATCAAAGATTGCCAGTTTGTACTTCACACCTAGTTGCTCCAACGTATCGAGGCGACTTGCGCCAGCTTGGGGTTCTGATTTTCAGGCAAAAGTATCGCATGGTGTGTTCACACCGTGGGCCAGCCACCGCGACAAGGTCGAATTGATGGACGCGACGACCCATACGCCATACACAAAGACTGAACTGCTGGGCTTGCTTGACGAGTGTGAAGCCCAGGCTGTCAAACATCTGGCAACCCCCAAACCCAGCGCGCCCTCCGGCTTTCACTGGCTTGCGATAAGCAAGGTGGAAGTGCAATTCTACAACATGCGCCATCTTCAGTTCCATATCGGCGAACTGACCGAACGGCTCAGCCAACGCGCTGAAATCGATGTGCATTGGGTGAGCCGGGGCTGAGACCAGCATTTTGACTTACAGGCGACGGCGCCGCAAAATGTCGAGGTAGACGGCTAGAATCACGATCAGGCCGGTCACGACAAACTGCCACTCCTGCGGCACGTTCATGATGCGTAGACCATTGGTCAGCGTGCTGATGATAAAGGCGCCGATGATCGTGCCCAGGATCGTGCCTTCACCGCCGCTGAGTGAAGTGCCGCCGATAACCACCGCGGCGATGGCTTCCAGCTCGTAGCCGACCCCCAACGCTGGTTGCGCCGAGTTCAGACGTGAGGCGATCATGACGCCGGCCAGACCGCTAAAGGTGCCGCCCAGCGCATAGACGGCGGTCTTCCAGTTGGCGACGTTGACGCCGGAGAGGCGCGTCGCTTCTTCGTTGCTGCCCATCGCAATGGCGTAGCGGCCGAGCACTGTTTTTGCCAGGATGAAGGCCGCAATCAGTGCGGCGATAAACAGAATCAGCACAGCATTTGGAAAATTGAAGCCCGGAATAATGGGGTCTAGCAACGGGGCAAGGATCGAGCTCATCGTGATCTGGCGAAAGATCGGGGTGTCGTTGAAGTAAATCGGCTTGATGGTTCCCGTTTCAATGGTAGCCAGCACGAGCGCCAGGCCGCGTGCAATCATCATTGTGCCCAACGTGGCAATAAAAGGCGGAATCCTCATGCGCGAGATGACGATGCCGTTGAACAGCCCGATCGTGGCGCCCGTCAAAATCCCCACCACAATGCCCACCGGCACGGGCAGTCCCGCAATCGTCACGGCCAACCCGGTCATTACGGCAGAGAGAGTCATGACCGTACCCACCGACAGATCAATGCCGGCCGTAATGATGATAAAAGTCACGCCCAGCGCCAATACGCCGTTGACCGCCGTCGCTAATAAAATACCGACGATGTTCTCGGGGGTGGCAAAAAAGGGCGAAAGCAGGGAAAAAACAATAAAGATGACGATCAACGCAGCAAAGGCAAGCAACTTCTGCGCGGCGCTGGACTGTAAGATGGACTGCTTCGGTTTGAGTGTAGTTTCTGCTGTTGCCATCATGACACCTACTTCGCTTCTATTGGGTTGGCTGGCGAGCCGTTATTGGCCACAATGACACTGCGCTGAGTGGCCAGGCGCATGATGCCCTCCTGGGTGGCCTCACTTGCGGTCAACTCCCCAGTAATGCGCCCTTCACACATCACCACAATGCGATGGCTCATGCGCAGAATCTCGGGCAATTCAGAGGAGATCATAATGATCGATTTGCCCTGTCCCGCCAAGTCGTTGAGCAAACGATAGATTTCGCTTTTGGCGCCTACATCGATGCCGCGCGTCGGCTCGTCGAAGATCAGAATTTCGGTGTCAGCCGTCAACCATTTGCCAATGACGACCTTTTGCTGATTGCCGCCCGACAAATTGCGCACGCGCTGTTGAATGCTTGGCGTCTTGATTGCAAGCGCGCTCACGTAGTGGTCTGCCGTCGCCCGGATTTTGTCGCTGTTCACCATGCCCAGCATCTCAGTAAACTGGGTAAAAGACGCCAACGCAATGTTGGATTCGACATCCAAGCCCACTGCCAACCCATAGCGCTTGCGATCCTCAGACAGATAGCCGATGCCGTGCTCAACTGCATCCCGCGGGCTGGAAATGGCAACTTGCTGGCCTTTGATAAAGATTTCGCCTGAGTCCACTGCGTCCGCGCCAAAAACCGCACGCGCGACTTCGGTGCGCCCCGCGCCCATCAACCCGGCAAACCCCAGAATCTCGCCCCGATTGAGTTTGAAGCTGACATCCTTGATGGCCGCGCCGCGATTCAAGTGACGCACCTCAAGCACAACTTCCTGGCTTGGCTGTTCGGGAACCTCCGGCGCAGATTCGTAAATCGTGCGCCCCACCATCATGCTGATGATGCGGTCGATTGTAACGGTCGCGGCGTCCACCGTGTCTACATAGCGGCCGTCGCGCATCACGGTGATGCGGTCTGAGATTCGTTTCAGTTCTTCGAGACGGTGCGAAATGTAGACAATACCCACGCCTTTTTCGCGCAGTTGATGGATGATGCGAAAGAGCTCCTCAATCTCGGCGTCAGTCAGCGCAGCCGTCGGCTCATCCATGATCAGGACTTGCGAGTTGAACGAAAGCGCCTTGGCAATCTCCACCATTTGCTGCTTGGCCACTGTCAAGTCAGCGGCTTTGGTGCGCGGGTCGAGCCGCAAACGCATGGAGTCGAACAATCCCTGCGTCTGAGCGTTGATTTTGGACTCATCCAGCATCAAGCCAAAGCCGCGCCGCGGTTCGCGCCCAACGAAGACATTCTGCGCCAACGTCAAGTGATTCATCAGGTTTAGCTCCTGATGGATCATGCTGATGCCCAGGTGTTGCGCGGTGCGTGGATTTGGAATATCGACATCCTGCCCTCGATAGAGAATTACACCCGCATCCTTGGCATAAATGCCGGCCAGAATTTTCATCAAGGTCGATTTCCCGGCGCCGTTTTCACCCACCAACGCGTGCACTTCGCCGGTGCGCAGTTCAAACTGCGCGCGATCCAGGGCATGTACGCCAGGAAAGGACTTATCGATCCCTTCCATGCTCAGCAAAACCTCACCCATGAAGAGTCCTTTTTCTAAACAAGCTCAGATGTGAAATTTGTCTAATGACTGTGGAACAGCAGGGAAGCGCAGCATAAAAGCCACAACGAGGAGGCTTCCAGGCGGGATAATTCCGCCTGGAAGCCATAAGCACGCTACCGCACTTTACTCGTACAGCAGGGGCTTGATCTCATCCGAGTCGATATTCGTGGCATCGTACCAGAAGAAGCCGGTGTCGATGATCTTGTCCACACTTTCGCCGTTGAGCGTCTTCACCGCAGCTTCGACGCACTTGTAGCCGATGCCGATCGGGTTCTGAGTAATAGCGCCCGCCTGCGTGCCAGCGCGGATGGCATCCATCTGCTGCTTGCCGGAGTCATAGCCGATCACCACGATCTCGCCCTCTTTGCCCAATTCGGCCACGGCATTCAGCACGCCGATAATCGAACCTTCATTGGCGCCGAAGTAGCCCTTCAGATCCGGGTTGGCCTGGATGACGGCCTTGGCCAGGTCGGTGGACTTCAGGTGGTCGCCCGCGCCGTAATCAATGTTGACGATCTCGATGTCGGGATAGGCTTCAGCAATGCGATTGACAAACCCGTCGCGGCGGTCAATGCCAGTGCGGCTGGTCTGGTCGTGCACCAACACCGCCACTTTGCCCGCGCCGCCGATCAGCTCGGCCATTTTGTCGGCAGCCAACGCCGCGGCGGCAATGTTGTCCGTGGTGGCTGTGGCAACCGGAATGTCGCTGTCCACGCCAGAGTCAAAACCGACAATCGGAATTCCCTTGGATTGGGCTTCTTCCAACAACGGGATGACAGCCTTGGTGTCCAACGCAGCCAGGCAGATAGCAGCCGGATTCTTGGCCAGAGCCGCCTGCAACATCTCGATCTGCTTGTCCACCTCGGACTCAGACGCCGGGCCCTCGAAGGTGATGTCGACGTTCAGGTCGGCAGCAGCCTGCTCGGAGCCAGCCTTCACCGCCTGCCAGAACTGATGCTGGAACCCCTTGGAAATGACCGGAATGTACGGCTTGGCAGCATCCCCTTCGACCGGTGCGGCTGCTTCACCTTCCGCTGGCGCGGCCTCGGTTGTGGCAGCTTCTGCACCGCCAGCCGGCGCGGCTGGTGCAGCGGCAGGTGCAGTACACGCACCGACCATGGCCGCGATCAGCAGCAAACCAAGCAACAACATGACAACTCGACTGTTCTTCATGGATATTCTCCCTTTGAAACATGGAATAGAATGCAACTCCTGGTGGAGTTGTTGATACAGAAGTCTCGCGCCGGCCTGCCGTGAACATTCATTGGTTAAGGCTGCGGCAATGCTTGTCGCAAGCTCTTACAGAACGAGGAGGAGCAGACCAATCATAGTCACATGGGAACAAAATTCATGTGGCTGTCCTTGAATTATACATGCTTCCACACGGTAAACAAAGCGTTATCACCGGTTCGGTGTTCTGGGTATAGAAACTTTGGGCGCCTCGGATTGTAATCGATTACAGCGCGCGTGTCAATCTGAAAGATGCCAGTCTCCTTAGCCATCCATTGTGCCCTCTGATACAGGAGCCTGCGTTGAGCGACGCATGATCAGACGCACCGGCAACAGAATGTCGCAAACGTCTCCTTGCTCCGATTGGCCGATTTTTTCCAGCAACCGCTGCGCAGCGATCTGTCCAAGTTCATAAGCAGGCTGCGCCACCACGGTGAGCAACGGCTCTGTAACATACGGATCAGGCAGGTCATCAAAGACGACCACAGAAACGTCCTCCGGGATGCGCAGGTTAGCTTCACGCATGGCGTGCAAGGCGCCGGCTGCGATAAAGTTGCTCGCCGCAAAGATGGCAGTTGGTCGCGCGGGCTGCGCCAGCAGCGCCTGCATCATGACGCGGCCACTCGCCACCGAAAATGCGCCAAACAACTGCAATGCCGGGTCGCTAGGAAGAGCGGCTTCCTCTAGCGCCTGCACGTACCCGGCGGCGCGCTCCTGGCTTACCGACAGGTCGCGCGGACCTGCCAACAGCGCAATCCGTCGATGGCCCAGGTCGGTCAAGTGGCGCACAAGCTGATGGGCGCCGCCCACCGAATCGCCGCGCACGGTGTCTACAGCGACGCCTTCCACGCGGCGGTCGATGACCACTACGCCAACCTTTTGTTGCGTCAATGACTGCACCGCCGCCCCGCTGCTTGTGGCCGGCGCCAGCAACACGCCATCCACGCGGCGGCGCAACAACGCAGCCAGATATTGCGCCTGCTTCGCTTCGTTTTCATCTGTGTTGCAGAAGAAGACGCTGAACCCGTGCGCGCTGGCGACATCCTCGACGCCGCGCGCCACGGTCGTCCAGAACGGATTGGTGATGTCAGTCACGACGAGCGCTAACGTGTTGGTGCGATTAGAGCGGAAGCTGTGCGCCAGCATATTGGGCACATAATGGAGCTCAGCCGCGGCCTGCTCGACGCGCGCGCGCGTTTCAGGTTTTACGTAGCCGGAATTATTCAGCACACGCGAGACGGTGATAGGCGCCACATCGGCGCGTTTTGCTACATCTCGAATCGTTGTCATAGCCGCGTAAATCATGTCAGGAGCGTGAATGTCCACGCTCCTGTGTTTAATCCATCACGATACAAACTTTGCCACTCAGACCCGCGTCAGCAACCTTATAGGCTTCGCCGGCCTGATCGAGTGTAAACCGGTGGGAAACGATGACCTCGGGCTTGAGCTTCCATTCGACCAATTTCTCAACCAGATCTTCCATGTGACCCAAGCTTGTCACCCAGGAGCCGTAAATGGTGATCTGATTGTGGATGATAGTCTGGCTCACATCAAAGTCGACGCGGCTGCCCTCACCGACCATGACGCAGCGCCCCCAGCGGCGCGTGCCTTGCAACGCCAACAACCGTCCCTGCGGCGAACCGGAGCAGTCGATGGACACTTCGCACCCAAACCCGCCGGTCAGCATCTTGATCTGAGCGAGCGCATCCGGGGCGTCGGCGCGCACGGCATGGTCAATAGCGCCCACTTCTCGGCTGAAATCCAGGCGCGAATCTGCAATGTCGGCGCCGATCACCTGCGTAGCGCCCATCTTCTTGGCAAGCAGCCCGGCGGCCATGCCTACCGGACCCATCCCGGTAATGAGCACACGATCCTGTCCGGAAACCTTTACGCGGTTGAGCGCCTCGTAGACAGTGCCAAAGCCGCACGCCACCAGCGCGCCGTCGACATAGCTCAACGCGTCGGGCAGCGCCACGCAGGTGTCTTCTTCAGCCAGTAAATAGTCGGCGTGACCGCCGTCACGCTGCCAGCCGTACGCCGCGCGATGGTCGGAAGTGCATGAAATCATGTACCCCTCGCGACAATCGTTGCACACGCCACAGCCGCTGATGTGATAGAGAATGACGCGGTCGCCAACCTTGAACCGTTTACAGCCAGGCCCGGTCTCCACGATCTGGCCGCATGGTTCATGGCCGGAGATGACGTTCTGATAGCCTTCCGGCCCGTGACCCAGATGCTCGCGGTAGATGGCGCGAATATCCGAGCCGCAGATGGACGACGCCTTCATTTTGATTAACACCTGTCCATGTCCCGGCTCCGGCACATCGTACTCTTTGATCTCCACCTTGCGCCCGCCAGGGAGCAGCACGCCTCGCATTTTCATATGCTCTTTGTCCTTTTAATTAATGCAAAATATTAAGAATAGGTGATACGTAATGCGTATCACGCACTACGCTCAATCTTATTGCGCGATCACACCGTCTTCATCCCACAGGTCGCGCCAGTCCTGGCCCTCTTTCCAGAGAAAAACCTGTCCCTTGATCAGCCGGCAATGTCTGTCGATCCCGGTAATCGCTGCCATCTCCTCATCAGTAAGCGGGTCGCTGACTACACCCTGGAGATTGGCAAGATAATTGCGACGCGTCACCGAAAATGGGATCGGCGTCTGGCCGCGCTGCACAGCCCACTTGACGCACACCACAGCCGGATGTACGCCCAGGCGCGCGGCGATGCGCGCGATCACCGGGTCTTCGATATCCACCGTGTCACCGGGCATACGGTCGCGAGGAGGTCGTGCTGGCGAGCCAATCGGGCTGTATCCGATCGGCTCGATGCCGTGCGCACGCACAAAATCAAATAAGGCAGGTTGCTGGAAATGGGGGTGCAACTCCATTTCGCACGCGGCTGGTCTGATATGCACATCGCGCAGCAACAATTCGAGCTTGGGGATGCTCATGTTCGACACACCAATATGGCGCACCAGACCCCGTTCCACCAGGATCTCCAATTGTCGCCACGTTTTCATATAATCGGCATGAATGTATGGACGCGCCGCGTGGTCGCGCGAGGTGACATCCACACCCGGTGCGTGATGGTTGGGAAACGGCCAGTGAATCAAATACAGATCCAGGTAGTCAAGTTGAAGATCGGTGAGCGACTTCATAAACGCTGGGATCACATCCGCTTCGGCGTGTTTGTCGTTCCAGAGCTTGGAGGTGATCCAGAGTTCTTCGCGCGGGACCCCACCGGCCATGATCTCTTGCAGGGCTGGCCCGATCAGATGCTCATTGCCGTAAACAGCCGCACAATCGAAATGGCGATAGCCCACCGCAGCCGCGCCTTTAACTGCTTCGGCCACCTCTGCGCCAGTTACATGGTCCGACCCGAAGGTGCCCAACCCGATGGCAGGCATGAGAGCGCCTGTATAGAGCCTGCGCTGTGGAACGCTCCGCGCATCGACGCCATCAGGGGCTATCGACCAATCTGAAGCTGCTGACAAGGACATGATCCATTCTCCGCAAGGTTCACCCGGATGGCGACAACGCAGCCCCAGCCGGGAAATGATGGATGAGATATGAATTAAACACGCTATGTGGTACCGGTACCATAATAACACGCGAATTCCGGTTTGTCCAGCAGCAAACTCCTGGCGCGGTGAGAATCAATATGCTCATTGCAGCCTCATTTGGAGGATTGAGAGCGGGCTAATGACAAGCTGCACCCGCCGCCGAGAGCTTCGCTTTCGGCGGCGGGTGCAGCGCCTTGTTAGATTGGTGTTATGCCGCGTAGTTGCCCCAAACGTGTAGGATGCGTCCCTTGAGTTCTTCCGCGTTTTTAACTTCGCGGTGTTTTGCTCAAAGCACTTTGATGGTGCGGCACGGTTTGCCGGCCTCCCTCGCCGGCAGACCGTCGCTCAAAACCGGTAGATGGCCGCGATGCCGGTGTCTGTCGGCATTCGCTCGGCAGGCACGACCACGATTTCACCGCCTTGTTTCAGCACGAGTTCGCCTAAATCATCCAGTAGATCACCAACGCTGGGATCGGACAGGTCATCGTAGGTGATCTCGCCGGTCATGGCATCAAGCCGACCAGGAATGTGGCGGTCGGCATCGATGAGCAGTGTCCTCACCCGCCCGGTAACGGCGCTGCGGGCGACTCGCGCCAAATCCGCATCGCCGAGCTCGTGGGCGCTCATCGTCTCGAAGCTCTCGATCAGCCCGGATAGCCGCGTCAGATAGTGCGGCTCGACGGCGCGCCAGGCGCGGTCGCGCAGATCCTCAAGAGATAATGCGTTGGGGTTGATGTCAATCTCCTCGTCCAGCAGGAGCGGGTTGCGGCTGAGACCCCGGAAGAGACTCTGGTTTTCGGGCAGCGCGGCCAACAGCAGAGGCCGCCCTGACGGGCGCGAGTACTGCTCCAAAATCGCGTGATCCACCGCGCGGAAGAATCTCTCGGCATCGGTATCCACGATCTCGGATTGGGAACCCTTGCCGTAGAGAATGCTCCCTGGAGCGCCACCGGGCGTCCAGGTCGAGAAGTGCCTTTCCCGATCCTCCTTGCCCGGCGCCTCCGCACTGGTGCGTGGAACGCTGGGCGCCAGTTCGACTTCGTCCAGCTGGTCGCGGTTGCCCTCGAAAAGCCTGATTTGCTGCCGATCCAGGCCAAGAACATAATAGCCGTCAGCGGATTGAAGCATCCGGATCAGTGGCTTGATATGAAAGCTGTCGGCGACCACTGCCAGTTCCGGCACTGGGCGCTGGAACCGGTACACGCGGAAGAACCCAGGCGCGGCCAGCACCGCCAGCCCGTCCAGCGTCCGCATCCGCCAGAAGTGCGCATCTTCGGCAAGGCGCTCAAACGGCTCCATCAGTGGCCGCACATCCCGCGTGGAGTACTCCCGCCGCAACGACTCTTCCAACTCGCGCAGCAGATTACGGAAGCGTATCGGGTTTTGCTGTTTGTCCGGAAAAGCCCGGTGCGTCGATTGGTAGAGCGACAGGCAGGGCGCTTCGGCAGCCTCAATGAGGCCGGCGCTGTAATCGTTGATAAACAAATCCATAACACTGACTCCTTCTTGTTGGTTATACCTGCATCATAAACGGCGCAAGCGGTATACTGGCGTGCTTTTGTCTGTGCTCCGCCACAAGCTGGACCATAATGGGCAGAAGCTCAAGTCGGATAAAGTCCACCTGATCAGGAGCAGCATGTGATCTCGGTGCAAATCATTGTGCTCGTGATTCTCGGCAAATGCAAGTGCTGCTTGATCAGCATCGAATATACGGCTGCAAGCGTACACGATCTTCATACGCCATTTTCATCAATCTGCAACTGGGGCGGCCGCCGCTTGACCTTAGTGACCTCGTTCGCGCTCGAAAGTTGCAGATTAGGTATAATGTTCTAATAGACAAGACTTGATTGGCGCGTTCGCGGCGGGGAGTTCCTTGCCTTTCAACAAATCTGGGGTGGGTGCTGAATGATGCTGAACATACGCTTGTTCGGGGGCTTCCATATCCTCGACAAGGACGGCCGGGCGCTGGCGATTGCAACGCCGCGCATGCAGTCGCTTATCGCCTATTTACTGCTGCACCAGGACTCGCCCCAGCCGCGCCAGCAGATCGCCGTTCAGCTCTGGCCGGAGACTGGCGAGGCGCAGGCGCGCACCAATTTGCGCAACCTGCACCATCGCCTGAAGAGCGCGTTCCCGACATTGGAAGGTCGGATCTTGCAGGAGCATGGCGCGCTGCAATGGCCGCTCGGTGAGGAAGCATGGCTGGACGTGGCAGCCTTTCGAGCATCCGTGGCCGAAGCGAAATCATCCGGGGGCGTTCCGCTGGCCGCCTTGCAGCGGGCGGTCGACCTGTATCGTGGCGACCTGCTGCCCGGCTGCTACGATGATTGGATCTTGCCGCTGCGCGAAGAACTGCGCCAGGCCTACCTGGATGTTTTAGAAAGGCTGGTGCTGCTGCTGGAAGCGCAGGGCGATCACCGCCTGGCGATTGACTATGCCCAGCTTTCTCTGCGCAACGACCCGCTCAATGAGGTGATCTACCGCCACCTAATCCGGCTGCACGGCCTATCTGGGGACCGGACAGGCGGCCTGCGCGTGTATCACACCTGCGCGGCGGTGCTGGAGCAAGCGCTAGGCGTAGAGCCATCTGCCGCCACGCGCCAGGCATACCTTGCGCTGTTAGAGGAACCAGCCACCGAGCCTGCGCCAGCGAAAGCAGGCCCGCCGGCAGCCTCAAAAGGCAGCCTGCCCTACCCACTGACCAGCTTTATCGGGCGAGAAAAAGAGGTGGAAGAAGTGCTGCGCCTGCTTCAGTCCAACCGGCTGCTGACCCTGACCGGCGCTCCGGGCGCGGGAAAGACGCGCTTTGGGTTGGAAGTGGCTGCCCGCCTGCGCAAGGACGCATCCCAGCAGACGGAACCCTTCCCTGACGGCGTGTGGTGGGTGGACCTGACAGCGAGCACAGATCTAGCCAGCATCACCCAGGCGGTTGCTGGCGCACTGGGCGTGCAGGAGAACCTGGAAGCAAGCCCGTCGCAAACGCTGATCACCTGGATTGGCGAGCACGAGCTGTTGCTGGTGTTGGATAACGCCGAACATGTGATGGATGCGCTGGCAAATTTCATCTCGGCGGCGCTGCGCGCCTGTCCCCTCTTGAGGTTCATGATCACCAGCCGCGAGGTGCTCAGTATTGCGGGGGAGGTGGCCTGGAACATACCCCCCATGAGTTATCCAGGGCCGCACAAAACACATACGCCAGACTCCCTGTGTCGCTATGAGGCTGTGCGGCTGTTTGTGGAACGCGCGTCAGCGGCGATGCCCACCTTCCGCCTTGCGCCCCATAATGCCGCTGCTGTGGCTCAAATCTGCACTCATCTGGAAGGCATTCCGCTGGCGATTGAACTGGCGGCCGCGCGGGTGAAAATGATGACCGCCGAGCAAATTGCCGCACGCATACAAGAGACGCTGCTGCGCCTGCTGCGTTCTGGGCGAGGCGGCGGGCCTGAACACCACCAGACGATCGAAGCAGCCATCGCCTGGAGCTACCAGCTGCTCTCGGAAAAAGAACGCATGCTCCTGCGGCGGTTGTCGGTGTTTTCAGGTGGCTTTTCGCTGGAAGCTGCGGAGCAGGTGGCTCTGTGCTGCAGCCCGGGTGACGCACAGGATGCTATGCAGGCCGGCGAGGTGCTGGAGCTGTTGTCGCGCCTGATTGACCGCTCACTGGTAAAGGTGACGGCGAGCGAGCTTGCCCACGCGGCGCGCTACACCTTGTTGGAAATGATTCGCCAGTATGCGGACGAGCGGCTACAGGAAGCAGGAGAAGTGGACTCCACGCGCAAACGGCACGCCGGATATTGCGTGCTGCTGGCCGAGGAGGCTGACCGCAATGTGCGCGGCCCGCAGCAGGCCGCTTGGCTGCAGCGCCTGGAAGCGGACCATGACAACCTGCGCAAGGCGCTGCACTGGGCTGTGGAAAGCGGCCAGGAAGAAACTGCCCTGCGGCTGGTGAATTCGCTGTGGCAGTTTTGGGATATCCGCGGGTACTTTCGCGAGGGCCGAGAATGGCTTCGCCGGGCGCTGGAAATGGGATTTGCACGCTCTGCGCTGCGGGCCAAAGCATTCAAAGGAGCTGGCGCGCTAGCATGGAGCCAGAGCGACTATGGGGAAGCGCGCGAGCGCATGTTGGACAGTTTAGAAATCTACCGACAATTGGGCGAGCCGCGCGACCTGGCGGTGGGGTTGTTTAACATGGGCTTAGTGACCTACTCCCAGGGTGATTATGCCCTTGCAGAACCCACCCTGCGCGAAAGCCTGACCCTCTTCCAGTCGCTGGATCACAAGCAGGGGATTGCCAACGCGCTGAACAGCCTGGGCGTCATTGCCGATGCGCGCGGTGATTTTCAGTCCGCGCGGCAGTTATATGAGGAAAGCCTGGCTACCCGCCGGACCTTAGGCGACCAGCGCGGGATGGCGATTTCGTGTGGCAACTTGGGTATGGCCGCCATGCACCTGGGTGATTTCGACGAGGCCGCCCATTTCTTGGGCGAGAGCTTGCAGCGCTACACCGAAATTGGCGACAAGCGCGGCAGCGCCACCACGTTGAACGAACTGGGCCAGTTGGCGCACTTGCAGGGTCAGTCGGCGCTGGCCTACCGCCACTGCTGGCAGGCGCTTGTGCTGTGGCAAGAATTGGGTAGCAGAGGAGGTCTGGCGACCAGCTTTGAGGGCATTGCCATGGCTGCCGCAAAAGCGCCCGCCGCGGATCACGCCTTCCTGGTCAGCGCGGTGCAACTGCTGCGCGTGGCTGAAACCCTGCGCGCAGTGGCGAATACTCCGCTGCCACCTTCGGACGAACCGCCAGTGCGGCAGGCGCTCGACCGCCTGCGCGAGCGATTGGGGCCAGACGCCTTTGCGCGCGCCTGGCAGCAGGCTCGCCACATGGAACAAGAGCAGGCCATTGCCGCGGCATCGGTGATCAGCCAGGCAGAATAATTGTAAAAGATCATCTATAAACGCTTCTTCAAACGCTTTTGAAACGCTCCGGTCGTTACACTGCAAAGTCGTTACATTGTAAAAAAGTATTCGGCGACCAATACAGGAGGTTTCAATGATGCGCAGCATCCGCTTTGTTTTTCAGGTGCTTTTACTTACGGCGCTCCTTACAGGGCTTTTGGGAGCGAGCAGCTTGCACAGCGCCCAGGCACTCGCCACAGGCGAGATTGCCTACTCTCCCTTCTTCACCCAGAATGAAATTCGCATCATCAATGCAGACGGCAGTGGCGACCGGCAGCTATGGAGCACCGGCCGCGCTGACCAGGAAGGCGCGGACGATATCTCTAGTCTATCTTGGCGGCCAGATGGGGGCGCGCTGGTCTTTGCCAGCACGCACGAGGCCATTTGTTCTATCAACCACGCCGACGTATTTCTGTTGAATGCAGATGGCAGCGGATACCGTCGCCTGACCGAGGCGCCCGGCTGCGCCGCCCTGGCGGGCATGCCGCAAGGGCAGGTGCAAGTGCCGGTCGTGAACAACTCCACGGAATCGTTTACCGGCTTCGTGTATTTTCAGGGCGCAGCCAGCGCGCAGATGGTCAACCTGGCCCCGCGCGCATCCACCACAGTCACCTTCCCCAGCGTGGCAGACATGGGCGCGGGCGAAAAGCAAGTGGGCGCATTCTTCCAGGGCGCCCGGCGGAAAATCGATGCGCTCACGGACGTAGACGTTGTAGCCGGTGGCTCGGTCACCAGCCCCACGCTCTACGTGTGGCCGCTCAGCATGTATGATGTATGGGAAACACGTTCATCCACCTTGCGCTATGGTGGACAGAAGGCTGCCTATGTGCTGAATCTCGACAGCATTCGCGCCATTGCGACCAACGCCACCAATCTCGATTTTGGCGAACCGCTGCTCAGCGCGCCGCAGTCATCCATGTCCGATTTCGTCTCCCATCTTGCCTACGGCCCCACCATTGCCACCGCCAACCAATTGTTGTACGTGGGCAGCAACAGTTACGACAGCCGTAGCGTATATCTAGTGAATGAGGGCAGCGCCACACCGGGCGCCCCGCTGGTGACGCACGACAGCGCCGACATGATACTCGGCCTGTCGTGGTTGCCGGATGCCTCTGGTTTCGTCTACGCGGTGATGGAAAGGGTTTTCGATCCAGAATACGTTGTCAGCGCCAACATCTTCCTCTATACGTTTTCTACAAAGCAGGTCACCCGGGTGACCAACTTGGAAGGTGAATTTGCCGGGCAGCTCTCTGTCTCGCCAGATAGCCAGCAGATTGTCTTCGAGCGCAGCCAAAAAGAGGACCCCTATGGAGATGCAGAAAAGACTGACCTGTGGATCGTTAACCGGGATGGCAGCGGGCTGCGCCTGCTGAAGACAGATGCTTTTGCGCCCGCCTGGAGTCCGGGGACAGCGCCTGTCGTCACCTATGACCGCTATCTGTACCTGCCGTTTACAATCCGCTAGAGCCGGAGCAAACCCTGCAACCGAGCCAATCCCACCTGTTCAGTACCCGCGTAGGGACGGAAGAAGGTTACGACATGGCTCCAGCCACGCCCGCGCCGCCTCGACATCGAGATCGGCCAGGAAGTCGAGCGAGAGTGTGCGGTGACGCGCGCGTCACCGCACACAGATGGGAAAGGGGGCGCGCAACCGCTTGTAGACGGCGCCGCTGTCACGGTTGCGCGTGCGGTGGCTGAGCAGCGCACTAATCAGCTTGCTCAGCGGGTCTTTGGTGCTGAAGAAGGGAATCGACGCGCCATAGACTGGCGCCAGCTGTTCGTGGACGCACAGTGCTTTGGCTTTGAGATCGTCGCCGGTAGTGATGAGCGGCTGCGGCAAGTGGATGCTCCTGATGAACGGATGCTGCGCCCCCATAAATCAAAGGCTGCAATCAGGAAACGCTCACTCAATGACCAGTTCCCCAGACCTTTCACGGATGTATTCTTTGAAAAGACGCCCCTGTTTGAAAAGCCCTTTTTTGGACGCAGAGAGGCGCAAAGACGCAGAGGTTCGCAGAGAGAATGAAAATGTCTTTGCGCCTTTGCGCCTCTGCTTCTCTGCGCCTTTGCGGTAAGAAATTATTTTCAAGTCAGCTTCTAAGAGTTGCCTTTGCCATCAGCCAGGATCTGAAAGGGGGCGGCGTGGGCAAGAGCTTAACGCAAAAGCGCGCGCCTGGCAACCAGTTGCCGCTTTGATAGTGCGTCGCATCCTTTTGGTGAGTTCAAAACCAGCGTGCGCCGCCAACATGAGGGACGCCATCGAGAAGCAGCAACGAAATGGCGTGAACGACAAAACGGGGCGAGCAGCCTGCTGCCGCTCGCCCCGTTTTCTTCGCGCCGCGTTCCGCGGCGTCGTGAGTTTGTTGCTTACCGTAGCGGCGGGTTGAGCAACCCGTTGTTCGCTCGGTTCCTGCCACGCAGCGTGCGGGAGAAACCTCGCTTAAATTCCCGCCAGCTCCGCCAACGCTGGGTTGCGCTTCCAGACCTGCCTGATGTTCTTGCGCAGATCTTGCATCGCCCGGCGCAGGGCAGCGGCCGCCGCATCGCGCTGCTGGGTCGAAATCTTGGCTGCCTTCCCCAACTGCTCCCGCGCAGCCATCGCCTGCTTCAGCGAGACCAGCTCCGCCTCGATCTCCGCCAGCGCCGCCGGGCCGTAGCGGTTGCTGTCGAGCAGTGGTGCATAGCGCTCCTTCTGCGCGGCTGCAAGCATGTGCTGCGCCTGCTGCACCAGATCGCCCAGCCCGCGCTGCACCTCCTCGTGTGCGCCCAGAATGATGCGATCGGCTGCCGTGGAGAAAAGACGCCGCTCTGTCTCGCGCAGGCTGGAGAGACTGATCGTCAGCGCCTTCTGCGCCGCGTCCTGCATCTTCACCGCCTGAGTCTTCTCACCGACCAGCGTCTGGTGCAGTGACATCAGGCCAGAGAGGTCGTTGCGCCGCAACACGCACACATCCAGATAACCCGGCAGCACCCGTTGTTCTTCCAGCACCAACTTCGGCGCCGGGTTGAGCTGCGTCACCGTGTTGATCAGTGAGTCCGCCTGGTTTACCAGTTCCGTCTGGTCGGCCCGGCGTACGGGCTGCCCCTTATGCGTCTTCTGCGCCTTGCCTGCCTCTTCCTCGCTGTCTTCGACGGCGCCTTGCACCTCCGGGACCACCGTAGCAAAAAGCGCGGCCAGATCGGGCACTGCCTCCACCTCCGGTGCAGCCTCTCCCTCGGGCGCAGCCGCGAGCAACGCCTGCCCGGCCACTGCATTGCCCTTCACTCTGGTCTGCGGCTCCCTCCCATTCACCCGCGTCTCCATCCCATGCAGATTCATTTGTCGTTTCCTTTCGCAAAGTTGGCCTCTGCGCATGAGCTTGCTGCATGTGCGGAACGATTGAACGCCGTGATCTGCATCTCCATTGTCCACGCGTCCGCACACGCGTTTCCGAATTTTCATGAGCAATCGTAGTGCGGCGCATAAAACATTGCATGAGCCAGGTGACCTGTTATGGTTGGGGATCGATACAACAAATGGCGGAAGAGAGGCGGTGGAGCGCCTGGCGCGCAGGCTCAGCAATGTGAAGTCGACTTGTTGGAAAAGGTGAACTACGCAGAAGGTGAACTACAAAACTGTGAAAATATCCACCTTGGTTTCCAGACATCGCCGCAGATTCAGGTCGCTGCTGCCGATGTCATACCAGGTGGTCGGCTTTTGATAGAAGTCCAGCCCGCGCCCGATCTTGATCACCCAGCCGTTGTCCAGGCGGATCTCGCGGTCGTAAATGCTGGCGTCAAAGAGCACCTCCAGCACGATGTCCAGGTCGAGCAGGCTCTGCGCCAGGTCGGCCAGCTTGCTCTCCGCGTCGGCGCGCTGGATCGTATCGTCGTAGCCCGTGCGCAGCTGGATTTTGCGGATCGTCGAGTGGCTGACCACCATCTCGCAGAAGCGCACGAAGTTCTGAATCTGATGCGGCATGCGGATAGAGGGATCCTCGACCACGACCGCATTGGCGCCCTGCAGATAGCTCGCCATGATCGAGTCGTAACTGTGGCCGATGTCGCCATAGCGAATCGTATAGTGCTGCTCGGTTAGGGGCGATGAGCGCGGCGCGGGGCGCGCAGTCGGGGACTCAGCTTCTGCGCTGCCAGCAGAGGGTTCTGCGGCTTGTGCCTCGACGGACAACGGTGGCGCCCCACTCAATGCAACCTCAACCAGCCGCGCCACGGCCGCAGGTGCTGTGGCCTCCGGCCTCGCGGCGCTCGGCTCCACTTCTGCGTCGTGTACTGGCTGATGAGGAATTTCTGCCAATCCGTCCAGCCCTTTACGCGTCGGCTCCTGTGTCGCCCGCGCCTCCTTCGATTCCGGGCAGTAGACGATTACCTCGCGGCCGTCGGAGGTAAAATAAGAAAGATTGATCTTCGCAAACTCGTCGTCCGGCTTGCGCTTGTTCATCTGCTCCTTGACCCGGCGCCGGCTCTCCACGGCATAGGCCACATATTCCTCAAAGGCCGCGTCGTCCGGCGGCCCGTCCGGATGGAGCATCTTGAGCAGCGCGGCTACCATCTTCTTGATGCCCTTCTCGTCGCGCCCTTCCACCGCCTTGCCCAGGCGAATGCGCTGGTTGACCTCCTCGTAGCGGTTGGTGTGGCCAAACTGGTAGTGGAAGGCTTCGGCCAGGTAGTCGGTGATAAAGCCATAATTATTGGTCAGGAAGTCGCTGCTCGTCTTGGGCATCTCCCAGCCGGGCAGATAGCAGGCGAAGCGGTCCATAACCGCCAGGTCGAACTCTTTGGGCAGCGGCATGAAGAGGTCGTGCTCGGTCGAGTGGACCACCTGCTGCACGGAATGGTCGATGTTGCCCACAAAAGCCATGCTGGCGTCGGCAATCACCTCCACGCCGCGCGAGAAGCGGCCGTTGGCCATGTAGTCCTTCATGATCTGGATCGTGTCGGCGTCGCGGATGTTGATGCCTGCCACCTCGTCAAAGGCCACCGCGTCCCAGAAGCCCACCAGCCCAATGCGCCGCCGCGCGTTGTTGTAGAAGAGGGTCGCCTTGCTCGCCTGCCCGCCGCTGACCAGGGTGGCGTAGGGTGAGAACTCGCTGAAGAAGTAGGACTTGCCCGTGCCGCGCGGCCCCAGTTCGATGAAGTTGAAGTTCGGC